>NZ_DATMVN010000143.1:0-6214 GCF_035563135.1 Streptomyces sp.
GTCCGCCCGTCGGAGGCGGGGACCGGCGCCGCCACGCACAGCAGGCCCTGCGTCGACTCCTCCCGTTCGTAGGCGACCCCCGTCTCCACCGCCCGGATCAACTGCCCGCGCAGCAGACCGGGCGCGATGACCGTCCGTGGCGTCCGGCGTTCCATCGGCCCGGTCAGCACGGCGGCCCACTCCTCCTCCCCGGCACAGGCCAGCAGGACCTTCCCCAACGCCGTGCAGTGCATCGGCATCCGCCCACCGGTACGGGAAGGTGCCTTCGCCTGGCGGTGTCCGCCGATCTTCGCGATGTAGACGACCTCGTGTCCCTCCCGCACCCCGAGGTGCACCGTCTCGTGGGTGCGCTCGTAGAGGTCCTGCAGGAAAGGCATCGCCAGTTCGAGCAGCGTTCGCTCCGCCGCGGCCCGCAGACCCAGCTCGAAGAGCCCTCCGGAGAGCCGGTACCCGTGCGCCGTCCTGTCCAGCAGCCGGTGCCGTACGAGATCCCCTGCCACCCGGTGCACAGTCCCCTTCGGCAGATCCGTCCGCCGGACCAGCTCGGCGAGCGGAAGCACTGAGTCCGCCGGGCCGAACGCCCGCAGGATCGCCAGGGCCTTACCCAGCACTGTGCCGCGCTCCCTGTCAGGGCCTTTCCCACGCTCCTCCACGTGAAAGAGCGTACCGCTGAGTGGAACGCGACCATGGCCCTCTCTCCTGCCGTGCCGCAGATTGGACGTCATGGCACAGACCCACCCGACTGTCCCCGACGACAGCATCGCCGCCGCTGCGGCCCGACTCCGCGAGGCAGCCGCAACCGGCGTCCCGACCATTCCGGTACGCGACCTGATCGGCCGTGACGACGTCGAGGCGGCGTACGCCGTGCAGACACGGCTCGCCGCCGAGCGGATCGAGGCGGGCGCCACGGTCGTCGGCCGCAAGATCGGCCTGACCTCGACCGCCGTCCAGCAGCAACTCGGTGTCGACCAGCCCGACTTCGGCGTCCTCTTCGATGACATGGCGTACTCCGACGGCTCGGCCGTACCGGCCGAAGCGATCCTCCAGCCGCGGGTCGAGGCCGAGATCGCCTTCGTGCTGAAGGACGACCTGACCGAGGGCCTGCTCGACCACGCCCAGGTCAGCGGAGCCGTCGACCACGCCGTGGCCGCGCTCGAGATCTGCGGCAGCCGCGTGGCCGACTGGGACATCAGCTTCGGCGACACCGTCGCCGACAACGCCTCCGCCGGCGGCTACGTACTCGGCACCCGCCAGGTCCCCCTCACCGACTTCGACCCCGTCACGGCCGAGATGACGATGATGATCGACGGGGAGACCGTCTCCACCGGCAACGGCGCCGCCTGCCTCGGCGACCCGGTCAACGCCCTTGTCTGGCTCGCCCGCCAGGCCCGCGACCTGGGCTCGCCGCTCCGCGCCGGTCAGGTCGTCCTCTCCGGCGCACTCGGCCCCATGCGCCCGGTGACGCCGGGCAACGCCGTCCAGGCCACCGTCACCGGCCTCGGCACCGTGTCGGTCACCTTCTGCTGACACCTCCTCCCCGGACAAGGAACACGATGAGCAAGACGAAGGTCGCCGTCATCGGGTCGGGCAACATCGGCACCGACCTGATGATCAAAATCATGCGCACCGCACAGCACCTCGAGATGGGCGTCATGGTCGGCATCGACCCGGCCTCCGACGGACTCGCCCGCGCCGCCCGCTTCGGCTTCGAGACAACCGCCGAAGGCGTGGAGGGACTGCTGAAGTCGCCGCAGATCGATGAGATCGGCATCGTCTTCGACGCCACCTCGGCCGGCGCGCACCGCCACAACGACGAAAAGCTCCGCCCTCTCGGTATCCGGATGATCGACCTGACACCGGCCGCCATCGGGCCCTACGTCATCCCGGCCGTCAACATCGACGAGCACCTCGACGCGCCCAACGTCAACATGGTCACCTGCGGCGGCCAGGCCACCATCCCGGTGGTGGCCGCGATCAGCCAGGTCGTCCCGGTGGCGTACGCCGAGATCGTCGCCTCGATCGCCTCCAGATCTGCCGGTCCGGGCACCCGCGCCAACATCGACGAGTTCACCGAGACCACCTCCGCCGCGATCGTCGAGGTCGGCGGGGCCCGGCGCGGAAAAGCGATCATCGTCCTCAACCCGGCCGAGCCGCCGCTGATGATGCGCGACACCGTCTTCGCCCTGGTGACCCTGCCCGGCAGCCAGGACGAAAGGGCCGCCGCCGGGCGAGAGATCACCGCCTCGGTCGAGAAGATGGTCGCCGAGGTCTCCTCCTACGTCCCGGGCTACACGATGGTGCAGGACGTCCAGATCAGCGAGATACCGGCCGACCAGCCGGTCGAGACCCTCCTCGCGGACGGAGAGGGCCCCCGGCCGACCCACCAGGTGTCGGTCTTCCTCAAGGTCGAGGGCGCGGGCATGTACCTCCCGGCGTACGCCGGAAACCTCGACATCATGACCTCGGCCGCAGTACGGATGGCCGAGCGGATCGCCGCCGAGAAGGAGACCGCGAAGTGAGCACCGACATCTTCGTCCAGGACGTCACCCTCCGGGACGGCATGCACGCTGTCCGGCACCGGATCACGCCCGACGACGTCAAGCGCATCGTCTCGGCTCTCGACGAGGCCGGCGTGGACGCCATCGAGGTCGCCCACGGCGACGGTCTGGCCGGTGGCTCGCTCAACTACGGCCCCGGCTCGAACACCGACTGGGAGTGGATCGAGGCCGCCGCCTCGGTCCTGGAGAACGCCCGCCTCACCACTCTGCTCCTGCCCGGCGTCGGCACCATCGACGAGCTGAAGCACGCCTTCGACCTCGGCGTCCGCTCGGTGCGCGTGGCCACCCACTGCACCGAGGCCGACATCTCCGCCCAGCACATCGCCGCCGCCCGCGAGCTGGGCATGGACGTCTCCGGCTTCCTGATGCTCTCGCACATGGCCGAGCCCGAGAAGCTCGCCCGGCAGGCCAAACTGATGGAGTCCTACGGCGCCCACTGCGTCTACGTCACCGACTCCGGCGGCCGGCTGACCATGAACGACGTCACCGCCCGGGTCCGCGCCTACCGGGACGTGCTCGACCCGGCCACGGAGATCGGCGTCCACGCCCACGAGAACCTCTCGCTCTCCGTGGCCAACTCGGTCGTCGCGGTCGAGAACGGCGTCCGACGGGTCGACGCCTCGCTCGCCGGGCACGGCGCGGGCGCGGGCAACTGCCCCATCGAGGCGTTCGTCGCCGTCGCCGACCTGTCCGGCTACAAGCACGGCTGCGACCTGTTCAAGCTGCAGGACGCTGCCGACGACATCGTCCGCCCGCTCCAGGACCGCCCGGTCCGCGTCGACCGCGAGACCCTCACCCTCGGCTACGCGGGCGTCTACTCCAGCTTCCTCCGCCACGCCGAGCTCGCTGCCCGGAGGTACGAGGTCGACGTCCGCGACATCCTCATGGAGTGCGGCCGGCGCCGCCTGGTCGGCGGCCAGGAAGACATGATCATCGACATCGCCCTCGATCTCACCGCCGCTCGATGAGGCCGGCCTTGCGGCTCAGTGGCGTGAAGCAGAACGCCTGATCCGTTCACGGGCGAGCGTGTCCCACCGCCTCTCCTGGGGCCCCCGCGGTCCTCCGATCAGGCGAACCCCGGATGGGCTCCAGGCCGCATGGCGCTCCCACTCTGCACAGAGCCGCCAGAGCGGCGATCTCCGCAGCGCAGATGCAACCGGCAGGAGCCACGGGCGCGCACCGCCGGGCGGTCCTACTGGTGCGACAGGGGCGGGACGGCAGCCGGATGAGCGCCCCCTGACTGGCCGTCAGAAAAGTCAGCATCAGTCCCGGCACAGCCTGTCACGGACGGCCGCACCTGCCCCTGGGGGGTCAGTGTCCGAAACGATCGCGCAGAGGCTCTACCGACGGGACGGACGACAGAGCCCTCCAGGTCTGGTGATGGTGGCGGTTTCAGTTCTTGCCCGAGAAGTTTCTGGGAAAGATCACCGGAAAGTGTGACCGCACCCCTATCTGCGCACCGCAGTCCATTTTCCGCCTCGAGAACACCTTGCCCTCTCCCATGGCGAGACCCACGAGCACGGCGAGTGGCTGACCTCCCAGGAGAAGGCACGGCTTCTGCACCTGGAGCAGCGCGCCGCGCAGCGCGAGCAGCACCGCAAGCCCGGCGAACGCACCAGCGGCTCTCCCCGTTCGGGGGAGGGGGAAGGAATCTGCCTGCAGAGCGGGCATAGGTCGTGCGGCGGGGTGGCACGGTCCGGTCATGAGGATGATCAGCATGGTGGCAGCGGGAGTCATGAGCGCGTGTCTCGTTCTCACGCCGGTGTCCGACGCGTCGGCGCAGCAGTACTGGAACAAGAAGGTGAAGTGTGAGCAGAGTGATCCCGAGGGGCGGGTCATCCCCACGCGTTACGGCAACGGGGATCTGGGCTGGAATCACTTCTTTGGCAAGCACAACATCAAGAAGTGCCGGGTGGTCGACGCGGCTCTGGCCGGGAAAGTGGACAAGAAGAGCGGGGGAAGGCTCGAGTACTACAGGGTCGCCCGCAACCAGGCCAAACTGGTCAACATCGTGGTCATCGTGCAGTACGCCCGCCGCACGGGTGACGGTGAGTACGACGCGGGCAAGGGAAACAAGATCGGTGTCGTCACCACCTACTGCAAGGGCATGAGCAAGTGCCCGAACTGGATCAACGAATGAGTACCTCCGGCAAGGAGACCGTCGAGCAACAGGCCTACCTCACGCGTTTTCTTCTCGACTACACAGCACTGCCTCTGGCCGAGGGGGTCTTCCTGCGCGGTGTCCTGCCGACGCGGAACGCGGTCCGGATCGTGACCGGCGGCGCTGATGCGGTGTTGGCCCACGAGCTGGTCGCCTACGAGATCCCGTTGTCGGACGAGGACGACGAGGCGGTCACCGCCCCGCTGGTGCTGGGCTGGACCCGCGCGCTCCTCGCCGGCCCGCTCCCCCGCACGGACGCGACCGTGATGGGTATGCCCCTCGTCCTGGTGGACACCGCCGCTCTCGAGCCTGCCTCCCCCGTCCCGGCGGACCGGGCGCTGCGTGTACTGCGCACGCTGGCCTGGCCGTTCGTGGAGAGTCCGCCCAGCCCGGCACTTTGCGGGTTCTTCTTCACGGGGCCGGACAGTATGCGGCTCTACCTCGCCGTCGAGAAGGCCGGGGGCCTGATCGCGGCCGACGTGCGGACCACCGGTGCTCTCACCGCTCTGCTGGCTGCTCTGCCCTCGCTCGTGGAGGAGGAGGAACGCTGGGCGACGGACACATCCGACCCCCACTGTGCCCGCCTGATCGACCTGACCAACTGGTAAGGGGTGCGGGCTCGTACGCGGCCGAGCAGACGGACTTCGACCGCAGGTGCCGGAAGGCGCGACGAACTTGTGCCGGGGCGAACCTGCCGGACGATCTCGGCATCTCCTACAGCCGCCGAAAGGCGGCGCCCAGGCACAGCAGCGGCTTGGTGAAGCCGTAGTGGTGAGGGTCAGGGCATATCTCCTTCCCGGACCCACTGGCCGACAGGACTGCTGAAGTCCGGCGCGTACAAGGCACGCCCGCCCGGCCCGTACGCACTGTGAGGAGTGATCAGGAACGCACCGGTTGTGCGTTCAGGAGTTGTGAGACCGGTGACGTCCAGAAGCGGCCCGCCGTTCAGCTCGACGTACTCACGGCTTGGGCGGGTGGCGTAGGAGGCGGCGTCGTCGCAGTCGGTGCCGTAGATCCGCGGCCGTGTGTGCTCAGTCACCACTCGGACTGTCAGCCCTTCCCCGGGCTCTGCACCTGTTTCATCCAACCCGTCCCCGCACGGCAGAGAAGATAAACCGGACCGGCGAGGAGTGATCGCCGGTCCGACCTGTAGATGGTCTCAGGCACCTTTCACCTGTGGGAAGCGGATACCGGTTTCCCGGTGGCGAGTGCCCGAAGTGGTGCACGCTCCTGAGGTCGTGCTGTGCTTCCGGGGTGCGTGGGGGCGCAGTTCTCCGGCCCGGAGGCCACAGCGAACGCCCCGCGACTCGAGGGCTGCGGAGCGCTCGGAGGGCGTGCCGTCCCCGGGGGAGATCTGGCATCGCTTGGTCCCGGTAGCAAGAGACCAGGAAGCCGGTTACCTGCGGGGTACGGTCGCCTGGCTCATGGCCGCCGCCAAGCAGGGCTCTGCACTCGGCGCTCAGATGCCGTCCCGCATGTTCAGCAGGTACTCCCC
>NZ_DATMVN010000144.1:0-2986 GCF_035563135.1 Streptomyces sp.
CCGTCCAGGACGGCCCGGGTGCGCAGCGAGGCGAGGTCGGAGCCCGCCTCGGGTTCGCTCATGCCGAGCGCGGCGGTGATCTCGGCGCGCAGGATCGGCACCGCCCAACGCCGTTTCTGCTCCTTGGTGCCGAAGGTGAGCAGGGAGGCGGCGATGATGCCGAGTCCCTGCGGGTTGAAGCTGTGGTAGATCCGGCGATGGGCCAACTCCTCCAGGTGGGCGAGCTGCTGGGGCAGGGTGGCGTTCCGGCCTCCGTACTCGGGTGGCTGGCCGGGGAGGAGCCAGCCTTCGTCGAAGAGAGTGCGCTGCCAGCGCCGGGCCCACCCGGGTACGTCGGCGCTCGAGCGGGAGCGTTCGCGGGCCTGGGCCTGCGGGGGCATGCGGGCGTCGAGGAAGGCGGAGAACCGGGCGCGGAATTCCTCCACCTCCGGGTCGTCGGCGAGCTTCATGCGGTCAGCAGGGCCTTCCTGTGGGCGGACGCGGTGCCGAGCAGCAGGTCACAGGCCTGGGCCCGCTTCAGATGCAGTTGCAGTTCGTTCTCCCAGGTGAAGCCCATGGCACCGAACAACTGCAGGCCGTGCCGGAAGACCAGGCGCTGGCACTCCCCCGCCGCGGCTTTGGCCATGTGGGCGGCCCGGGCCCGGCGCGGGTCGTCCTCAGCGATCGTGAGCGCGGCGAAGTGGGTGAGGGCGCGGGCCCGTTCCACGGCCACGTGCATGTCGGCCGCCTTGTGCTTGACGGCCTGGAACGAGCCGAGCGCCCGGCCGAACTGCGCGCGCTGCTTCACGTGCGCGAGGACCAGGTCGAGGATGCGGCGGCAGGCGCCGACCGCGGTGGCCGCGAGGCCGGTCAGGGCGAGGTCGGGGACGCCGGCCGCGAGGGCGGCGCCCGTGTCGACGTGCGCCACGTGCAGGTGCGGGTCGAGGATGTCGACGCGCTCGGCCCCGAGACCGGACCCGGGGACGACGGTGACACCGTCCGGGGTGAGCAGTGCGACTTCGCCGGCGCGGTCGGCGTCGAGGACGTACCGACCGGCGCCGTCGAACACGGCCGTGCCACTGCCCTCGGGCAGTCGGCCCGCCAGCGGCGCGAACCAGGTGGCCGTGGCCAGGAACGGGGTCGGATCGGCCGCGTACCCCAGCTCCTCCACGATGAGGGCCAGCTCCAGCGGCGGCGCCTCCAGCCAGCCCAGGCTCCGGTAGGTCTCCCATTGCCGGTCCTGGGGCTGCGACCGCACCTTGGCGACCGTCTCACGCACCGTGCGGCGCAGCATCCGCTGCTCCTCGTCGAGTTCGAACTCCATGCCCGGCCTCCGCTCTCCCGAGGTGCTGATGGGGACCTCTACGGCAGCACACGGAGTGAGAATAACATTCTCGCTATAGGGAAGTAAGAGTCTTGCTTCACGCGGAGCGCGATTCGGTAGGGGGGGTGCCCTCTCTTTTCACGTGAGTGGAGTACCGTTCTACTCATGAGTGTCGTCCCCGCCGAACCGGTCGAGTCCCCTGAGCCCGCCTGGCGGCAGCGTGCCGTCGAACGATCCACCCGGGCCGCGAAGCTGCGCGCCGAGCAGCGCGTACAACGCTTCCTGGACGCGGCACAGGAACTGATCGCCGGTAAGGGCACCACCGACTTCACGGTGCAGGAGGTCGTGGAGCGCTCCCGTCAGTCGCTGCGCAGCTTCTACCAGCACTTCGACGGCAAGCACGAACTGCTGCTCGCGCTCTTCGAGGACGCGCTGTCGACGTCGGCCACCGAGATGCGGGAGAAGATCTCGGCCGTGGCGGATCCACTGGAGCGGCTCAAGGTGGCGGTGGACCTGCTGTACGCGGCCTCCACACCTCGCGAGGGGCAGCAGTCCCCGCTCTTCACCGACTTCGCCGTCCAACTGCTGGTGAGTCACCCCGACCAGGTGGCCACCGCCCATGTCCCGCTGCTCACCCTGTTCACGGAACTGGTGGAGGGCGCGGCCGAGGCCGGCCTGGCCGTCGCGCCCCGCCCCCGCCGTACCGCCTCCCTGATCATGCAGACGGCGATGTTCACGGCCCAGGCCCCCGCCCCGGGCGGGGCACACCCTTCCCGCATCGGCGCGGAGGACGTGTGGGAGTTCTGCCTGAACGGCATCGCCGGGACGGCCCGGAGCTCCGCCGGGAGCACGGCCGGGGCCGCCAAGGCGAACGCGCCCGCCGCCACCAGGAAGGCCGCACCGAAGAAGGCCGCCGCCAGGCGGCCCGCCCCCTCCAAGGGCTCCGCCGACGGCGCGGCCTGACAGCAGAGCCGTCCGAGCCGAAGGGTCCGCGTTCACGCGGGCCCTTCTTGTCCGTCCAGCCCGTCCTCCTTCACCATCATGGCGCCATGCTTCCAGGACAGTTGACGTCTCCTTCGGTCTGACCTTTGATATGTTTCACACTTCAGCAACCGGCAGAGGGGTTCCCCGCCGTGGATTTTGAGCTGACCGAGGACCAAGAGACGATCCGCAAGGCCGTGGCCGGTCTCCTGCGCGACTTCGACGACCGGTACTGGATGGAGAAGGACCGCGACCACGCCTTCCCCGAAGAGTTCTACGACGCCGTCGCCGGAGGCGGGTGGCTCGGCATCACGATCCCGGAGGCGTACGGCGGCCATGGCCTCGGCATCACCGAGGCCACGCTCCTGCTGGAGGAGGTGGCCCGCTCGGGGGGCGGGATGAACGCGGCCAGCGCCATCCACCTGTCGATCTTCGGCATGCACCCGGTCGTGGTGCATGGATCCGAGGAACTCAAGCGCCGCACGCTCCCCCGCATCGTGGACGGCGACCTGCACGTCTGCTTCGGAGTGACCGAGCCCGGTGCCGGCCTGGACACGACGAGCATCACGACGTACGCCCGGCGGGACGGCGACCACTACGTCGTCAGCGGCCGCAAGGTGTGGATCTCCAAGGCGGTGGAGTCGGAGAAGATCCTGCTGCTGACCCGCACGTCGCGGCGTGACGTGGTCGCGAAGCCGACGA
>NZ_DATMVN010000145.1:0-3253 GCF_035563135.1 Streptomyces sp.
CACGGTGCGGGAGCGGGCACCGGCGCTCGCAGGCCGCCGCGGGAGCGCCCGTGTCCGCCCGCAGAAGCGCAGAAGCGCAGAAGAGCAGGACGAGGGGCAGCCGGGCCGCCGTCCATCCGGTGCCCGGCCGCTCCGGCCCGATGAAGGGCCGGGGGAGGAGGCGTCCGAACCGGTGACACACGAGGAAACACGACAGAAGGTGTCCTGATTGCGGGGTTCGATGGCACCCATGACATCGAAAGTGACACCCGTTTCGTGGCAGGACTTCCGCACGGCGGAACCGGCCTTCGCCGACACCGTGCGCACACGGTTCCAGCAGTACAGGCACCACGTCCTCGCGACCCTGCGCGTGGACGGCTCCCCCCGGGTCACCGGCCTGGAGGCGGACTTCCGGATGGACGCGCTGTGGCTGGGCATGATGCCCGGCTCCCGCAAGGCCCTGGACCTGCGGCGGGACCCGCGCTTCGCCCTCCACGCCAATCCGGGCCCGGACGCGGAGATGGCCGACGGGGACGTGCGTGTCTCCGGCCGGGCGGTGGAGATCACCGACCCCGCCGTGCTGGCACGCTTCGTCGAGGAGGCGGCCCCGCCGGAGCCCTTCCTCCTCTTCCGCGCCGATCCCGCGGAGGTGGTCCGCACCGGGCTCGACGGCGACGACATCGTCGTACAGGTCTGGCGCCCCGGCCACCCCCTGCGCACCCTGCGCAGGGGCGCCGACGACAGTCCCGCCCGCGAGTCGTGACCCTCTGGCCCGCGGCTGTGGGGTGCGGGGCGCCGGGCGGCCGCCCGTGCCCGCACTCCTCCTGGACGGCCTCGCGCCGTATGGCACCCGTTCGGCGTAAGGACTGCGGCAGACCCTTCCGCCCGCCGGTGCGCGGCCCGGCGGATCCTGCTGCCCGCCGGTGCGCGGTCCGGGTGCGTGCCGTTACGGCGATCAGGTGAACCGCCCTCCTGCGCGCGAGGTCCTCGACCCCTCGCCGGCCGCTCCGGAACCCCTGACGGAATGTGTGGTTCCGCCACCCGGCGAAGTGCCCACAGCCCTTGGGGGAACAGGGCGGGAAACATCCGTGAACGAGAGTGGAAGCTGCCGTGGACGGTCCCCGCCGCCGCGCTGCTCAGCAGGATCCCCGGCGCGGTCTCCGGCGCGCCGGAGCAACATGATCTGCCGCTCGCCGACAGAACGTGCTACGGTTGCCGAGTTGCAGTTTTGGTACCCATGAACTTTATGTGCGCCTGACGGGAACCCTCCTCAGGCGCTTTATTGTTTTCCGGCTTTCTCCGGATGGGGCTCAATGCGGCGACTTGGAATTCGTAAAGTGCGGATTTCCGGCACTGCACCTCTTTTAGGAGAATGACATGGCTACTGGAACCGTGAAGTGGTTCAACTCGGAAAAGGGCTTCGGCTTCATCGAGCAGGACGGCGGCGGCGCCGACGTCTTCGCCCACTACTCCAACATCGCCACCCAGGGCTTCCGTGAGCTCCAGGAGGGCCAGAAGGTCTCCTTCGACGTCACGCAGGGCCAGAAGGGCCCGCAGGCGGAGAACATCGTCCCGGCCTGATCGCCGGACGCGTACCTCGCAGCCGGGGCCCGCACCGTGAAGGTGCGGGCCCCGGTTTGTGCTGTTTCCGGCTCGTCCCTTCCTGGTTCGCTACCGCAACCGGGACACCTGCTCTGTGCTTGCATCCTGGGGCGCACATCAAGCAGTCCGCAGCAGTCGGCAGTAATCCCAGGAATCCCCCAGGAGGGCAATTCCGTATGACCCGCTCCGAACGCCAGGACCGTCCGACCCGCAGCCGCCCGATAAAGGGGCGCGGCCCGGACCGGGCGCCGGCGAACACCCGAGGATCCGGCAAGGCACCGGCCCGCCGCAGGCCCGCGCCCGCCCAGGGCGGCGAGTTCGCCCTGCCGGAGACCCTGACCCCCGCACTGCCCGCCGTCGACGCGTTCGCCGAGCTGGACATGCCCGCCGCGCTGCTGAAGACCCTCACCGCGCAGGGTGTGAGCGACCCCTTCCCCATCCAGGGCGCCACCCTGCCGAACTCGCTGGCCGGCCGGGACATCCTCGGCCGTGGCCGCACCGGCTCCGGCAAGACCCTGGCCTTCGGCCTGGCGCTGCTCGCCCGCACCGCGGGACGCCGCTCCGAGCCGCACGCCCCGCTGGCACTCGTCCTCGTCCCCACCCGCGAGCTCGCCCAGCAGGTCACCGACGCCCTCACCCCGTACGCCACCTCCGTGAACCTGCGCGTCGCCACCGTCGTGGGCGGCATGTCGATCAGCAGGCAGTCCGGTGCGCTGCGCCGCGGCGCCGAGGTGCTCGTCGCCACGCCGGGCCGGCTCAAGGACCTCATCGAGCGCGGCGACTGCCGGCTCGACCAGGTTTCGATCACCGTCCTGGACGAGGCCGACCAGATGGCCGACATGGGCTTCATGCCGCAGGTCGTCGCGCTGCTCAAGCAGGTCGAGGCGGACGGGCAGCGCATGCTGTTCTCCGCGACCCTCGACAAGAACATCGACCGGCTGGTGAAGATGTTCCTCACCGATCCGGTCGTGCACTCGGTCGACCCGTCGGCCGGTGCCGTCACCACCATGGAGCACTATGTGCTGCACGTGGCGGACGAGACGGACAAGAAGGCCGTCGCCACCCGGATCGCCGCCCGCGACGGCCGGGTGATCATGTTCGTGGACACCAAGCGTGCCGCGGACCGCTTCGCCAAGCGGCTCCTCGCCAGCGGTGTGCGGGCCGCGGCCCTGCACGGCGGCCGGTCCCAGCCGCAGCGCAACCGGACGCTGGACCAGTTCAAGAACGGCCAGGTCACCGCGCTCGTCGCGACGAACGTGGCGGCCCGGGGCATCCACATCGACGACCTGGACCTGGTCGTCAACGTGGACCCGCCGACCGACCACAAGGACTACCTCCACCGCGGCGGGCGCACCGCGCGCGCCGGGGAGTCGGGCAGCGTCGTCACGCTCGTGCTGCCCGAGGAGAAGCGCGAGATGACCCGGCTGATGCAGGACGCGGGCATCGCGCCGCGCACCACCCGGGTCAGGTCCAGCGACGAGGAGCTCAGCCGGATCACGGGTGCCCGCGAGCCCTCCGGCGTCGCGATCGTCATCGAGGTGCCCCAGCCGGCGCAGCCCAAGCCGCGTACGCGCGGCACGGGTCAGGGCCCGGGCCAGGCGGCCGGCGGATCCTTCCGCTCGGGCAGCCGGGGACGTGGCCGGCGCGGTGGGACGGGCACGGGCTCGGGCGC
>NZ_DATMVN010000146.1:0-2286 GCF_035563135.1 Streptomyces sp.
TCGGCTCGGGCCACGGCGGTCTGCCCTTTTACGACGAACAGACCGCCGTGCTCGGTGAACGAGGGGCGCGGCGGGTCTCGCCCAAAGTGGGTCTGCTGACGCCCGTCAGCGGGGCCGCCGACAGCGTATGCCGCGATCTCGGCGTCGGCGGCCCCAGTTTCGCGATTTCCACGGCCTGCGCCTCGGGTACGCACGCGCTCGGCACGTCCCTGCAACTGCTGCGGGCCGGAGCGTGCGACATCGCGATCGCAGGCGGTGCGGAGTCCGTCGCCAGCCGGCTGCTGGTGGCCGGGGCCAATCAGCTGAAAGCCCTGTCCACACGCCGGGACGACCCGGCGGCAGCCTGCCGCCCCTTCGACGCCGACCGGGACGGTTTCGTTCTCGGGGAGGGCGCCGGACTGCTGGTCCTGGAGTCCCCCGAGCATGCCCGTGCGCGCGGCGCGACGGTCCTGGCCCAGCTCGCTGGGTACGGAGCCGCCACCGACGCCGACGCGACCGTCGCGCCCGCCCCCGACGGAGCCGGGCTGGAGCGGGCGCTGCGCGCCGCCTTGGCGGACGCCGGGCTCGACGGGGCAGACGTCGACCACGTCAACGCCCATGGCACCGCGACCGTGGTCAACGACCTCGTGGAGAGCGCCGTCATCGCCCGGGTCTGCGGCCAGGGCCCCCTGGTCACGTCCACCAAAGCGATGACCGGACACACCCTCGGGGCCTGCGGGGGGATCGAGACCGCGCTGAGCGTGCTGGCCCTGCGCCACCAGCTCATCCCTCCCACCGCAAACCTCACCTCCCTGGATCCCCGCGTCCAGGTCGAGGTCGTGGCCAAGGAAGCCCGGCCTGCCCGCCTGGACTGCGCGGTGAAGACGTCGATGGGCTTCGGCGGATTCACCGCCGCCCTCGTGCTCACCCGCGCGTGACCCGGCCGCAACCGGTGCTCCGCCCGGGTGTGCTCCAGCAATGTGAGGAACTCATGACCAAGGAAATCGTCCGTTCCCTGACCGTGGACGGGCTGTCGTACTCCTACCGGCTGGTGCCCGGACCGCGCACCGGCACCGAACCGGTCCTCGTCCTGGGTGGTGCGCTGCAGGGCATGTACGGGTGGCCCCAGATAGAGGACCGGCTGGGACCGGTGACGAGCGTGATCACCGCCGACCTCCCCGGCACGGGCAGTGCCGACCCACTGACCGCGCACGATGCGCTCCCGCTGCTCTGCCGGGCAATCGAGCAGATCATCGACGACCTCGGCCTGGACCGCGTCAACCTGTTCGGCTACTCCTTCGGATCGGTCGTCGCCTTTCTCTGCGCCCAGCGACAGCCCCGACGGATCGCACGGCTCGTGCTCGGTGGCGTTCCGACCACCATCTCCGACGCGCAGTACGCACGGCTGCGTGAGCTGGCCGCTGAGCTGGCGGCCGGCCGGCTCCACGACTTCGCGGCACTGTTCGCCGAGTCGATGCTGTGTATGGACCCCGCTCGTCCGGTACTCAACCGCCACTTGACCTACCGGTATGTGAAGCGGGCCGTCTTCCACACCTACTCCCGCACGCCACACGCCCGGGCCTCGCTGGACCGCGCCCTCAGCTCGGGCCCCGCCCTCCTGGACGGCGGCCTCACCGGGGTGCCGACACTGGTCTTCAGCGGCGAGCACGACACCCTCACCCCGGTGAACGATCAGCGGGCCTTCACCACGACGATCGAGAACAGCACATTCGTCACCATGCGCGAATCAGACCACTGGGTCGTGCTGGAACGAGCTCACGAAGTAGCGGATCTCGCGCTGCGGTACTTCACCGGACGGTCACTGGAAGACGCGCAGTATGTGGTGCCGGAGGAAGGCAGGGCAGCACATGGCACGGCGCAGGCGTCCCAGGGGGACGCGCCGCAGACGGAACACGCGAGGAAATCCGAGGTGGTAGCGGCATGCTCGCGTCGGAGTGATGGCGACGTCTGACCGACAGCCTGCTTGCTCCCGGCGCCCGGTCCTGCGTGTGCTCCTGGACCATCGAGGTGACGGCCCACGGATCACCGGGCTCAGTGGCCCGGCCGGCCCTCCCGTGGAGTTCGCCGGTCCGGACGACCCTCTTCCGTCTGTACGTCTCCTTCTCGGATGCCGTGGCGGGGTTGACGATTCGGAGGCCAACAGCTCAACACCGTTGCGTTTGGCCCCTGGGCTGTACGTCAAGCCCTGCTGAACAGCGCAACGGGACCACCTGATAGATCAGCGATCGGCGAAGAAAGTCGATCAAGGTCAGGGGTCCCGTTGCAGGAGAAGTCTGTCATCACGTC
>NZ_DATMVN010000147.1:0-5081 GCF_035563135.1 Streptomyces sp.
CTGCTCCCGGGCCCTCCCTGGGCGCAGGCCTACGAGCTGGTGCTGGACACCTCGCGCGAGGAGCAGTCCACCGCCCCCGGCACCCTCCACCGGGGCGGCACGGTGCTCCCGGTGGAGGGCAGGTCGGTGATGCTGCTGCGGGTGGCGGAGTGAGACCGGCGCCGCCCCCGCGCGCGGGGCGGTCCGAGGGGCGGGCTCGGCCGAGGATGCCGCGCTCGTAGCCGACGGCGACGGCCGCCGCGCGGTCCTTGGCGCCCAGCTCGGCGAACACATGGGTGAGGTGGGTCTTCACGGTCGCCTCGCTGATGAACAGCTCGGCGGCGATCTCCCGGTTCGAAGTGCCCTCGGCCACGAGCCGCAGCACCTCGCACGCGCGGACGGAGAGCGACTCGGCAGCGGGCGCGGCCGGGGTGCGCACCCGGGTGACGAGCCGTGAGGCGACGGCCGGTGACAGCACCGTACGGCCGTCGGCGGCGCGTACGGCGGTGGACAGCTCGTCCCGGGGCGCGTCCTTGAGCAGATGTCCGGCGGCGCCCGCCTCGATCGCGGGCAGGGGGCCCGCGCCGGTGCCGTACGTGGTCCCGGAGCTCCTCGATCAGCTGCCGGGTGTCCCTGCGACCCGCGGCGCGTGACCGGAAAACCACGTGAGCGATGTCAGTCGTGAACCATAGGCTCGCTCCTGATGCCCGGAAAACCTGCAGAGCCCACGGACCGGTCCGCCGTGCGCTCCCTCCTGCGCCTGTGGCCCTATGTCAGACCGGTGCGTGCGCGCTGGATCGGCGCCGCCCTCGTGGCGGTCCTCGCGTCCTGCCTCGCCCTGGTGATCCCGCTGGTCCTCAAGTGGATGGTGGACGGCCCCGTCGCGGACCGCGACCCGGGCGGGGTGTGGCTGGGGGCCCTCTGGCTGCTGCTGCTGGGCATCGCCGAGGCAGGGCTGTTCGGGCTCCGGCGATGGCTCGTGGCCCGGCCGCTGGCCGGCGTGGAGGCGTCGATGCGCGCCGACCTCTACCGTCATCTGCAGCGGCTCCCGGTGGCGTTCCACGACCGCTGGCCCTCGGGCCAGCTGCTCTCGCGCGGGACCACCGACCTGATGCTGCTGCGGATGTTCCTGGCCTTCCCGCTGACGTTCCTGCTGGTCAACAGCACGACGATCCTGGTCGGTTTCGTCATCCTGTTCCTCCAGGAGTGGTCGCTGGGGCTGGTGCTGCTCGCGCCCGCCGTGCCTCTGATGATCCTGTGCTCGCTCTTCGAGACGAAGTACTCGCTGGTGGCGCGCAAGGCCCAGGACCAGGTCGGGGATCTGACGACGGTCGTCGAGGAGAGCGTGCTGGGCATCCGTGTCGTCAAGGGCTTCGGCCGCAACCGCAGCCAGGCGCTGGCCTTCGGCGCGCTCGCGCAGCGGCTGCGCACCACGGAGCTGGGCAAGGCCCGGCTGCTGGCGGGGATCTGGGCGGTCATCACCGTCGTCCCGGAGCTGGCGATCGGTGCCGCGCTGGTGCTCGGCACGGTCCAGGTCGCGGACGGCGCTCTGTCGGCGGGCACGCTCGTCGCGTTCCTCTCGACGGCCCTGGCGCTGCGCTGGCCGGTGGAGTCGATCGGTTTCCTGCTGGCGATGAGCCAGGAGTCGGCGACGGCCGCCGACCGCTTCTTCGAGGTCATGGACGTCGCGGAGGAGCCGGAGCCCGGGACACGGGGGCGGGCGGCCGGGACGGACGCCCTGGGCATCGTCTTCGAAGGGGTGGAGTTCCGCTACCCGGACGCCGCCCCCGGCTCACCGCCGGTGCTGTCCCGGATCGACCTGCGGATCCGGCCCGGCGAGACGATGGCCCTGGTGGGCGCCACGGGTTCCGGGAAGACGACACTGACCGCTCTCGTCCCCCGGCTGCACGAGGCCACCGGGGGCCGGATCCTGCTGGACGGCGAGGACATCGCCGCCATGGAGCGGCCCCGGCTGCGCGAGCTGGTGTCCGTGGCCTTCGAGGAACCCACCCTCTTCTCGGCGACCGTCGGGGAGAACGTGCTGATGGGCGCGGAGGGGGCGAGCGAGGAGGAGCTCCGCCGGGCGCTGTCCGTCGCGCAGGCCGACTTCGTGTACGGGCTTCCGCAGGGCATCGGCACCCAGGTCGGCGAGCAGGGGCTGAGTCTCTCCGGCGGCCAGCGGCAGCGCCTCGCGCTGGCCCGCGCCGTCGTGGGCGGGCCGCGCTTCCTGGTGCTCGACGACCCGCTCTCCGCCCTGGACGTGCATACGGAGGCGCTGGTGGAGGCCGCGCTGCGGCACGTGCTGGAGGGAACGACGGCCCTGGTCGTCGCCCACCGGCCGTCCACGGTGATGCTGGCGGACCGGGTGGCCCTGCTGTCCGGGGGCCGGATCAGCGCGGTGGGGACCCATCAGGAACTCCTGCGCGGCAACGCCGAGTACGCCCGTCTGATGTCCGGTGCCCAGGACGCCGGTGTTCCCGTTCCCGAGGAGGGCAGCACCCGATGACCAGTACGACTGCCGACGGACCCGCCCTCGCGGACGAGGACCTGCCCGGGGGGACGTCCGGCCGGGCGCGAGGGGGCGGGGACGCGTTCGACGCGGACGCCCTGCCCGCACCTCGGGGTGCCACCCGGGCGCTGCTGTTCTCCCTGCTCGCACCGATGCGGGCCCGGCTGGCCGTGGTCTGTCTCCTGCTGGTCGTCCAGCAGGCCGCCGTGCAGGCGGGGCCGCTGCTGGTCGCGTACGCCATCGACAGCGGTGTCCCCGCGTTCCGGGACCACGACTACGGCCCGCTGGCCGCCGTGGGCATCGGCTACGCGGTGTGCTCGGCCGGTGCGGCGCTGCTCCAGTACGCCTTCATCCGGGCGGCCGCGCGGATCAACCAGGACGTGCTGCTCGATCTGCGCGGCCGGATCTTCCGGCACGCGCAGGCGCTGAGCGTGGACTTCCACGAGCGCTACACCTCGGGCCGGCTGATCTCCCGCTCGACCACGGATGTGGAGTCCCTGCGTGAGCTGCTGAGCGAGGGTCTGCAGGAGCTCATCGGCGTGGTCCTGTCGTTCGTCTCGATCTCCCTGATGCTGCTCTGGCTCGACCTCGGCATCGGCGCCATCGCTGTCGCCTCCTTCGCCCCCCTCTACGTGCTGGTGCGGTCCTACCGGCGGCGGGCGGCCAAGGCCTACTCGGCGCGTTCCTCGGCGATCGCCGCGGTCATCGTGAAGTTCGCCGAGACGATGAACGGCATCCGTCCCGTGCAGGCCTTCCGCAGGGAGCGCGCCAACGACGAGGCCTTCGCGGTGTTCAACCGCCGGCACGAGCGGAGGAACGGCGACGCGCTGCTGGAGATGGCCCGTTACGTCGTCGGCTCCCGGCTCGTCGCCAACACGGCGGTCGCCGCGATGGTCCTGTGGGGTGCCCACCGGGTGGCGTCGGGCACGCTGGCGCTCGGCGTGCTGGCCGCGGCGGTGCTGTACCTGCGGCGGCTGTACGACCCGATCGACCGGCTCGCGATGTTCCTCAACTCCTACCAGTCGGCCGCCGCTTCGCTGGAGAAGATCGCGGGCCTGCTGGCGCAGACGCCCGCGGTGCCCGAGCCCGTGGCGCCCAAGGCGCTGCCCGCCCCCGCCGGTGAGCATCCGGGCCGCGAGGTCACGTTCGACGGGGTGCGGTTCGCCTACCGCACGGGGGGTGAGGTCCTGCCGCGCTTCGGTCTGACGATCCCGGCGGGTCAGACCGTGGCCGTGGTCGGGTCGACGGGGGCGGGCAAGTCGACGCTGGCGAAGCTGCTGGCGCGCTTCTACGACCCGACGGAGGGCCGGATCCTGCTGGACGGCACGGATCTGCGCGATCTGGCGACACCCGAGCTGCGGCGGGGCGTGGTGATGGTGACCCAGGAGGCGTTCCTGTTCTCCGGGACGATCGCCGAGAACATCGCGATCGGCCGCCCGGAGGCGACGCCCGGGGAGATCGAGCACGCGGCCAAGGCCATCGGGGCGCACGACTTCATCAGCGCCCTGCCCGAGGGGTACGACACGGATGTGCGTAAGCGGGGCGGGCGGATCTCGGCGGGCCAGCGACAGCTCGTGGCGTTCGCCCGCGCCCTGCTCGCGGACCCCGCCGTGCTGATCCTCGACGAGGCCACGAGCTCGCTGGACGTCCCCGGCGAGCGGGCGGTGCAGCGGGCGATGGGCACCGTGCTGCACGGGCGCACCGCGGTCGTGATCGCGCACCGTCTGTCGACGGTGGAGATCGCGGACCGTGTCCTGGTGATGGAGCACGGCCGGATCGTGGAGGACGGCGCCCCGGCCGAACTCATCGGCGGTAGGGGAAGGTTCGCGGGCCTGCACCGGGCGTGGCGGGAGAGCCTGGCCTGACGGCGCCCGGCGCCGTGGGCCGGGACGGCGCGGAACTGGCCACACTTCCGCGCCGTCTCAGCAGGTGGTCACCGCCCGGTGCGCACGGCACCGTTCACACCACGCACATGCGAACGGAACCTCGACTCACCCTGCGGCGCAAGGCTTCACGGCCCCACGGCGCATCCGCCGGGCCACCTGGATGACACACGGCGAAACGTCCGGTTAACGAACACGGCATTTCTGGCAACGGACGACTTCCGGCCAATGTGTTGACGCGGTCCTGACACGCCCCTGTTCCGGCTGGCACTCTTCCCCCGTTCCACGCACCGCCTGCTCTGCCCGGCCGCCCACCCAGCCGGCCGCCGCCCCCTCGCAGAAGGAGTCCGCGTGAGACCCACGCACAGCCGTCGCACCACCGCGACCGGCGCTCTGATAGCCGCAGCCGCCCTCCTCGCCGTCGGAATGCAGGGCGGTGCCGCAACGGCCGCCCCCGAAAGCGCGACAGCGGCGCCCGCCGCCGCGGCGAAGGGCGCCGATCCCGGCGCGCTCCCCGCGAAGCTCTCCCCCGCCCAGCGTGCCGAACTCCTCCGGGAGGCCGACTCCACCAAGGCGGCCACCGCCGAGGAACTCGGGCTCGGCGCCACGGAGAAGCTCGTGGTCCGTGATGTCGTCAAGGATGTCGACGGCACCACCCACACCCGCTACGAGCGCACCTACGACGGCCTGCCCGTCCTCGGCGGCGACCT
>NZ_DATMVN010000148.1:0-6872 GCF_035563135.1 Streptomyces sp.
CGCTCGGCGGGTATGCCACTCGACCTCCCCCTCGGTCACCGACGACGGCCGGATCCCCCCCGGCCGACCGGGGGATGTCTGATCCTGGCCAGAAGTATGGACCCAGGGACCGCCATTCACCAGGAATGCCCGGATCCCGCGCCGGTCCCCGGACCCGGCCGGCGCCGACGGTCAAGGCGATCGGCCGGACGGGCCGCGAGGCCCCCGGTGCGGACCGTCTCCCCCACCATGAATACGTCAGAAACGTCCGATCGGTTCCCTCACGCGAGGGGCGTCCCCCGGCGGGAACCGCCGGGGGACGCCCACAGCCGCAGGTCCTCAGGCGTACTGTGCCCGCAGCCTGTCGTGCGCCTCAGGGGCGGCGCCCGTGCGGTCCAGGCCCAGCAGTGCGGCGCCCAGCACCGGCGGAGCCGTCACGACCCGGACGACCGCCTTCGGGGCGCGCACGGCGAGGAGACCGGCGATCCGGTCGTCCAGGGCCGGGTGACGGGCCGCCAGCACACTGCCGCCCAGCACCACCGGCACCTCCTCCTCCAGCAGGCCGAGCCGGGCCAGCGAGACCGAGGCCATCGTCACGACCTCGTCCCCGAGCCGGTTCACCAGATCACGCGCGACGCGGTCACCGGCCGCGCCGGTGGAGAACAGCACCGGCGTCAGCTCGTGCCGGCGCGCGTACGGGAGGTGCCCCAGGTGCAGTGCCTCGATCAGCGCGTACATCGAGTCGAGGCCGAAGTGCCCCGGCAGGGTCCGCGCCAGCTCGGTCGGCTCACCGCGGCCGTCCTCGGCCCGCGCCGCGAACCACATCGCCTCCTCCGCGAGCCCCGAACCGCCGCCCCAGTCACCGGACATCCGGCCGATCGCCGGGAAGCGGGCGGTCGCTCCGTCCGGCCGCATCCCGACGCAGTTGATGCCCGCCCCGCACACCACGGCCACCCCCCGGGGCTCGTCGGCCCCCGCGCGCAGTATCGCGAAGGTGTCGTTGCGCACCTCCACGGTGCGGCCCCACGCGCGGCCGAGCAGGGCCTCGGTCAACTCCCGTTCCTCGACCGGGAGATCCGCGTTGGCGAGACAGGCCGAGACATGCGCGACGCCGGTCGCCCCGGCCTGCGCGAGTGCGGGCAGGACCGCCTCGGCCAGCCCGTCCATGGCCGCCTCGACCCCGACGGCCGGCGGCTGGAAGCCGCCACCGCGCGCGGTGCCCAGCACCGTGCCGTCGGCACCGATCACGGCCACGTCGGTCTTGCTGTTGCCCGCGTCGATCGCGAGCACATGTGCGGTCAGGCCCACGCCAGGTGCTCCCGGTTGTGCGCGATCAGCTTGTCGGTGAGCGCCTCGGCGTACTCGAACTGGCCGACCAGGGGATGCGCCATCAGCGCCTTGAACACCCGCTCACGGCCGCCGCGCAACGCGGCCTCCAGGGCCAGGTCCTCGTACGCCGTGACGTGCCCGATCAGCCCGGCGTACAGCGGGTCCAGCGCGGGCACGGCGAGCGGAGCCGCGCCCGAGCCGTCGACCCGGGCCTGGACCTCGATCACCGCGTCGTCCGGCAGGAAGGGCAGCGTCCCCTTGTTGTACGTGTTGACCACCTGCACCGCGGAGCCGCTCCCGCCGAGCAGTGCGGACGCCAGGTCCACGGCCGCCTCCGAGTAGAAGGCGCCGCCCCGCCTGCCCAGCAGCGCGGGCTTCTCGTCCAGCGCCGGATCGCCGTACATCTCCAGGAGTTCCTTCTCCATCGCGGCGACCTCGGCCGCCCGGGAGGGCTTCGTACCGAGCTCCCGGACGACCTCGTCGTGCGCGTAGAAGTACCGCAGGTAGTACGAGGGGACCACGCCGAGCCGGTCGACGATCTGCCGGGGCATGCGCAGGTCGCCGGCGATCGCGTCCCCGTGCTGCGCGAGCAGCTCCGGCAGGACGTCCTTTCCGTCCGGGCCGCCCAGCCGCACCCCGAGTTCCCACGTCAGATGGTTGAGCCCGACATGGTCGAGGTGCACCTCGGCGGGCGTCACATCGAGGAGCGCGGCGAACTTGCGCTGGAAGCCGATCGCCACGTTGCACAGGCCGACGGCCTTGTGCCCGGCCTGGAGCAGCGCCCGGGTGACGATCCCGACCGGGTTGGTGAAGTCGATGATCCACGCGTCGGGACTGGCACGGCGCACCCGCTCGGCGATGTCGAGGACGACCGGGACGGTGCGCAGCGCCTTCGCCAGACCGCCCGCGCCGGTCGTCTCCTGGCCGACGCAGCCGCATTCGAGCGGCCAGGTCTCGTCCTGGTTGCGGGCGGCCTGCCCGCCGACGCGGAGCTGGAGCAGCACCGCGTCGGCGTCCGCGACCCCGGCGTCCAGGTCGGACGTGGTGACGATCCTTCCCGGATGGCCCTGTCTGGCGAAGATCCGCCGCGCCAGGCCGCCGACCAGCTCCAGCCGGTCGGCCGCCGGGTCGACGAGCACCAGTTCCTCGACCGGCAGGGTGTCCCGCAGCCGCGCGAAACCGTCGATCAGTTCGGGGGTGTAGGTGGACCCGCCGCCCACTACTGCGAGTTTCATGCTTCTCAGCCCTTTACTCCGGTGAGGGTGACGCCTTCTACGAAGGCCTTCTGTGCGAAGAAGAACACGAGGACGACCGGCGCCATGACGAGCAGCGTCGCGGCCATGGTCAGGTTCCAGTTGACCGAGTGGGCGCTCTTGAAGGACTCCAGGCCGTAGCTCAGTGTCCAGGCGCCGGGATTCTGCGCGGCGTAGATCTGCGGGCCGAAGTAGTCGTTCCAGCAGTAGAAGAACTGGAAGAGCGCCACGGCGGCGATGCCCGGCTTGGCCATCGGCACGACGATCCTGAGCAGCGTGCGCAGCTCCCCGCAGCCGTCGACCTTCGCCGACTCGATGTACTCCTGCGGAATGGTGAGCAGGAACTGCCGCAGCAGGAAGATCGAGTAGGCGTCGCCGAACGCCATGGGGATGATCAGCGGCCACAGCGAGCCCGAGAGGTGGAACTGCTGCGCCCACACCAGGTACATCGGGATGACGATGACCTGCGGCGGCAGCATCATCGTGGAGACGACGAGGATCATCGCGGTGCGCCGGCCCCGGAAGCGGAACTTGGCCAGGGCGTAGGCGACCGGCACCGACGAGCACACCGTGAACACGGTGCCCAGCAGCGCGTACATCAGCGAGTTGCGCCACCAGTCGAGGAACCCGGGGGTGCGGAACACGGTCGCGTAGTTCGACCAGTTCCAGGAATCCGGCCACAGGTCACCGCTCATCGCCTGCCCGTCGCTCATCACCGAGGTGAGGAGGACGAAGACGAACGGCAGGACGAAGAACAGGGCGAGCGCGACGGCCACGGAGTGCACCGCGATCCAGTGGAGGACGCGCTTACGGCGGTGCCTTGTCGTGTCCCGGCCGCTCGGGCGGTCCGGCACGGCGGCTTCCGGCCTGGTCAGGGTGGTGGTGGTCATCTCAGTCCTCCGCCGGGACGAGGCCGACGCTCTTGCGCATCAGCAGAAGGGTGACGGCCATGGCAATGGCGAAGAGCACGAGGGAGAGCACGCACGCGGCACCGGTGTTGAAGTTCTGGAAGCCCATCGAATAGACGAGCTGCGGCACGGTCAGGGTGGAGTGCTCCGGATAGCCGGGCTGGATCACCGTGCCGGGGCCGATGGAGACGCCCGAGGCGAGCTTTCCCGCCACGAGGGCCTGCGTGTAGTACTGCATCGTCTGCACGACGCCGGTGACGACGGCGAACAGCACGATCGGGGTGATGGCGGGCCAGGTGACGAAGCGGAACTTCGTCCAGGCACCCGCGCCGTCCAGCTCGGCGGCCTCGTACTGCTCCTTCGGCACGTCCAGCAGCGAGGCCATGAAGATGACCATCAGGTCGCCGATGCCCCACAGGGAGAGCAGCACCAGAGAGGGCTTCGACCAGTCCGGGTCGTTGAACCAGTTCGGGCCGTGCAGGCCGATCCACGAGAGCACCTCGTTGACCGGTCCGGTGGCCGGGTTGAGGAGGAAGACGAAGGCGACGGTGGCCGCGACCGGCGGGGCCAGGTACGGGATGTAGAAGGCCGTGCGGAACAGTCCGACGCCCGTTTTGATCTTCGTGATCAGCAGGCCGACACCGAGGCCGAACACCACGCGCAGGGCGACCATCACGACGACCAGCCACAGCGTGTTCCCCAGCGCGGGCCCGAAGAGAGGCATCTGCTCCAGCACGTACCTCCAGTTCCGCAGCCCGACGAACGTGGGCTCCTTGATCTGGTTGTAGTGCATGAACGAGAAGTAGACGGTCGCGATCAGCGGGTATCCGAAGAAGACCGAGAAGCCGACCAGCCAGGGTGAGAGGAATCCCAGCGTGCGCAGCCGCTCGCGGTTCCGTTTGCGCCGCAGAGGGGAGGTGCGGGGGGCCGGCCCGGCCGCCCGCCCGGCGGATTCCGCCGGGGTGGAGAGGGAAAGCGCCATGACTCGGCTCCTCAGTTTTCCGACTGGAGGTTGTCGGCGTCGATCTGTTCGTCGAGTTCCTTCAGGGCCCGGTGGAGGTCCTTGGTCCTGCCCGCTTCGACGGAGTGCGCGAAGTCCTTGAACGAGGTGAGGTACTGGCCGCCGTTGTCCGAAGGAGGAACGGCCTGGCTGTACGGGTTCCGCGCGATCCCGATGAAGGTCCGGAAGGCCGGATCGGCGTCCAGGTCCGGTGACTTGAGCGCCTCGAAGGTGGACGGCACGTTGTGGATCGCGTTGGCGAAGCCGACGACCGCCCCGGTGTCGGTCGTCAGGTACTTCACCAGCTCCCACGCCGCGTTCTGATGCATGCTGCTGTGCGCGATGCCCGCCACGGTGCCCGTCAGGTACCCGCGTCCGTACGTCTCCGCCTGGTCGTCCGGGACCGGCAGCGGGGCGACCCCCCAGTCGAACTCCGCCTCGGCCTCGTCGAGCATCAGCCCGCGCCACTCACCGTCCAGATGCATGGCGAGCCTGCCGGTCAGGAAGCCGTTCTGGGACGACATCTCGTCACCGAAGCCGGCGCGGAGCCTCTCCAGGGCGTCGTGCCCGCCCTGCGCGTCGGCGAGGCCGCGCATGGTGGCGAAGAACTCCTCGGTCCTGGGCTCGTCGGCGAGCTTCGCCCTGCCCTCGCCGTCGAAGTACGCGGGCCCCCACTGCGCGAACATCCGGTCGGGGGAGTTCTGGTAGAGCTGGAAGTTGGGCATGAAGCCCGCGCGCTCCAGGGAGCCGTCCTTCTTCTTCCGCGTCAGTTTTGCGGCGGCGGCCTTCATCTCGGACATGGTGCGCGGAGGCCGGCCGATCCCGGCGGCCTCGAAGGCGTCCTTGTTGTAGTACATGCCGAACGCGTCGGCGAGCAGCGGCATCGCGCACTGGACCCCCTCGTACCGGGTGTAGTCCAGCAGGGTCTTCGGGAAGACCTTCGTCTTGTCGATCCCGCTCTTCCTCAGGAAGGGGTCGAGATCCGCCCACATGCCCGAGGAGCAGTACTGGCCGACGTTGTTGGTGGTGAACGAGGTGACGACGTCGGGCGCGTCGCCGCCCCCGGCGCGCAGTGCCTGGTTGATCGTCTCGTCGCTCACATTGCCGGTGGGGACGACGTCGATGTTGGGGTGGAGCTTCTCGAAGCGGGCGATGTTCTCGTCGATCGCCTCGACCTCGCCGGGCGCCGACCAGCCGTGCCAGAACTTCAGCGTGACCGGCTTCGTGGGGTCGTCGGTGCTGCTGCCGGTGCTCGGATTGGCGCAGCCGGACAGCAGCAGCGCGGCTGCGCCGAGCGCCAGGGGCACGCGGGTACGAATGCGCCACAGCGGCATGGCGGATCTCCTTCGCGACGGGGGAGGGGAGCAGGGGAGCGGGGCGGGGACCGCCGGGCACGGTGGTGCCGTACGCACCGCCGGGTACGGGCGGCACGGTGGGGCGCCGGGTGGTTCAGGCGGTGTCGAAGACGCTGTCGCGCGCCTGGGTGAGGGCCGTGCGCAGGGCGCCGGTCAGGATCGGGTCGCCCTCGATGTCGCTGACGCGCAGCAGCGGCCGGGGCAGTGCCAGACCGGTCAGCTCGGTCTCGACCTGCTTGCGGAGTTCCTCCCCGCCGGCCTGGGCCACGAGACCGGAGAGGACGACCAGCTCGGGGTCGACCACGGCGACGACGGAGGAGATGCCGACGGCCAGCCTGCGGGCGACCTCGGCGCGCACGCGCGCGTCGGCGAGCGCGTCGGCCAGTGGTCTGCCTCCGGCCAGGCCGCGTACGGCGGGGACGGAGACCTGGCTCTGGAAGCCGCCGTCCGCGCCGGGGCCCGCCCGGCCGGCCGCACCGCCCCGGGCGAGCGGGGCGCCGGGGAGCGGCATGTAGCCGATCTCCCCCGCGCCGCCGGTGGCGCCGCGCAGGAGGGTGCCGCCCAGCACGATCGCGGCGCCCACGCCCTCGTCGAGCCAGACGAGCACGAAGTGGTCGTGGTCCTGCGCCGCGCCCTCGTACTGCTCGGCGACGGCGGCGAGGTTCACGTCGTTCTCGATGACGACCGGCCTGCCGACCACCTCGGCGAGGTCCGCCAGCAGTGTGCGGGAGTGCCAGCCGGGCAGATGCGGCGCGTAACGCAGCTGCCCGGTGTGCGGATCGATGGCGCCCGGGGTGCCCACCACCACGCCGTCGAGGTCGTCATGGCCGAGACCGGTCGGACGCAGGGCACCGTCCACGGCCTCGGCGACGAGCTGGGCGGTGCGGTGGCGCACGTCCTCGGCGACCGCCTCGGCCTCCACGCGGCAGGAGCCGACCACCGTGCCGGTGATGTCGGCCACCACGGCGTCTATGCCGGTGGGGCCGACGGAGAGCGCCGCGACATGGGCGGCGGCCGGGTCGATCTCGTAGAGCACGGCGTTGGGGCC
>NZ_DATMVN010000149.1:0-3684 GCF_035563135.1 Streptomyces sp.
AATGGCAGCACCCCGACGAACCACCGCTGCGCCTGGAGCGCGTCGTCACCGACATGCCACCGGTGTGCCCGGCCTGCGCACTCCTGTCACTGAAGTACTGCCCCTTCCTGCGCGAGGAGGAGGCGGAACCCGTCCTGCTGCTGGCCCGTAAGTCCGTGGTGAGCGGCGTCTCCGGCACCCTCTACCGGGTACAGGGCGACCGCGAAGGATGGACCGCCTCAGAAGAAGACGTGTACTCCAGCTACACCCAGCCCCGCCACCCCGGACTCCTCGCACAACGCCTCTACCGGAAACTACGCGGCGTGAGCGTCCTGGACCCCGACAGCCTCACCGACCGCCAGGACCACCCCTCATGACACAAGCCGCCCACCGCTGCAACGCCCAAGCCCCCGCCCCCTGGGCCGGCACCGTCCGCGCGAACCCACCGAAAGATCGGTCGGGAGTTCACGAACCTGCTCAACGGCTGAGGCTCATGCGACGCCCTCGCTCGGCCCGGGGCGCTGCTCACCGGCACCACGTTCCTGTGGGGTGACCCGGTTGGGCGGGGGCGCGTGTTGTCCGGGCCAGTGTGCGTTCTGCCCCGATCGGGCTATGGTGCTCGATTTTTGAGGAGGGGAGCCTCTCAGGTACCGCTTTCACGGCCCGAGGAGGCTTTCCATGAAGCGTCGTTCTCTGTTCGCAGGAGTGCTCCTGACCCTGTCGCTCCTGGGTTTCCCGGCTGCTCCCGTCTCCGCGTCGCCGGCACAGGGGACCGCCCGGGCGACGGCCGGCAGCGCGCAGGCGCTGCTGGACTGCCCCGGCTACGAGACCAGCACCTACCAACCCGGTCTCACGCTCGTGCCGCGGCAGGTGGCCCTGTCCGCCTCCGGCGCCATAGGCCCCTGCGTGGGGCTGCCCCTCGGACATACGACCGGCACGGTCACCTTCACCGGCAACGGTCTGCTGTCCTGCGTGTGGGAGGAAGCCCAGGGCGGCGGTCGGATCGACTGGACGAATCCCGGGAACAGCTCCAGCAGCTTCACCTTCACCACCGCGATCAGCCTGCGCCCCGGCGGCCTCTCGGTCATCGTGCTGTCCGGTCCGATCGGATCAGGCGATTTCCAGGGCTCGACGATCGTCGTCGAGTTCATCCTGGCCCCCGGCCCCGCCCAGGTACTGGACTGCCTCACCCCGGAGGGACTGACCACGGTGTCCGGCCCGCTCAACCTCCAGATCCTCTGACCCACCCGGAGCGAAGCCCGCAAGGAGAGGACACCGGCCATGGACGACCCCGGGCACACGCGCAACGAGTTGCCGGCACACACGCTCCTCACCACGACCCGCTCGGTGCGGCGCCGTCTCGACTGGCACCGTGAGGTGGATCCCGCGGCGGTGGAACGGGCGCTGTCGGTGGCATTGCAGGCACCGAACGGATCCAACGACCAGTTGTGGCACTGGATCGTGGTGACCGACCCGCAGCGCCGGGCGGCCCTGGCCGACTGCTACCGGCGTGCCGCCCGCCCCTACCTGCACCACATGGAGCAGCAGGTGCAGGACGACCCGGCGCGCCGGCGCCTGTGGGAGGTCTCGTGCCACCTCGCCCGCCACCTGCACCGGGCGCCCGTGCTCGTCGTCCCCTGCCTGCGGGCCGACCCGGAGGACTTCGTACAGCGCTTCACCGCGATGGGCTTCGACGAGCCGGTGGAGCATGTCGCGCACTCGGTGTACTACGGATCTGTCTGGCCCTCGATGTGGAGTCTGATGCTGGCTCTGCACCTGGAGGACCTCGCGTGCGCCGTGACCGCACTGCACCTGGGCCGTGAGAGCGAGGCCGCCGGGATCCTGGCCCTCCCCGAAGGGGTCCGCCAGGCAGGTCTGCTGGCCGTCGCACACTACCGGGGGGAAGGATTCCGCCCTGCTCCCCGGCGCCCCCTCCACGACGTTCTGCACCACGACACGTGGTGAGCACCACAACTGCCCGTGCCCCTGCCCCCGTTCTGCGAACAGGTGTCGATCATGGTGGATCAGTCCAACGAACCCGCACGTCCCGCCGAGGTCCCCATAGGGGTGGACGGCGTCTTCGCCAGCGCCCGCCGTGTGGTTCTCCGCGAGGTGGAGGCGCTGCTGTCCCGCACGGACGAAGAGGAGGCCCAGGCACTGATCGACGCCGTCCGTGCGGCCGGGCGCGTCTTCACCCTGGGCGCGGGACGCTCGAAAATGGCGGTCGACGCCTTCGCCATGCGCTTGATGCACCTGGGCATGACCGCCCATGTCGCCGCCGACGCCACGACTCCGGCCATAGGCGCGGGCGATCTGCTGATCGCCTGCAGCGGATCCGGGGAGACCCCCACCGTCGTGGAGCTCGCACGCACCGCCGCCCGCGCCGGGGCGCGGGTGGCCGCGGTGACCGGCAACCCGGACAGCAGGCTCGCCCAGGACGCCGGCCTGGTGGTCCGGCTGCGCGAGTACGACCAGGACTACCGGCCGTCCGCCTCCAGCCAGTTCGTCGGCACCCTCTTCGAACAGGGAGCCTTCCTCTTCTTCGACTGCCTGGTCCTCGTCCTCGAAGGCAGCCGGCACGCCGATGCGGATGCCATGTTCGCCCGTCACGCCAACCTCGAATGACCCCGCGAGGAGAGGTATGAAGACGCCTGACACACCGTTGAGCTGCACCAGCACCAAGATGAACCTCGGTCTCACCGGCACCTTGCGCTGGCTCGAGGACGTGATCCTGCCGCATGCGCCCGCCCTGGCCCGGCTGTCCTTCTTCGCCTGCCTTCCCCACCCCCTGCTGACCCTCGCCCAGGCCCGCCTCGGCGACTGCGGCATCACGGTCGGGGCACAGAACTGCTGGTTCGAGGGCGGGGCCGTGACCGGTGAGGTCAGCGCGGAACTGCTCGCCGAGATCGGCTGCCGGCGCGTCATGCTGGGTCATGCCGAGCGCCGGCGCCTCTTCGGGGAGGACGACGGCCTCATCGCCCGCAAGGTCACCGCCGCCTCCGACGCCGGCCTCGTCCCCCTGCTCTGCGTCGGTGAGGACACCCGGCTCAGCGCCCAGGACGCCGCCCGGCACGTCGTACAGCAGGCCGCGGTCCTCACCCGGCTCCGGGCCGGCCGGCCGTCGCTCGTCCTGTACGAACCCGGCTGGGCCATCGGCGGCGACCACGGCGCCTCCCCGGGCCACGCAGCGCACGTACTGCACGCCTTGCACACTGCCCTCGGCACCACCCACACCCGCTACCTGTACGGCGGAGCCGTCAAAGCCGGCACCTACACCGCCCTGCGGCAGACCGCCCCCTGGGACGGAGTCGCCATCGGCCGCGCCGCACAGGACCCGGTCATGCTCCGCGAGGTGATCGCGGAACTCCTCGCACCCGGCCCGGGGGAGCAGCGGCCCGTGGGGCCCGCGGAACACACGTAGGCCGGATCCCGCGCCACCGGCGTTGGCACGTGAGACGGCGCTGCCACCGGTGCCGGGAGCAGGACCGGCACCGCGTGGAGGGTTCCCGCGCCCCGTTTCGGCGGCCGGGAGGGACGTGCTCACGCGGAAGGGGCGGGACGCGCGATGCGTCCCGCCCCGTCTGACTGCCGTGTGGTGTTATCCCACGGGGGTGAAGTCGCGGGCGCCGATGAATTCGGGTCGGCGGACGGGGGCTGCGAAGGGTTCTTGTGCGGTGTTGTCGACGCTGTTGAAGACGATGAAGA
>NZ_DATMVN010000150.1:0-6886 GCF_035563135.1 Streptomyces sp.
GCCGACGTGTTCCGCCCGGGCCGGCCTGGAACAGGGTGGCGACGCGCCGGACCTCGCTCCCCGGCCGGAGCGGCAGGTGGCCGCCCAGACCGGGCAGGACAAGGCACCGGAGGCCGGCTCCGGGAAGAAGAAGGCCCGCGACACCGGAGCGGCGAAGGCATCGCCGGCCGCCGTGCCCGGTCAGCGCGAGTCCTACACCGTGGCGCGCGGCGACTCCCTCTCCGGCATCGCCTCCGCCGAGCGGGTCCAGGGCGGCTGGCAGCAGCTGTACACGGCCAACCGCGCCGTGGTGGGTGCCGACCCCGACCTCATCCTCCCGGGACAGCGGCTGACCCTCGACGTGGCAGGGACGCCGCCGACGGAGCGGAAGGCGGCGCCCAGGACCGCCGCGCCCAAGGCCCCGGAGAAGGCGGCGCCCAGGACCGCCGCTCCGAAGGCCACGGAGAAGGCGGCCCCGAGGACCGCCGCGCCCAAGGCCAAGGAGAAGTCGAAGCCGGCCGCTCCCAGGCAGGCGGCGAAGCCCGCCGCCGAGAAGAAGACGGCCAAACCGCGGTCCGGCCTCACCGCCCCCGTGGCGGCCCGCACCGGAACCCCGTACCGCCAGTCGGGCTCATGGTCCAGCGGCTACCACACAGGCGTCGACTTCCCGGTCCCCACCGGCACCTCCGTCAAGGCCGTGGCCTCAGGGAAGATCGTCTCGGCCGGCTGGGCGGGCGCGTACGGCTACGAGATCGTCATCCGGCACAGCGACGGCAGATACAGCCAGTACGCCCACCTCTCCTCGCTCCACGTGCGCGAGGGCCAGCAGGTCGGCAGCGGCCAGCGGATCGCGCGCTCGGGATCCACAGGCAACAGCACCGGCCCGCACCTGCACTTCGAGATCCGTACCGGCCCCGGCTACGGATCCGACATCGACCCCCTGGCCTACCTCCGGGCCGGTGGCGTCAACGTCTGAACGGCCCTCGCCGCCGGACCCTCCGGGTCACCCCGGCCGGCCTGGTCGGCCGCGGGCCGCCCGCCGCCGAACTCCACGCGCCCGCCGCCGTGGTCCGACGGCAGGGCCAGCGGGAGGGAGAGAGCGGTCGGCCCCGGGAAAGGACCCGGCAGTACCGCCGAGCCCTGGGTAAGCACGGGTCTCGCCGGCCCGGACCGCACCACCGGGCGCGGCACGTCCGGATCCTCGGCGGGCTCCCCGGGCACACGCTCCCCGGACTCCGTCCGCCCCGCTTCCTCCCGTTCCGTGGTCAGCAGCACCAGACCCGCCGCCGCCAGCGCTCCGCAGCCGAGGGCGAGCAGGGTCCCCGTGATGCCGTAGCGGAACTGCTCCCCGAACATGGTGATGCCCACCACGGCCGCCACGACCGGATTGACCACGGTGACCGTCGCCAGTGGCGCCGTCAGCCCGGCGCCCCGGTACGCCGCCTGGGAGAGCAGCAGCCCCGCCGACGCGAGCCCCGCGATGACCAGGAGGGTCGGCAGCCCGGACACGACCGAGCCGGAGGTCCACTCCACCGCAACGGTCTTCGTGAACACCGACGCCATGCCGAAGGCGACACCGGCGCCGACGGCCAGCGCCACGCTGTGCGGCATCGGCCGGTGCAGCCCCTTGGCGAGAACCAGCAGGACCACCACGGCACCGAAGGTCCCGGTCCCGAGCATGAACTGCTCCGGCCCGGCCAGCGTGCGGGATCCCGCGCTCCCCGTGAGAGCCAGCAGCCCGGCCAGGCCGACGGTGGCCATCACGGCGCCGCGCCAGGCGGTCCGCCCCGCCCGGCGCCGGACGAAGACCGCCGCCATCGGCAGCGCGAAGACGATCGTCAGGGCTCCGAGGGGCTGTACGAGGCTGAGCGGCCCGTACGCCAGCGCCACGACGTGCAGCAGCGCTCCCACACCGTTGAGCGCCACCGCCACCCACCAGACGCCGTTGCGCAGCGGTGCGTACGGGCGGCTGTCACCGGCCGCGGCCACGCGCTCCTGGACGATCGCGCCGGCCGCGTAGGCGACCGCGGAGACCAGTGACAGCAGCACGGAGAGCGCGAGGGAACTCATGACACCACGATGTCCCGTCGGAGCCGCCGCGTCGTCGTCCCTGAGGCGGCGATCCGGCGTACTGCTCCAGTAGTACGTCCATCACTCCTGGTCCTCCTCCCGACGGTAGTCCTCCTTGCCCGAAGGCTCAGAACTTCGCCGGGACGGTGACGCCGTGCTGCCGCTCCACTTCACGGGGTGAACGGGACCGCGCCCCTGCCGGGCCGGAGCAGTGCACCGGAGAGCGCGGCGTCGTTCAGGTGCTGAGCATGAACTCGGCACGGATGCGTTTGCCGACGGGCACCCGCTCGGCCGTGAGCCGGTCGCAGAGCGCGACCACGATCTCCATACCGTGACCGCCGAGGCGGGACGGGTCGGGGGAGTAGAGCACGGGGAGCGCCGTGCTGCTGTCGTACACCGTGACGCTGATGCGCCGCGCGTCGCCCTCCAGCTCCAGCAGGTAGGGGCCGTGACTGTAACGGTCCGCGTTGGTGATGAGCTCGCTCACCGCCAGCATCAGGTCGCTGCGGGTGTGCTCGCCGAGGACCGCGAACCACTCGGCCACGAGCCGTGTCAGAAAACGGTCGGCGAGCGCGCGGGCCTGAGCGATGCATCCGGGCTCGCCGTCGAACACCTCGGCGATGAGCAGCACATCGGAGGCCGGAGGCCCCGGAAGGGGGCTGTCCGGCCGTGATGTGGCCTGTTCGTTCATGTGCTCCAGCCAGGGCGCCGCAGGGGAGGTCGTGGACCTCTTCTCGCCGTTCGTGTACCCACGTCGAAAGATCCCACTCGGGGTCATGTCCTCAGATCTTACGCACGCGGAGGGAGCCGGACCACGCTCACGAAGAAGTCGTCGATCTGACGCACCGCCCCGATGAACTGCTCCAGGTCGACCGGCTTGGTGACATAGGCGTTGGCGTGCAGTTTGTAGCTCCGCAGAATGTCCTCCTCGGCCGAGGAAGTGGTGAGGACCACGACCGGGATCAGCGCCATCTCCGGGTCGGTCTTGATCCGCTCGAGCACCTGCCTGCCGTCGTACCTCGGCAGATTCAGGTCGAGGAGCACCAGATCGGGGCGAGGCGCATCGGTGTACTGGCCCTGGCGGTAGAGGAAGTCCAGCGCCTCCTGGCCGTCACGCACCACATGCAGGGTGTTGCGGATCTTGTTGTCCTCGAACGCCTCACGGGTCATCAGCTCATCACCGGGGTCGTCCTCGACCAGCAGGACCTCGATGGGCTTGACGTCGTCGTTCACTGGGTGTCTCCCGACCGGGGGGTGAGCGCGGCGGGGGCGAGCAGCTCCGCCGTGGTGTGGGTGGGTGCTTCAGGCAGGACGGGGAGGGTGAAGTGGAACACCGTGCCCTCTGCCGGCTCCGGATCCAGCCAGATCCGGCCACCGTGGAATTCGATGATCTTGCGGCAGAGCGAGAGACCGATTCCGGTGCCCTCGTACTCGTCCCGGGCATGCAGACGCTGGAAGATGATGAACACCTTGTCGGCGAATTCCGGCGCGATCCCGATGCCGTTGTCGGCGACCGTCAGATGCCAGTTGTCGTCCTCCTGGACGCACCCGACAGTGATCCGGCACGGCACGTCGGCCCGGCGGAACTTGACCGCGTTCCCGATGAGGTTCTGCCACACCATGGTGAGCGAGGTCGAGTCGCCGAGGAGCTCCGGCAACGGATCCTCGCGTACGACGACGGCTCCGGACTCCTCCATGGCCAGGGTGAGATTGGACAGGGACCTGTCCAGGGCGGCACCGAGATCGACGGGCTTCCAGCTCTGCTGCACCCGGCCCACCCGCGAGAAGGTCAGCAGGTCGTTGATGAGCACCTGCATCCGCTTGGCGCCGTCGACCGCGAAGTCGATGTACTGCCGGCCGCGTGCGTCCAGTTCCGAGCCGTAGCGCTTCTCCAGCAGCTGGCAGAAGGAGGCGACCTTCCGCAGCGGTTCCTGGAGGTCGTGCGAGGCGACGTAGGCGAACTGCTCCAGTTCGGAGTTGGACCGGCGCAGCTCCGCCGTCTGCTCGGACAGCAGCGTCTCCCGCTCCTGGGACTCGGCGAGCTCCGCGGCCAGCCGCCGGCGCATGTCCTCGGCCGCGGCGGCCACGGCCCTGACGTCCGACGGACCGCTGACCTCGATCCTGCCGTTGAACGCGCCCGACCTCACCTTGTTCGACGCCGCGGTCAGCGCGCTCAGCGGCCGGCCCACCATGCGGTGCAGCAGCAGGCTGAGCGACACGACCGACAGCACGAAGCCGATGACCAGGGCGAGGAGCACCCGGTCGCGGGTGGTGTGCGCGCTGTCGAGCTCGCCGCGGACACGGTCGCGTGCGTCGTCCAGACGGCTCTGCTGGGTGGTGTAGAGCAGGCGCAACGCGTCGAACTCCGCCTTGCTCCGGGTGAGCGGGGCGGAGGACGCACCGGTGGGCCCGCTCGCCTGCACCGCGGCGATCAGTGGCTCGGCCCGCAGGGTGCGCCACTGCTGGGCGGCCTTCTCGATCCGCTCCAGGTCCGCGCCGTACGGCTGCTCGTCCCCGATCAGCGAACGCACCTGGGCGGCCCGCTCGCGTTCGGCCCGCCTCCCGCTCTCGTAGGGCTCCAGGAACGAGGGGTCACCGGTGAGTGCGAAACCGCGCACCCCGGTCTCCTGGTCGAGGAGCGAGTTCTGCAGCTGGAACGAGGCGGAGCGGGCCGGCTGGATGCGGTCCACCAGATCCGTGGTCCGGTCGGAGATGCGGGAGAGGACGAACCCGCCCACGACGAGGCATCCGCAGACCACCAGCACGAAGCCGGCCAGGATCAGATGGACCCAGTTCTGGACGGACAGCCGCGCTATCCGGCCGCCCCGCCCGTCTGCCGACGGTCCGGTGGTGCTCATGAGTTCGCCTTCCAGCCAAGGTGCAGGACGGCGACGTCATCGGCCAGCCCGCCGTACGGAGAGGCGCTTTCGGTGGCCTCGGCGACCAGCGCGTCGACGAACGCGCGGGGTTCCAGGGCGCCGTATCTGCCGGCCATGGCCAGCAGGCCGTCCTCGCCCAGCCGGGACTTGGGTCCCGTGCGCCCCTCGAACAGGCCGTCGGTGAACAGGACGAGCTCGCTCTCGGGGGAGAGCTCCAGCTCCGTGATCGTCCAGCGGCCGGCGCCGGGCAGCAATCCTAGAGCCATACCCGCTTCGGGCTCCACCCAGCCGACCTCCGGGCCGCGCCGCAGCAGCAGGCCGGGGTGCCCGGCCCGCGCGACGAGCACCCTGTCCCGGCCGGGCGGAAAGACGAGCGTGGTCACGGTGGCGAACACATGGGGGTCGGACCGCTCGGCGACGAGTATCTCCTCCAGGAGACCGGTCGTCTCCAGCTGAGTGACCCCGGTCAGTACGGCCGTGCGCCAGGCGACCCGCAGACAGACCCCCAGGGCGGCCTCGGCGGCACCGTGCCCCGACACATCGCCGATCACCGCGTGCACCGCGCCGTCGGCGGTCTGCACCACGTCGTAGAAGTCGCCGCTCAGCAGCCCGTGGGCGCGCCCGGCCTCGTAGCGGGCGGCCACCTGGAAGCTGTCGTCCAGCAGCAGGGGGATCGGCAGCAGGGCACGCTCCAGACGGGCGTTCTCCTGGGCGATCAGCCGGCTGGTCCGCATGGCCGCCGCCGACCGTTCGGCGTGCTTGCGCTGGAGGGCGTAACGGACCGCGCGGCCCAGGACCTCGGGATCGATCCGGCCCTTCACGAGGTAGTCCTGGGCACCCTGCGCCACTGCGGACAATCCGGTCTTCGACTCGTCCAGGCCCGTCAGCACGATGACCGCCGCGTCGGGGGCGGACTCGACGAGCTGGCGGACGGCGTCGAGGCCGTTCACGTCGGGCAGGTGCAGGTCCAGCAGGACACAGACGGAGGTCCGGCAGCTCAGCAGGAACCGCCGGGCCTCGGCCAGCGTCTTGCACCATGTGAGAGGGGCGTCCAGCTCACTGTCGGTGAGCATCTCCTCGACCAGGAGTGCGTCCCCGGAGTCGTCCTCGACCAGGAGGAGAGCCGCGTCGACGTCCCAGACGGAAGTGTCGCCTGCGGTCAGCACCCGCTGCTGCGGGGGGATCCCGCCCAGCTCCTTCACGCGCGCAGAGGTGTCCAACGGCATCTCGGCCACACTCCACTCCCTCCGACTGACGGCACAGAACGTTCACAGCCGTTTCGGCAGGAAGCATATGTGACCGAGGCCCGGCGCTCGGCCGGGCCTCGGTCATTCAATGTGCGGGTGACTGGATCAAGCCTCGACGCTCATGCCCGCGCGCAGGCGCTGCACGATCCTGCTGAGCAGGCGCGACACGTGCATCTGGGACACGCCCAGCTCCGCGCCGATCTGCGCCTGAGTCATCTCCTGGCCGAAACGCATGCGGACGATCTTCTGTTCCCGCTCGTCCAGCTGCCGCAGCAGCGGAGCCAGGGTGTGCAGATTCTCGACGCTCTCCATCCCGGGGTCCTCCTCACCCAGGAGATCGGCGTAGGCGCGCTGCTCGCTGCCCGATTCGCTGTCGGCGCTCGGGGTGTCCAGCGAGCCCGCCGAGTAGCCGTTGGCTGCGACCAGGCCCTCGATGATCTCCTCCTCGGGGAGATCGAGATGTGCGGCGAGTTCCGCGACCGTCGGGTCGCGGTCGAGCTTGGAGGAGAGGAGTTCCTTGGCCTTCGCCAGTTCGACCCGCAGCTCCTGGAGGCGGCGCGGCACGTGCACGGACCAGGTCGTGTCACGGAAGAACCGCTTGATCTCGCCCACGATGTAGGGCACCGCGAACGTGGCGAACTCCACCTCGCGCGACAGGTCGAAGCGGTCGATCGCCTTGATCAGGCCGATCGTGCCGACCTGGATGATGTC
>NZ_DATMVN010000151.1:0-4871 GCF_035563135.1 Streptomyces sp.
GGAGTCAACGGCGTCGCGCAGGACATCCCCACCACGCCCGGCAGTTACGCGACCCTGACCCGCGCCTGGGCCGACGGCGACACGGTCACCGTCCGCCTGCCCATGCGGATCGTCCTGCGAGCGGCCAACGACGACCCGAGCGTCGCCGCGGTCACCTACGGGCCGACGGTCCTGTCCGGCGACTACGGCGAAAGATCGCTCAACTCCCTGCCGTCACTGGATATTTCCTCGATCACCCGGAGCAGCGGCAGCTCGCTCTCCTTCACCGCCGGCGCCGACGGCTCCACGGTCCGCCTGGGGCCGTTCCACGACGCGCACGGCCACAACTACACCGTCTACTGGAAGACCGGCGACACCACCACGGTCCGCCTCGCCAATGTGGGCAGCGGACTCGTCCTGGGGATCCAGGACATGTCCACGGCCGACGGGGGCCGGGCTCTGCAGTGGCACGATTCCGGCACCGCCGACCACGACTGGGAAATGGTCGACGACGGGGACGCGGTGCGCTTCCGCAACGCCCACAGCGGCAAGGTGCTCGGCGTCCAGGACATGTCCACGGCGGACAACGCGAGCGTCCTCCAGTGGTCGGACAACGGCACCGCCGACCACAGATGGACACTGCTCGATCAGGGCGACGGTACGGTCAAGATCCGCAATGTGCACAGCGGCAAGCTGCTCGGCATCGCTGAGCACTCCACCGCTGCCGGCGCCTTCGCCGTCCAGGACACGGACAACGGGACTTCCGACAACCTCTGGCGCATCGCGCGGAGCTAGAAGCATGCCGGGCTCCGGTGGCGTCGGGGGCCGGGCCCGGCCCCGAGCCGCCGCACCGCTCAGGCAGAGGGATCCGGCCTCGGTGCGGCGGCGTGCAGGGCACTGACGGCCTCGGCCGTGGTGGGGAGGGCGGGCATCAGCGCACCGACCCCGGTGATGTCCAGCAGCCTCGCGAGGTGGGCCGGCGCGGCGGCCAGGGAAAGTGACCCGTGCCGGTCCTTCGCGTACCGCAGGACGCTGATCATCGTGTTGAGGCCGGAGGAATCGCAGAACTCCACGGACGCCAGATCGAGAACGAGGTGCGGACTGCCCTGCCTGATCAGCTCCATCGCCCTCGTCCGCAGCGCGGGCGCGCTGTCCACGTCGATCTCGCCGGCGACGGTGAGGACGGCGACCGCATCCGCGGGGTGCCGGACGGTGAGGAGGAGAGGCGGGCTGTGCGTCATGGTTTCAGTGCTCCAGGCCGGGGAGCGGTCGCCGTCGCGGCAGGGGCGGCGGTGACCGCTGGAGGATCACGCATCGGATATCGGACTGCGAAATCTTAGCCCATGGAAACTATTGCCCTGCGGAAACATTCCGGAGGCCCGACCGCGCCCACAGGAGCCCGTGGTGGACGGGGGTACGATATCCGGGGCCACGTACGTGTCCCTGAACCTTTGTCCTGGCTTTCCATACGAGCGCATCAGATGCCCGGCTCGCCCGCTCGCTCCGGTGGCCAGACGGACGAGTGAGGCGATGCCGGATCGGAGTGTCATCACCATGGGCCTGAACCCCGAACCCGACCACCGGTCCCGGGATGCGGCCCGTGAGGGTTCCGAGTTCGTCGAACTGCTCGAAATCCTCTGGGAGCACGGCCGCGAGGCCGTCCCGAAGGGCCCGGTCTCCCCTTCACAGCTCCGCGTGCTGTACACGCTGGACAGGGAGGACGGCATCAACCTGCGCATGCTCGCCGAAGCCCTGGGCTCGGCCTCCCCGTCGGTCAGCAGGCTGTGCGACCGGCTGCAGGCCACGGGGTTCGTGGAGCGCACCCCCAGCCCGGTGAGCCGACGGGAGCTGGAGCTCCGGCTGACGAGCCACGGCAGGGCGTACCTCGTCGATCTTCGGATGCGCAGGGAGCAGGTGCTGATGGCCACGATCGACGCCATGCCGGCCAAGTCGCGGCGTTCCCTCCTCGAAGGACTCAGGGCCTTCCGCAACGCGGCAGCGGGATCAGGGCAGGACAGCAGTGGGGCAAGACCCTTGCGGTCGACCGCGTGAAGACCGGTCGACCGCCCGTCGCCCCAGGTCACACGGACGGATCACCGGTGGAGGACTGCCGGCCGAACCAGTCCAGACAGACCACCAGAGCATCATCGTCCAGCGGTGTGGCACCCCGGTAGTCGCGCAGATCGCGGAGCACCGCCAGCGGGACCTGCTCGGACGGCAGGAACCGGTGTGCGGACAGTGACCGCGCGAGAGCGCGCTCCCCGTAGCGCTCCCCGGCCGCCGACGGGCCGTCGTAGACCCCGTCGCTGCCGATCAGCAGCCGGTCGCCCGGCTCGACGCGCAGGTGCTCCGCGACGTACTCCGTTTCTTCGAACATGCCGAGCGGGAGCTGCGCGTCGAACTCGACGGTTTCGACGTCACGCCCCCTCAGCCGCCACATGCGGGGTGATCCCGCGTCCACCGCTTCCACCTCGCCCGTGGCCAGGTCGAAGCGCAGCAGCAGGACCGACGCGTGCAGCGCGCCACGGTACTGGGCGTAGACGGCCTGATCGGCGAGGCCGGCCTGACCGGGGAGGTCGAGGCCGGCACGCCGGGCGTTGCGCAGCGCGTTGACCACGAGATTGGTCAGCAGCGCCGCCTCCATCCCCTTGCCCATACCGTTGGTGACGGTGAGCGTGAGGTGATGGGCCGACACCGACCAGTCGAAGTTGTCGCCGAAGATCGCGTACGCGGGTTCCAGATGGGCGCCCAGCGAGAATTCGGGGCGGGTCACGGAGCGGCCGGGCAGCAGCTGCCACTGCATCTCCGCGGCCAGGGTCAGCCTGGTGGCGCGGCGCGCGAGGAGGTAGAGGTCGGTGTCCCGGCCGGCGACGAGGATCTCGTGGCCGAGCGCTTCACAGATCTGCTGCATCCCGGCCAGGTCCGTCGGCGAACAGCTGCTCCCGGGCACCGTGGCGGTGAGGACGCCGAGCCGGTCACCACGGACGGTCACCGGCAGATGCACGAGCGCCGGACCGGGCGCGGCCCGGTGCTCCACATACGGCTCCTGAGCCCCGAAGGCCCGGCCCTGCGGGCTGTTGTGCACGGGTACCGGCTCGGAGAGCGGCGCCTCGGCGACCACTTGGAGCGCGGTCATGCCGTAGTCGGCGAGCCGCAGCTCCACGCTCTGTACGCCGTACTGCTCCCGCAGAGCCGCCTTGGCGACGTCGAGGAGCAGATGGGGTGCGGCCTTGCGCAGCTCCCGCTCGACGGCAGCGAATCTGTCCACGTGATCCTGTTTTCTCGTCGTGCCGCACCAAAATCCGGACCGTCCGGGGGTCCTGGCCGTCGGTCTCCAGCGTACGGAGCCTGCGCCCGGCCCTGCGGCGATCCCGACAGGGCGCGCCGGTGGCCGGTGCTGCTCATCTTACGATGTCCACAGACAACTGTTTCCGCACAGCAAGAAATTTCGCGTCAGCACGCATAGGCCCCCCGAAGCGGGGCAGGGGCTCGCCAGGAAGCGCGCTCAGCACGAGGGAGGGTGGAAACAAAAGTGATGACTGAACAGACCCCCGGGACCATAGGGACTGACGGTGCGCCGGGTTCGGAGACCGCGCCGGAGCGCGTCGGCGAACTGCCCTGGATCGAGGACGCGGGCAAGATCGCCCCGAAGGACGCCCGCGCACTGTCGACGCTGTTCTTCGAGCAGCTGCAGGTGCTCGAAGAGGGCACGCACGAGTACCAGTACGCGCGCAACACCCTCATCGAGATGAACATCTCCTTGGTCCGGTTCGCCGCGCGCCGCTTCCGCAACCGGGGCAGCGGCGACATGGAGGACATCACCCAGGTCGGAACCATCGGCCTCATCAAGGCCATCGACCGGTTCGAGCTCTCCCGGGAGGTCGAGTTCGCCACCTTCGCCGTTCCCTACATCGTCGGTGAGATCAAGCGCTTCTTCCGTGACACGACCTGGGCCGTCCATGTCCCCCGGCGGCTGCAGGAACTGCGCGTGGAGCTTGCCAGGGCCAAGGACGAGCTCGCCACCCGCCTCGACCGCGACCCGACGGTGAAGGAACTGGCCGACCACCTGAACCTCACCGAGGACGAGGTCATCGAGGGCGTCATCGCGGCGAACGGCTACACCGCCGGGTCCCTGGACCTGCCGACCGATGCGGGTGAGACGACGGGGACGGCTTCGCGTACCTTCGCCGACGTCCTGGGCGAGCCGGATTCCGCCATGGAGACGGTGGAGAACCTGCATGCCCTGGCTCCGCTCCTGGGAGACCTCGACGACCGCGAGCGCCGCATCATCGAGATGCGCTTCGGCCAGGAGATGACCCAGGCACAGATCGGCGCCGAGCTCGACATCTCCCAGATGCACGTCTCCCGCCTCCTGACGCGCACCCTCGGCAAGCTCCGCGCCGGCATGCTGGCCTGACGCCGCCCGCATCCGGAGAGGCCGGGCCCTGCCCCGGCGGTTCCCGAGCCCGGCCCCACGCCCGACGGCGTGGGGCCGGGCTCGTTCCGGACCAGGCGCCTGTACTGCGCCGGCGCCGCCAGTTCCCATGCGCGGTGCGGGACGTGCAGACCGACCACTCACCGCGGTACGCCGGTCTGCGGGCGGCCGCCCCATGGACCGTGCACGGCACCTACCGGGGAACACCGGTCTTCGGCCGGCTGACCGACCGGCCGGTGACCATGCTCGGGGCGTCCCAGTTCCTGATCCAGGAGGGCCGGATCGCCAGGGAGTCCTGACCGCCTGTGGCAGGGCTGATGCGTCCCGCCCCGTCTGACTGCCGTGTGGTGTTATCCCACGGGGGTGAAGTCGCGGGCGCCGATGAATTCGGGTCGGCGGACGGGGGCTGCGAAGGGTTCTTGTGCGGTGTTGTCGACGCTGTTGAAGACGATGAAGA
>NZ_DATMVN010000152.1:0-24239 GCF_035563135.1 Streptomyces sp.
AGCCACTGCAGCGGCGCGCTGCCGGTCAGCGAACGGAACCGGCGGTCGAAGGTACGGCGGCTCATGTACGCGCGGGCCGCCAGCGTCTCCACGTCGAACTGCTCGTGGAGGTGCTCCAGCGCCCAGGCGACGACCTCGGCCAGCGGGTCGGCGCCGATCTCCTCGGGTAAAGACCTGTCGAGGTAGCGCTCCTGACCACCGCTGCGCCGCGGGGGCACCACGAGCCGGCGGGCCAGGGCCCCGGCCGCCTCGGTGCCGTGGTCGGTACGGACTATGTGGAGGCACAGGTCGATTCCGGCCGCCGTGCCGGCCGAGGTGAGCACGTCGCCGTCGTCGACGAACAGCTCACGCGGATCGACGTGCACCGACGGATAGCGCTTGGCCAGCGTCGGTGCGTACATCCAGTGCGTGGTGGCCGGGCGGCCGTCCAGCAGCCCGGCGGCGGCGAGGACGAAGGCCCCCGTGCACAGCCCGACGATGCGGGCACCCTCCTCATGGGCGCGGCGCAGCGCGTCCAGGGCCTCTGCGGGCGGCGGGGAGGTGATGGACCGCCAGGCGGGCACCACGACGGTGCCGGCCCTGCTGATCGCCTCCAGGCCGTACGGTGTGCTGAGTTCGAGCCCGCCGGTGGTGCGCAGCGGTCCTTCCTCGCCCCCGCAGACCAGCAGGCGGTAGCGGGGCACGCCCGCGTCCTGCCGGTCGATTCCGAAAACTGAGAGCGGAATGGAGCTCTCGAAGATAGGGCCGCCACTGAACAGCAGCACGGCTACGACTTCTCGGCGTCGCCGCCCGGTCAGTTTCCGTGCGGCCTCCGTTGCGGTGGCGGAGTCCTGGCTCATGACGCTAAGCCCCCCTCGGTGTTCGCGTCTTCCTGGTCCCTACGGGCCTGCCGCTCCTGCACGTTTCCCCTCGGTCTCGCACGCGTCCCCAGTTCTCGAATTCCAAGATCGAATCTACTGCGTTCCGTGGTCCCGACGTGACACGTTCCCCCACCGGCACTATGTCGACAAGGCAACTTGGCGCGAAGCGTTCGATCACGAAGCGTTCCACTCGTGAGCGCCACAGGGAAGTGCGCGTAGCGATCATGGCCCGTCCCCATAGGGTCAAAGCGTACCGCGCGGTCTATTCCTGCCTGGTGGCACGTGGGTTGGGCGGCCGTGATGCCAAGAAAAAGGGGTGGTGGTGAAGTTGGCCGAAAACCGATGGTCGCGTGCGCGTATTCCAGTCATGTGACCGGCGTACGCCCTCCGCCCCTCCCTGCCTCCACGCGCCTGCGGGCCCCCTCAAGGCCCTCCGGACTTCGGAGGCGAACGATGCGCAGTCGTGCGACGGCGGGGCGTGACGGACCCGGGCGGGAGGGGGGATGGCGTATTCGGCCGCCTCACATCCGGCCGCGCGGCGGGGCCCCCGCGAAGACCGGCGGGCCCCGCCGGGACCCGCCGGAACGCCCGCCAGCTCGATGTACGACGCAACCGCCATTGCCATACGGGGCGGTCTCCGGCATGCTCCCTCCATTGCCGCATGCGCTGTGCGAGGGCTGGGCAGTGCGGGAGTGGCGCCGTACCCTTGAGGGTAGGGGGTGGGGAAGATGTTTCTCGGACACAGCCGCACCGCGCGTAGGCACACCTCCACAACCGCTCCCTCCTCACGAGGACTCTCTTCGCCGAGACACCGATGGCCGGTCACGAAATCCCTGAACCCGCAGACCGCAAGCAGGTAGCCGACCCCGGGTCGGACCCGCAGCCGGTCGGAGAGTCGCGCCCTTCCTGCGATCCCGCCTTCCGGCATGGCGTCGTGGTCGGATTCGACGGCTCCATGTCCAGCGAACGCGCCCTCGCCTACGCCATCGGCATGGCGAGCCGGCACAGCTCCGGGCTGATCATCGTCCATGTGGCCAACCGGCTGCCGACCACGGTCTGGGCCGGCTGTGAGCCGCCCGTCTTCGTCGATGTGCCCGACCACCGCACCGAGGTCCTGGGCCTGGAGCTGGCGTGCGCGGACTACCTCGCCGAGGTGCCCTGGGTGCTCGTGGAGCGCGGCGGGGACATCTGCCACGAGCTGGAGGAGGTCGGCCGGGAGTACTCGGCCGACGCGATCGTCGTCGGTTCGACGCACGGCATCGTGGGCCGGATCTTCGGATCCGTGGCCGGCCGTCTTGCCCGGCGCGCCCAGCGCCCGGTCATCGTCATCCCCTGAGCGCCCCCGAACGTCTCTGGGCGTCCCTGGGCGTCCCTGGGTGTCCTCCGAGCCTGGGCGGGGCCCCCGAGCACGCCGAAAGGCCCCTGACGCGACGTCAGGGGCCTTTCCGCATGCAGCGGGACGGTGTCCGCTACTCGACGGTGACCGACTTCGCCAGGTTGCGCGGCTTGTCGATGTCACGGCCCATGGCCAGCGCCGTGTGGTAGGCGAGCAGCTGGAGCGGGATGCCCATCAGGATCGGGTCCAGCTCGTTCTCGTTCTTCGGGACGACGATCGTGTGGTCGGCCTTCTCCTGCTCGCGGTGGGCGACGGCGAGGATGCGTCCGCTGCGGGCCTTGATCTCCTCCAGCGCGGCGCGGTTCTTCTCCAGCAGGTCGTCGTCCGGGACGATCGCGACGGTGGGGAGCGCCGGCTCGATGAGCGCCAGCGGGCCGTGCTTGAGCTCCGAGGCGGGGTAGGCCTCGGCGTGGATGTACGAGATCTCCTTCAGCTTCAGGGAGGCCTCCAGCGCGACCGGGTAGCCCCGGACGCGGCCGATGAACATCATCGACTGCGCACCCGCGTACTCCTCGGCCAGCTTCTTGATCTCGTCCTCCGACTCCAGGATCTGACCGATCTGCTCGGGCAGCTTGCGCAGGCCCTCGATGATCCGCTTGCCGTCGGAGACCGACAGGTCGCGGATGCGGCCCAGGTGCAGGGCGAGCAGCGCGAAGGCGACGACGGTGTTGGTGAAGCACTTGGTGGAGACGACGCAGACCTCGGGGCCGGCGTGGACGTACATGCCGCCGTCCGCCTCGCGGGCGATGGCCGAGCCGACGACGTTCACGACGCCCAGGACGCGCGCGCCCTTGCGCTTGAGCTCCTGGACGGCGGCCAGCACGTCGTAGGTCTCACCGGACTGCGAGACGGCGACGTAGAGGGTGTCGGGGTCCACGACCGGGTTGCGGTAGCGGAACTCGGACGCGGGCTCGGCGTCCGCGGGGATGCGGGCCAGTTCCTCGATGAGGCCGGCGCCGATCAGGCCCGCGTGGTACGACGTGCCGCAGCCCAGGATCTTGATCCGGCGGACTCCGCGGGCCTCGCGGGCGTCCAGGTTCAGGCCGCCCAGGTGCACGGTGGAGAAGCGGTCGTCGATGCGGCCGCGCAGCACGCGGTCCACGGCGTCGGCCTGCTCGGAGATCTCCTTGTGCATGTACGTGTCGTGGCCGCCCATGTCGTACGACTCGGCCTCCCACTCCACGGTGGTCGGCGTGGCCGTCGTGGTCGAGCCCTCCGTGGTGTACGTGCGGAAGTCGTCGGCCTTGAGGGTGGCCATCTCGCCGTCGTCCAGGGTGACGATCTGGCGGGTGTGCGCGACCAGGGCGGCCACGTCGGAGGCGACGAACATCTCCTTCTCGCCGATGCCGAGCACCACGGGGGAGCCGTTGCGGGCGACGACGATGCGGTCGTTGAAGTCGGCGTGCAGGACGGCGATGCCGTACGTGCCCTCGACGGACTTCAGTGCCTCGCGGACCTTCTCCTCCAGCGTGAGCGCCTGCGAGCGGGAGATCAGGTGGACCAGCACCTCGGTGTCGGTCTCGGAGAGGAAGACGACGCCGTCGGCGGCCAGCTTCGCGCGGATCTCGGAGGCGTTGTCGATGATGCCGTTGTGGACGACGGCGACCTTGTTCTCCGCGTCCAGGTGCGGGTGGGCGTTCTCGTCGCTCGGGGCGCCGTGGGTGGCCCAGCGGGTGTGGGCGATGCCGGTGGTGCCGGCGAACCGCTTGGGCACGCGGGCCTCCAGCTCGCGGACCCGGCCCTTGGCCTTGACCATCTTCAGGGCGCCGGGCCTGCCCGCCGGGGCCTTGCCCGTGATGACGATGCCCGCGGAGTCGTAGCCCCGGTACTCCAGCCGCTGCAGGCCCTCCAGCAGCAGCGGAGCCACGTCACGCTTCCCGATGTAACCGACGATCCCGCACATGGGTTTCTGCCCCTCCATCGACGTACAAAAGTCCGGTGCCCGGCCGGCCCGTCCGATCAGCCGTAGACGATGCGGCGCAGCTGGCGGAGCGAGAGCTCCTGCGGCGCCACCGCGCGGTGCGGCAGCTCCGCCGCTATCCGCTCGAAGATCTCCGCGTTCACCAGGCCGCCCGCCTGTAGTTCCCGGTGGCGGCGCCGGACGAAGTCCTCGGTCGTCTCGTCGAAGTACGCCAGCACGTCGAGGATCACCCTGGCGGCCTCGCCGCGCTGGAGCGCGGTGGAGCGTACGAGGTGGTCGATGAGGTCGTCATGCGTGGGGCGGCGTTCGAGCACTCGTCGATATTGCGTGGAACGGAGTCGTTACGCAAGAAATCTGCCCGATTCCGGGCAGGATTCTCATCCGGTGGCACTCTTATGTCGGAGATGCCCCTTAGGTTCCTCATTCGGCCCTCGCCTCGGGAAGGCGGGGCCGGAGCGGGGTCCGTCACCGTCGGCCCCGGAGTGCGGCGGGCGTCCTCGGGTTCGGCGGTCACCGGGGCCGGGTCCGGCGTCCACGGGGAAGGTGGCGCGTTCGCGCCTGGCGTCCGGCCGGGCCGGTTTGCTTCCGGCCGCCGCCCCGGGGGTGTGGGCCCGGTGTCCGCCGGCCCCGGACCGCCCGTCGTTGGCGACAAAGCAGGGGTGCCCCTTGGCCGCGCCGGTCCCGATGACCTGGAAACCGGCCATGGCGAGCTGCTCGGAGGCGGTCGGTTCCCCGATCGGCCCGTACGCGGTTCCGGCCAGTGTCCTGCGGACCAGGAGCCGGTCGTCGGCGGCCCGGCGCTCCGGGGCCGGGTGGCCGGCGGCAGCGGCGGCGGGACGCGTGGTCACCGGCCGGCTCCGGCGGCCGCCACCTCGAACCGCTCGCGGGCCCGGGCGCTGAGCACGGCTCGCTTCTCCGGCCCGGTGACCTCGCGGATCACCTCGAAGCCGACAGCCTCACCCGGCGCGCGGGCCGCGGTGCCGGCGACGTCCGGTCCGACGGCGGCTCCGCGCCCCCGAGGGCCGGCGGACAGCGTCTCCACGGCGGCTCCGCGCTCCCCGGGGCCGGCGGACGGTGCCTCCGCGGCGGCGGTGGCCACGGCCCGGACGCTCGTGTCCCCGCCCCGCCCCCGTCCCTCCTGCTGGCACAGGACCGGCGTGTACGTCCCTGCCGGCTCCTCGTGACACACGTAACCGACTGTGCGGTTTGATTGGGACGGAGACAGCTCGGCGCGACGTGGACCGGCCGCGGCCCGGTACGGCGGATGAGCTCACCGGGCGGCAGGGGGAAGCCGGTGAGGGCCCGGGGCGCGCAGGTGCGTCACGCGGTCGCCCGCGCCGCTTCCTCCCTCAGCTGTTCCTCGCTCAGTCCGCGCCGCCAGTAACCGACGAAGGTGACGCGCCCGCGGTCGAACCCCCGCTCCTGGACGAGGTGGCGGCGCAGCCCGCGGACCCCCGAGGACTCACCGGCGATCCAGGCGTACGGGGTGCCCTCGGGGAGCTCGGCCCCGCGCACGGCGTCCACGGCCGAGGGTGCGCCCTCGTCCCGTACGAGCCAGGTGAGGTGCGCGTCGGCCTCGGTCCGGATCTCCAGCCGGTCCTGGAGGTGCGGTACCTCCAGCCAGACCCGGGCCTTCGTCCCGGCCGGCAGCCACTCCAAGGCGGCCGAGGCGGCGGGCAGGGCCGTCTCGTCGGTGCAGATCAGCACCCATCCGGTGTCCTGGGGAGGCTGGAAGCGGACGCCGGTGTTCTCCCGGACGGCGGGGCCCAGCACGAGGAGCCGCTGCCCCGGCGCGGCGGCCTCCGCCCAGCGGCAGGCCGGCCCGCCGTCCTCATGCAGCGCGAAGTCGATGTCGATCTCGGTCGAGCCGTCCGCGGCGTGGCGCTGCGCGCGCACGGTGTACGACCGCATGACCGCCCTGGCGTCCGGGGGCAGGGACCGCCAGGCGGAGAACCACTCACCGTTCCCGTCGACCGGGACCACGGCCTCGGTCCGGCCCGGGGGCGGCAGGAAGATCGAGAGGCTCTGGTCGCGGCCTCCGGCGGCGAAGCCGTCGCACCCCGGGCCGCCGAGAGTGATCCTCCGCATCGACGGGCTCAGCCGGCTGGTCCGCAGGACCGTCAGGCCGAAGAACCGGAAGGGGGTGGTGGCGGGGGCGGCGGCGGTCGTCATGTGAGGGTCCTCCCGGGGACCGGAACGGCGGGGCCCGGCCGGGAGGGCACCCCCGGCCGGGCCGGACGCGTCAGCTGACCTTCTTGGCCTTCTCGATGGCCTCGGCGAGGGCGTCGAGGATCGGCGCGCACTTGTCGTAGGAGTAGATGGGCTCCGTCGTGCGCGGGACGACCTGGCCGGCCTTCACGGCGGGCAGCTGGGCCCAGGTCGGCTTGGAGGCCAGGGCGTCGGGCTGAAGAGCCGAGGAGCGGTTGTCCATCATGATGATGTCCGCGTCGTACTTGTCGACGTTCTCCCAGCTCAGCTCCTCGAAGAAGCCGGCCGCGTTGACCTTCGGCTCGACGAACTGCACGCCGAGTTCCTGGAAGTACAGGGTGTCGGCGGACGTCTTGGCGAGCGAGACGTAGAACAGGTCCTGGCTGGCCGAGCCGATCATGACCTTGATGTTCGGCTGGGACTTGGCGGCGGCGCGCAGCCGGGCCGCTGCCTTCTCGAACGCGGCCTTGGCGTCGGTGACCTTCTTGGCCTTGACATCGGCGCCGAGGGAGGCCGCGAGGTCCTCGTGGCGCTGGATCGCCTTCGGGACCGTGGTCTGTGCGGCCCACAGGGCGACGCTCGGGGCCAGTTCGAGGATCTTGTCCTTGGACTGGTCCGGCACGTACCAGAGGGCGTCCTTCTCCCACATGGCGGTGACGAGGAGCTCCGGCGCGAGACCGGCGTACTTCTCGACGTTGAACTCGCCCCAGACGTTGCCGAGCACCTCGACCTTGCTGATGTCGAGGTCGCCCGCCTGCACATCGGCCTTGCCGTCGGAGGTCTTCGTCGGCCCGAAGACACCCTTCACCTCGACGCCGTAGTCGTGGAGCGCGGCGGCGACACCGACGAACGCGACGATGTTCTTCGGTACGGAACCGGCCTTCGCCGTCTGCCCGCGGTCATCCTTGAAGGACCAGGGGCCGGACTTCTCCGCACCCGGACCCGAGGCGGAGCCCTTCTCGTCGCCGTCGCCGCAGGCTGCGAGGACGGCGCCGAGACCGACGGCACCACCGGCGGCCAGCAGGCCGCGGCGGGAGAGTGAGCTGGTCCGGAGGTTGGACATGAGTGGGTCTGCTTTCGTACGCGCCCCAGGGCGCCCGCTGACGATTCGAAGGAAGGCTAGCCTAACCTCACATACGCGGACGGGGAGGGCAAGGGGAAGCAACCGTTCCGTTACCGGGCGGAAAGGGAGAGCCGTCTTCCCGCGCCCGGGGAGGGTGGCTGCCTCGGAAGTCCGGCTCAGCCGGTGACCGGCTGGAGACGCGGCATGCCGATGTCCGGGCACACCTCGCAGACCGCGCCGAAGTCGTCGTCCACGTGCAGCAGGCCGTCCGCATCCACGAGGGTCCTGGCCATGGCGGGCCTCCTGGAACCGGTCGGTATACGTCCGGGGCCGAGTATGCCGACCGGTGTGCGCGTCCGTCAGGCGTTCATGCCCAGCTCCCGGGCGATCAGCATCCGCTGGACCTCGCTCGTGCCCTCGCCGATCTCCAGGATCTTGGAGTCACGCCACATCCGGGCCACCGGGTACTCGTTCATGAAGCCGTAGCCGCCGTGGATCTGCGTCGCCTCACGGGCGTTGTCCACCGCCACCGTGGAGGAGTACAGCTTCGCGATCGCCGCCTCCTTCTTGAACGGCTCGCCCGCCACCAGCCGCGAGGCCGCGTCCCGCCAGCCGGTCCGGGCCATGTGCGCCCGCATCTCCATGTCCGCGATCTTGAACTGGATGGCCTGGTTGGAGCCGATCGGCCTCCCGAAGGCGTGCCGCTCCTTCGCGTACTTCAGTGACTCGTCCACACAGCCCTGCGCCAGCCCCGTCGCCAGCGCCGAGATGGCGATCCGGCCCTCGTCCAGGATGCGCAGGAACTGCGCGTATCCACGGCCCTCCTCGCCCAGCAGGTTCGCCGCCGGCACGCGGACGTCGGAGAAGGACAGCTCACGGGTGTCCGAGGCGTTCCACCCGACCTTGGAGTACGGGGCGGCCACCGTGAAGCCGGGAGTGCCGGACGGAACGATGATCGCGGAGATGCGCGGGGCGCCGTCGTCCTTGCGGCCGGTGACCGCCGTCACCGTCACCAGCTCCGTGATGTCCGTACCGGAGTTGGTGATGAAGCACTTGGAGCCGTTGATCACCCACTCGCCGGTGGCCTCGTCCAGCACGGCGGTCGTCCGTGTGCCGCCCGCGTCCGAACCGCCGTCCGGCTCCGTCAGCCCGAACGCGCCGAGCGCCTCGCCCGAGCAGAGCCTCGGCAGCCACCGCTGCTTCTGCTCCTCGGTCCCGAAGAGGTGGAGGGGCATGGCGCCGAGCGAGACACCGGCCTCCAGCGTGATCGCCACGGACGAGTCGACCCGGGCCAGCTCCTCCAGGGCGATCCCGAGGGCGAGGTAGTCACCGCCCATGCCGCCGTACTCCTCCGGGAAGGGCAGGCCGAACAGGCCCATCCGTCCCATCTCCCGCACGATCTCGTACGGGAACTCATGGCGTTCGTAGAAGTCGCCGATCTTCGGGGCGATCACATCGTGTGCGAACTCCTCGACGGTGCGGCGCAGTTCCTCGTGCTCGGCGGTCAGCCGGTGGTCAAGGGACATGGGTGCTTCACTCCTCGTGGGACAGCGCGCGGACGGTACGGGACGGGCTCGGGCGGCCCAGCTGTTCGGCCATCCACACGCTTGTGGCGGTGAGTGCGCCGAGATCGACCCCGGTGTCGACACCGAGGCCGTCGAGCATCCACACGAGATCCTCGGTGGCGAGATTTCCGGTCGCGCTCTTCGCGTAGGGGCAGCCGCCGAGGCCGCCCGCCGAGGCGTCCACCGTCGTCACCCCGTGCTGGAGCGCGGCCAGGGTGTTGGAGAGCGCCTGGCCGTACGTGTCGTGGAAGTGCACCCCGACCGCCCCGGTGGGGATCCCCGCCTCGTTCAGTGCGGCGAGCAGAGCCGTCACATGGCCCGGGGTGGCCACCCCGATCGTGTCGCCGAGCGAGAGCTCGTCACAGCCGAGGCCCATCAGCGCCTTCGCGACCCGGACGACCTGTGCGACGGGCACGGCGCCTTCCCAGGGGTCGCCGAAGCACATCGACAGATAGCCGCGCACATGCACCCCGGCATCCTTGGCGCGGGCCACGACCGGCGCGAACATGGCGAGCGACTCGTCCACCGTGCGGTTGAGGTTGCGGGCGGCGAACGTCTCGGTGACCGAGCCGAACACGGCGATCCGGCGGGCGCCGAGCGCGAGTGCCCGGTCCAGACCGCGCTCGTTCGGCACGAGTACGGGCAGTGCCACCTCCCCGGCGGCCCCGTTGTCCCCGAGATCCCCGAGCATCGGGAACAGCTGCTCCGCGTCCGCCAGTTGGGGTACCCACTCGGGGTGGACGAAGCTGGTCGCCTCGATGGTGGAGAGCCCGGCCCGTGCGAGCCGGCGGACGAACTCCGCCTTCACCTCGGTGGGGACGACGGACTTCTCGTTCTGCAGTCCGTCGCGGGCTCCGACCTCATGGATGCGGACCCGGGCGGGGAGCCCCGGCGCGGGGAGGGTCATGGGCAGTCCGGTGCCGGTCACGCTTCCTCCCTCGGGGCCACCACGGCCAGGACCTGGTCCATGGCGACCGTGGTGCCGGCGGTGACGTCCAGCTCGGTGACGGTCCCGGCGTGCGGGGCGGAGATGACGTGTTCCATCTTCATCGCCTCGACGACCAGCAGGCTCTGCCCGGCCACCACCTCGTCGCCGGCCGCCACCTTCACCACGGTGACGGTTCCGGGCATGGGCGCGGCGAGCGTGTCCGCGCCCGACCGGGCCGCGCCGCTGAGGGACGCCTCCACCGGGTCGTGGTCCTGGACGTGCCAGGCGTCCCCGTCCCGGCCGAGCCAGACCCCGTCCGGGGACGAGGCCCGGCTGAACGTGTGGGTCAGGCCGTCGAGTTCGACGACGACGCGCCTTCCGGACGCCTCGACGAGCCGGGACCTCTCCGCGCCGGGCAGCGACGGAACCGGACCGCAGGCGTTCGCCGGCTCCTCCCGGTCCCCGGCGTGGCCGAACGTCAGCGCGGCTGTGTCCCCCGCACCCGTACGCAGGCCCACGCGCACCGGGGCGTGGCCCGGGATCCGGAAGTGGTGGAAGGTCTCCGCGGGGGTGCCGCCCAGCCGCCAGCCGTTCGGCACCGAGAACGGGTCGACCCAGCCGTCCGTGGGCGCGGGGGAGGGCTGCCGCAGCAGCGCCGCCGCCGCGTAGACCTCCTCCGGCACCCCGTCCGGCACCAGGCCGTCCGCCTCCCGCTCCACCAGGCCGGTGTCCAGTTCGCCCGCGGCCACCGCCGGGTGGGCCAGCAGCCGCCGCAGGAAACCGGCGTTGGTCGGCACCCCCAGCACCACCGTGTCCGCCAGCGCCGCACGCAGGCGGCGCAGCGCCGTGGGCCGGTCGGGGCCGTAGGCGATGACCTTCGAGAGCATCGGGTCGTACGTGCTGCCGACCGGCACCCCCTCGCTGAGTCCCGAGTCCGTCCGCACCCCGCCGCCCTGCGGCTCGTGCAGCGCGAGCACCGTGCCGCCGGACGGCAGGAAGCCCCGGGCCGGGTCCTCCGCGCAGACCCGGGCCTCGACGGCGTGCCCCGTCAGCGTGATGTCGTCCTGGCCGTACGGGAGCCGGCTGCCGGAGGCGACCCGCAGCTGCCACTCCACCAGGTCGAGCCCGGTGATGAGCTCGGTGACCGGGTGCTCGACCTGGAGGCGGGTGTTCATCTCCATGAAGTAGTACGAGGACGGGTCGTTGCCCGGGACGATGAACTCGACCGTGCCCGCGCCGACGTATCCGCAGGAACGGGCGGCCTGCACGGCCGCCTCACCCATGGCCGCCCTGGTCCGGTCGTCGAGCAGGACCGAGGGCGCCTCCTCGATGATCTTCTGGTGGCGGCGCTGGAGCGAGCACTCGCGCTCGCCGAGATGCACCACGCTGCCGTGGCCGTCGGCCAGGACCTGGATCTCGATGTGGCGCGGCCGGTCGATCCACCGCTCCACGAGGAGCGTGTCGTCACCGAACGAGGCACGCGCCTCGCGCCGGGCCGCCGCGATCTCGTCGGCCAGCAGTGCCTCCTCGCGCACCAGCCGCATGCCCTTGCCGCCACCGCCGGCGGAGGGCTTCAGCAGCACGGGCATCCCGATCTCCCGGGCCGCCGCCTCCAGCCGGGCGTCGGTGAGCCCGCTCCCGGAGGAACCGGGCACCACCGGGACCCCGGCCGCGGCCACGGTCTCCTTGGCGCGGATCTTGTCGCCCATCAGGGAGATCGCCGAAGCGGGCGGGCCGATGAAGACCAGCCCCGCCTCCGCGCACGCCTGCGCGAAACCCGCGTTCTCGGCGAGGAAGCCGTAACCGGGGTGGACGGCCTCGGCGCCCGTGCGGCGGGCGGCGTCCAGCAGCCGCTCCACCGACAGATAGCTCTCCCCGGCCGGGGCGGGCCCGATCCGTACCGCCGTATCGGCCTCCCGTACGTGCCGGGCGTCCGCGTCGGCGTCGCTGAAGACGGCGACCGACCGCACGCCGAGCTCGCGCAGCGTCCGGATGACCCGGACCGCGATCTCGCCACGGTTGGCGACCAGAACAGTGCTGAACATGGAAGTCCTCACCTCACATCCGGAAGACGCCGAAACCGGGGCCGCCGGGATCCTTCTCGGCCAGCGGGGCGTTGGCACACGCGGTCAGGGCGAGCCCCAGCACCTGCCGGGTCTCCTTCGGGTCGATCACACCGTCGTCCCACAGCCGGGCGGTGGCGTAGTACGCGTTGCCCTGCTGCTCGTACTGCGCGCGGACCGGGTCCTTGAAGGCCTCTTCCTCCTCGGCGGGCCACTCCTCACCGCGCCCCTCGATCTGGTCGCGCTTGACGGTGGCCAGCACCGAGGCGGCCTGCTCGCCGCCCATGACCGAGATCTTGGCGTTCGGCCACATCCACAGGAAGCGCGGCCCGTAGGCCCGGCCGCACATGGAGTAGTTCCCGGCGCCGTAGGACCCGCCGACCACGACCGTCAGCTTCGGCACCCGCGTGCACGCCACGGCCGTCACCATCTTGGCGCCGTGCTTGGCGATGCCCCCGGCCTCGTAGTCCCGGCCGACCATGAAACCGGAGATGTTCTGCAGGAAGACCAGCGGGATGCCGCGCTGGTCGCACAGCTCGATGAAGTGGGCGCCCTTCTGGGCGGACTCCGCGAACAGGATGCCGTTGTTCGCGACGATGCCGACGGGGTGGCCGTGGATCCGGGCGAAGCCGGTGATCAGCGTCTGGCCGTACTCCGCCTTGAACTCCTGGAAGCGGGAGCCGTCCACCACCCGGGCGATGACCTCACGCACGTCGTAGGGCGTACGCGGGTCGACGGGCACCGCCCCGTACAGCCCGGCGGGGTCCGCCTTCGGCTCCTCGGCGGGCTCCACGGACCAGGGGAGCGGGGCGCGGCGGGGGAGGGTCGCGACGATGTTCCGCACGATCCGCAGCGCGTGCGCGTCGTCCTCGGCGAGGTGGTCGGTGACCCCGGACGTACGGGAGTGCACCTCGCCGCCGCCGAGCTCCTCCGCCGTCACGACCTCACCGGTGGCCGCCTTCACGAGCGGGGGCCCGCCGAGGAAGATCGTGCCCTGGTTCCGGACGATGACGGCCTCGTCGCTCATGGCCGGGACGTACGCCCCGCCGGCCGTGCACGAACCGAGCACCGCCGCGATCTGCGGGATGCCGGCGCCGGACATCCGGGCCTGGTTGTAGAAGATCCGCCCGAAGTGGTCCCGGTCGGGGAACACCTCGTCCTGTATCGGGAGGAACGCGCCGCCGGAGTCCACCAGGTACAGGCAGGGCAGCCGGTTCTCCAGGGCCACCTCCTGGGCGCGGAGGTGCTTCTTCACCGTCATCGGGTAGTACGTGCCGCCCTTGACGGTCGCGTCATTGGCGACGACCACGCACTCCCGGCCGCTGACCCGCCCGATCCCGGCGATCACCCCGGCGGCCGGCGCCGCGCCCCCGTACAGCCCCTCCGCCGCGAGAGGTGCCAGCTCCAGGAAGGGCGAGCCCGGATCGAGCAGCGTGTCCACCCGCTCCCGGGGCAGCAGCTTGCCGCGCGCCACATGCCGGGCGCGGGCCTTCTCACCCCCGCCGAGCCGTGCCGTGGCGAGCCGCGTGCGCAGCTCCTCGGCGAGCGCGTGATGCGCCGCCTCGTTGGCCTGCCAGGCCTCCGAGGCGGGATCGGCCGCGCTCACCAGGACCGGTGCCTGCTGCATCCTGTCGAGCCCCCTTGCCCGTACCGCTGAGCCGGATGAGAGTTAATGAGCGTTAACGCGTACGCCGCTCAGGTTAACGAGCGCTAACCCGCCTGTCTAGAATGAATCCTCATGAGCACCCATGCCACCGCCCGTGTCGCGGCCCCCACCCGCCGCGAGCAGATCCTCAGGGAGGCGGCCCGCCTCTTCGCCGAGCGCGGCTTCCACGGTGTGGGGGTCGACGAGATAGGGGCGGCGGTCGGCATCAGCGGGCCCGGCCTCTACCGCCACTTCCCCGGCAAGGACGCGATGCTCGCCGAACTGCTCGTCGGCATCAGCGAGCGCCTGCTGGCCGGCGGCAGGCTGCGCGTCACCGAGGACGGCGCCTCCCGGGACGGCTCCCCGGACGCCCTCCTGGACGCCCTCATCGAGGGCCACATCGACTTCGCCCTGGACGACCGTCCGCTGATCACTCTCCACGACCGCGAGCTGGACCGCCTGCGCGACGCCGACCGCAAGCGGGTGCGCCAGCTCCAGCGGCAGTACGTGGAGGTCTGGGTCGAGGCCGTCCGCGCCCTCTACCCGGCCCTCGCGGAGAACGAGGCCCGGGTCACCGTGCACGCCGTGTTCGGCCTGCTGAACTCCACCCCCCACCTGTCCCGCCCCGGAGCCCTCCCCGACCGCACGGCCACGGCCGCCCTGCTGCACCGGCTGGCGCGGGGGGCCTTCGAGGCCGCGGCGTCCTGACCGGGCGGTCCGTCAGACGTCCTTTCCGTCCTCCCCGTCCCTGATCTCTTCGAGCGATTCCTCCATGGCCGCCCGCGCCCGGGTGAACCAGTCGGTCAGTACGGCGATCTCGTCCGGTCCGTAGTCGGCGAACAGGCCGCCCAGGCGCGCGTAGAACGGGCCGTACACCGCCAGGATGCGCGCCTGCGCCGATCCGTCCATCACCACGTGCACCCGGCGCCGGTCTCCCGGGACGGCCTGGCGCCGGGCGTAACCGGCCTTCTCCAGGCGATTGAGCACCCCGGTCACCGCGCCGGTGGTCAGCCGCGCCCGCTCGGCGAGGTCGCCCGCGGTGAGCGCCGTGCCGGTCGGGGCGGCCTCCATCACGAAACCGAGGCACGTCAGGTCGGTGATGTTCAGGCCGAGCCGCCCGGCGATGTCGTGCTGCCCGAACTGCGCGAGCGCGATCATCCGGTCCATCGCCTGCAGCGCCTGGTCGGCCGTCGCCTCCGGGCGCTTCTTGCCGTCCACGCAAAATCCCCTTAGCATCTAAGTTACTTAGCTCGTAAGTTATTTGTGCCGGGTCGAGTTCCGGTCGCTGAACTATCACACTCCGAGGAGCCGACGTGAGCGCACATGGTGACCACGACCTGGGCCACACCGTGGCCGGCTGGACCGGTACGGCCATCGGTGTCCTGGGCGGCACGGTACTGGGGGCGGCCGTCGTCACCACGTCCGCCGCACTGCTGGGGCTCGGTGCCGCCCTTGTCGTCCTGGCGGCCCTGACCTGCTGGGTCCTGCATCTGGCGGGCTGGGGCAAGCCCACCGGGCCGCGTCCGAAGGGCGACCAGGACTGGCGCTCCCGCGACACCGGCGCCCGCCATGGCCATCCCGGCTGCCTGGGCTGCCGGATGGCGGGCCGCGGCCGGCTCCGGCCCGCCGCGGCCGCGGGACCCGGACCGGCCCCCGCCCCGTCGGCCCCCGCCCCGTCGGCCTCCGCCCCGCGGGCCTTCGTTCCGTCGGCTCCTGCCCTGTCGGTTCCTGCCCTGTCGGCTTCCGCCCCGCCGGTGAGCGCCCCGCCGGTGGGTGACGGGCCGGTGGGTGCCTCGCCGGTGAGCGACGGCCCCCTGCGTGGTGACCCGGTGCGGGCGGGAGCCCTGTAGGTCTGCGGGCGCGTCAGGCCGGCGGATGGATTTCGCCGTACGAGACACCCGGTACACAGCGCGTCGCCGACGGCACAATGGGTGCATGCCGATATCCAGCCGCGCTGCCCTCGTCGAGCACCTCCTCCGCACCCGCATCGCGGGCGATGTCGCCACTCCCCGCGACAACAACCTCTCCCACTACCGCCAGCTCGCCAACGGCAACCGCCATTTCTGGCTGGGGCTGGAGCTCGGCGACCGCTGGGCCGACGAGCAGGACGTGCTGGCCGTGATGGCCGAGAGATGCGGGGTCAACGACGACCCCGGACACCGGCAGGGGCAGGACACCATCGACCCGGAGCTGACCGTCGACGCCCTCGACCGGATGGCGGCCCGGCTCCGGAAGGCGGCGGCGGGCCGGGAGCGGGTGCTGCTCGCGACCGGGCACCCGGGCGGGCTGCTCGACGTGCACCGGCGGACCGCGGACGCCCTGCGGGCCGCCGGCTGCGAGATCGTACGGATCCCCGGCGGCCTGATGGCCGACGAGGGCATGGTCTTCCAGTTCGCCGACGTCGCCGTGCTGGAGCGCGGCGCGACCCTGTGGCACACGCACTCGCCGGTCCCGATGGCCGCCATCCTGGACGGCCTGGAGCGCGAGGGCCGGCCGCAGCCCGACCTGGTCGTGGCCGACCACGGCTGGGCCGGGTGCGCGGGGCAGCGCGGGATCGACTCGATCGGCTACGCGGACTGCAACGACCCCGCCCTCTTCCTGGGCGAGGCGGAGGGCACCCTCCAGGTCACCGTGCCGCTGGACGACCATGTCGCCGACCCGCGCTACTACGACCCCATGACCGACTACCTGCTGGACGCGGCCGGACTGCTTCCCTCCGCCGACCGGGTGTGACGCGCCGCCGGCCCCCTCGGGCGGGCGGCCGGTCCGGCCGGCTCCGTCACCCGGGCGTGGTGGAGCCGGCCGCCCGGGACCGGTCCTCCCGCGGCCGCAGGCGGACGGGCAGCGACCGGTGGCCGTTGCTGATCAGTGAGGGAACCAGCCCCATGTCCCCTTCCTCAGGGGCGAGTTCGGCGTCCGGGAAGCGGGCGAAGAAGGCGCTCAGCGCGGCCTCCCCCTCCATCCTGGCCAGGGCCGCACCGAGGCAGAAGTGGATGCCGTGGCCGAAGGCGAGATGCTCCTTGGTGATGCGGGTGACGTCGAAGGCATGGGGGTCCTCGTGCCAGCCCGGATGGCGGTTGGCCGCCGCGTAGGAGGCGAGGATGGCCTCCCCCTCGGCGATGGTCCGCCCGTCGGGCAGCGGGATGTCGGTCACGGCGAACCGCAGGGGGAGGTGCTTGACCGGAGGGGAGTGACGCAGGGTCTCCTCCACGACGTCCAGCCACGACGCGCGGCCCTCCCGGATGTGGGCGAGCTGGACCGGATCGCTGAGCAGGGCCGTGATGGCCTGGTCGAGCAGGTTGCCGGTGGTCTCGTAACCGGCGTTGATCATCAGGAGCAGCGTGTCGCGCAGCTCCTCCTCGGTCAGCCCGGCCCCGCCGGCACCTTCCCCGCCACCACCCTGTCCCCCGTCGGCGCCTTCCCCGCCGAGGGCGATCAGCACGGACGCCATGTCCTCACCCGGCGCGGCACGTTTGGCGGCGATGAGGGCGTCGAGCATGCCGTACAGCTGCGCGGTGTTGGCGGCCGCCTCCTCGGGGGACAGGGTGGTGGCGAACACATCGTTGACCAGGACGCGGAACTCCTTGGCCCGGTCGTCGGGGACACCCAGCAGCCTGCCGATGACCGTGATGGGCAGCGGGTAGGCGAACAGTTCGCGGACATCGGCGACTTCACCGGGAGGCGTGGCCTCCAGCGCATCCAGGAGGTCCTCCACGACGCCGTCGACGGCCGGTTTCAGCGCCGCGATGCGCCGGGCGCTGAACGCCGGGGCGACGATCCGACGCAGCCGGCGGTGATCACCCCCGTAAGCGGTGAACATGTTCGTGGCGGCGACCCACAGGGCCAGCGGCCAGGTCTGGAGGGCCTCCTCGAAGCCCGGCCAGTGCCGGCGCGCGTCCTTGGACACGTCAGGGCTGGTGAGCAGTTCCTTCAGCAGGGCCGGGTCGGACACGGACCAGGCCTCCACTCCGAGGATGTCGATACGCGTCGCGGGGCCCCGGGCGCGTAACAGCTCGTGTTCGGCGTCCGCGTCGCGGGCGGCGGGATCAAGGACGAAGGGGGCGGGATGCTGGGGCACGGCCGGTTCTCCTAGGCAGGGGAAGCGAGCGGCACGGTTCTACCCGTCGGCAGGAAGCGCGGACCCCGTCTCTTGCAGCACTGGCCCATGCCGGGCGCGCGTACGAGCGCCCGCGCTCCCTTTCAGCCGCCGGAGCGCGCCGTCGGCCGCTGTGTGCGCCCGGGGGTCGGATCGAGGTACACGCGCCGGATCGACGGGTAGCGCTCCCGCAGCTGCTGCTCCGCCTCCTCGCACGCCCACTCGATCTGTGCGGCCGTCGACGTGTCCCGGAAGTCGATCTTCGCGGCGACCAGCATCTCCGAGGGCCCCTGGATCAGAGTGGTCAGCTCCACCACCTCGACGACGTGCGGCACGGACAGCAGCTCCTCGCGCACCCCGGCCCGCATCCCGGCCGGGAGCGGCCGGCCGATCAGCAGCTGGGCGTTGGACCGGCAGAGCACCCACGCCACGTACACCAGCAGTACGCCGATGAGGACCGAGGCGACGCCGTCCCAGACCCCGGAACCGGAGAGCTGCCCGCCGAGCAGGCCCCCGGCCGCCAGCAGCAGCCCGGCCAGGGCCGCCGAGTCCTCCATCACCACGGCCTTGACCGCCGTGTCCGGGGTCCGGCGGAGATAGCGCGGCGCGGGCATCCGCAGCCGTGCGGCCTCCCCGCGCACCTGCCGGACACCCGTGCGCAGCGAGAAGCCCTCCAGCAGGAAGGCGACCGCGAGCACGAGGTACGAGACGAGCGGATCGCCGAGCTCCTCGCCCCGCAGCAGGGTGTGGATGCCGTCGTACAGGGAGAACACCGCGCCGCCGACGAACGTCGCGACGGCGGCGAGCATCGCCCAGATGTACCGCTCGGGGCCGTAGCCCAGCGGGTGGTCCTCGTCGGCGGGCTTCTCGCTGCGTTTGAGCGCGGTGAGGAGCATGACCTCGGTGACGGTGTCGGCGACCGAGTGCGCGGCCTCCGAGAGCATCGCGCTCGAACCGCTGATCAGCCCCGCCACCAGCTTCGCCGCCGCGATGCCGAGATTGGCCGCCGCAGCGATGACGACGGTGGACGTGGACTCGCTGCCACCGCTCTGCTCGTCGCTCCCGGCGTCCCGGCCGGCGTCACTCCCGGCACCGCTTCCCGGGTCACCCGTGGCGTCATCCATGGAGGGCAGTATGTCCGAATACGTGACCTCAGCGCCTCGGGACGCGGACCAGGCCCTCCTGGATGACCGTGATGGCCAGCTTCCCGTCGGCCGTCCAGATCCTGGCCTGGCCGAGACCGCGCCCACCGGACGCGGAGGGCGACTCCTGGTCGTACAGCAGCCACTCGTCCGCCCGGAAGGGGCGGTGGAACCACATCGCGTGGTCCAGGCTGGCGCCCACGACGTCCCCGACCGACCAGCCGCCGCGCCCGTGGGCGAGCAGCACGGAGTCGAGGAGCGTCATGTCGGAGACGTACGTCGCCATGCAGACGTGCAGCAGCGGGTCGTCCGCCAGCTTGCCGTGCGTCCGGAACCAGACCTGGGAGCGAGGCTCGCGCGGCTCACCGGCGGTGGCGAACGGCGGGGCGTCCACATAGCGCAGGTCGACCGCGGCCCGGGCCTCCAGCAGCCGGTCCACCACGCGCGGGTCGGTGAAGCGGTCCGCGTACCGGGGCAGCATCCGCGCCGCGGTCGGCAGGGTCTCCGGGTCCGGGGCGAAAGGCATGACCGCCTGGTGGTCCATGCCTTCCTCGTGCACCTGGAACGACGCCGAGAGGTGGAAGACCGGCTTGCCGTGCTGGACGGCGACGACCCGGCGGGTGGTGAAGGACCGCCCGTCGCGGATCCGGTCCACGCTGTAGACGATCGGCGCGCCCGGATCACCGGGACGCAGGAAGTACGCGTGCAGCGAGTGGGCACCCCGGTCGCCGGGGACCGTACGTCCGGCGGCGACCAGGGCCTGGGCCGCCACCTGGCCGCCGAAGACACGGGGCACGACCGCCGGACGGCTCGTGCCCCGGAAGATGTCCTGCTCGATCCGCTCCAGGTCGAGCAGATCGAGCAGGGAGTCGAGTGCTGCGCTCATGGAGGAGGAACGCCGCCGCTCTCAGAGCCCCATGGACTTGGCGATGATCGACTTCATGACCTCGCTGGTGCCGCCGTAGATGCGGTTGACGCGGTTGTCCGTGTAGAGGCGGGCGATCGGGTACTCGTTCATGAAGCCGTAGCCGCCGTGCAGCTGGAGGCAGCGGTCGATCACGCGGTGCGCGACCTCGGTGCAGAACAGCTTCGCCGAGGCGGCCTCCGCGGGCGTGAGCTCACCGGCGTCCAGGGCCTCGATCGCGCGGTCGCAGACGGCTTCGGCCGCGTCGACCTCGGCCTTGCAGGCGGCCAGTTCGAACTTGGTGTTCTGGAAGGACGCGACGGTCTTGCCGAAGACGGTGCGGTCCTGCGTGTACTGCTGGGCGAACCGCACGGCGGCGGCTGCCTGCGCGTACGCGCCGACGGCGATGCCCAGGCGCTCCTGGGGGAGGTTCTGGCCGAGGTAGGAGAAGCCCTTGTTCTCCTCGCCCAGCAGGTCCTCGACGGGCACCTTGACGTCCACGAAGGCCAGCTCGGCGGTGTCGGAGACCTTCAGGCCCAGCTTGTCGAGCTTGCGGCCGACCGAGTAGCCCTCGGACTTGGTGTCGACCACCAGGAGCGAGATGCCGTGCCGGCGGTCGTCGGGCTTCGGGGCGTCCGTGCGGGCGCAGACGATGACCTTGTCGGCGTGCACACCACCGGTGATGAAGGTCTTGGCGCCGTTGAGGACGTAGTGGGTGCCGTCCTCGGAGAGCTTGGCGGTCGTCTTCATGCCGGCCAGGTCCGAACCGGTGCCCGGCTCGGTCATGGCTATCGCGTACATGGACTTGCCGGAGACGAAGTCCGGCAGCCAGCGCTTCTTCTGCTCCTCGGTGGCGTACGCCTTGAGGTACGGCAGGCAGAGCAGGACGTGCACACCGGAGCCGCCGAAGGAGATGCCCGCGCGAGCGGTCTCCTCGTAGAGGACGGCTTCGAACTTGAAGGACTCCTCGCCCGCGCCGCCGTACTCCTCGGGCACCTCGATGCCGAAGATGCCCAGCTCGGCGAGCTTGTAGTAGAAGTCGCGAGGCGCCTGGCCCGCCGCGAACCACTCGTCGTAGACGGGGACGACCTCGGCCTCGATGAAGGCGCGGATGGTCTCCCGGAACGCCTCGTGGTCCTCGTTGTAAACCGTACGGCGCACGGGGTGCCTCCTGGTGTCAGCTTCGGCTTCGGTCGCAGTGGCTAAGCGCTTGCTCAGTCCTGGTCAAAAGTTACCCGGCGGTCACGGTGACTGTCCAGGGTGATGCTGAGCACGCCCGGGCCCCGCAGGGATCCAGGCGGAGCGACCTGGCGCGTCCAGGGGCGCCCGTGGTCGCGGAGCGTGGTCGCGGCGAGCACTGCGTATGCCTCGATGGCGGTCGGCGGCAGGCAGGCGCACAGTGAAATGAGGAGCGGACGAGGGCGCGAGCGGCCTCGTCGCATCAACTCTCTGTTCTCTGTGAGGTAGTCATGGCTGATGTCGGGACCCCGGGCGGGAGCACACTCGCGGACGGGGGCGCGGGACAGACCGCACGCGGTACGACGACCATCGCTGACGGCGTCGTGGCCACCATCGCCGGAATCGCCATCCGCGAGACCGACGGCGTGCATGCGGTGGGCCGGGGGGCGTCCAAAGCCATAGGCGCCGTCACCAACCGGAGGTCCGGGTCCTCCGGGGCCGGACGGTCCGTCAAGGTGGAGGTGGGCGAGAAGCAGACCGCGATCGATGTGGACGTCGAGGTGGACTACGGCATCCCGATCCACGAGCTCGCGGACCGGATCAGGGCGAATGTGACGGACGCGGTGGAGACGATGACCGGCCTGGAGGTCGTCGAGATCAACATCCACGTCTTCGACGTCCACGTCCCCGACGAGGACGAGGACGACGGCGACGAGGCCCGCTCGGGCGGCCGGGCGGCCGCGCGCGTGCAGTGAGCACCTCGCCCGCCCGGCCTGGACACGTGTGGAGGGCCGCCGCCGTCGGCGCCCCGGCCGCCTACTGGGGCTTGAACGAACGGATCTGGTAGTTGCCCTGGAGGTTGCCGCCCTGCCCGGCGAGGGTGGAGCCGACGCGCGAGTTGAAGTTGGTCTGTGTGTAGTACTGGACGCGGTGCTCGGTCTTGTTCCACACCGAGAGGACGTTCTTCCCGTTGCGGATGAACGAGCAGTTGTCCGCGGTGTTCCTCATCTCGCGGGCCGACCACTGGCAGCGGGTCCCCTCGCCGTTCCAGCCGTCGAAGGCGCAGAAGTAGCCGTGGGTGCACCGGGCGAACGCGGCGGCCGGAGCGGCCGGAGCGGTGGCCCCGGCGGTGGCGGACCTGCCGGCGTCGGTGGCCGGGGCGGGGCTCGCGCCCAGCCCGAAGGCCAGGAGGACTGCGGCGGCGGCGAGTGCGGTGAAGCGGTTCACGAAGGGAGCCTTTCGCTGTTCGGTGGCCGGGCGTCGCCCGTGGTCAACGGCAGCGTGGCACCCCGGTGACCTGCACGGACAGGGCCGAAAGGGGGGCGCGCGAGGTCTCCTTGACACGGTGGGGTGCGCCCGTGCGCACCGGCGTGAAAGTGACGCCCGCAGCCGGGTCCTCGTTCCTGCGGAGGACCGGCGGCCGAGCGCCGTCGTGAACGGCGGCGACGGCACGAGGAGGACGGCGGTGTGACTTCTCGTGCCGTCGCGCTCGCCCGAGGGGCCGGCGTCGTCGCCGTCGGACGGGACCACCGACGCGCCACGGCCCGCCGGTGGTGACCGGCGGGCCATGGTGGGACGTACGGGTTCAGGCGTGCGACTCCTCGGTCACGATGCCCAGCGGTCGCAGTTGTTGTCGCCCGGGGTCACCCAGCGGTGGGAGCTGATGGCGTCGTTCGCACTGCCGTTGTCGTCGATGTTGTTGTGGAATTCGTCGTTGTTGAGGTTGGAGGCGTAGGCCTCGTTCCTCGACAAGCAGATGTGCCCACCTGCCCAGTCCTGCCCGGTTCCGTTGAAGAACTGGATTTCGGAGCTGTTCCCCTTGTTCAGGATCGATGACGCCCTGTTGGTGTCACTGCCCTGGAACGGACCGGAACTGTTGCCCCAGTCCGAGTCCCAGCTCGCGGAGTTACCGATGTGATTCACGCAGTAGGCGTGCTCATAGGCATACATGTATCCGGACAGTGCTCCCGTGTAGTTGTCGCTGCAGGTCTCGGCCGCCTGCGCGGTCGTGGCGGGCACGATCGCTCCGAGGCCCGCAAGAGCGAGAGCTGCCAGAGCGGCGGGAATCTTGCGCATGATGGGGTGGCTCCTTCTGTCGTGGTGCGTGATGGGGCGTCCCGCAGCCGGGAGGCTGCGGAAGAATGGAATTCCTGGAGTGCCCGGACGGCCCGGTGACCTCAGGACTCCGAGGCGATGACGTCCTCGGCCCGGCTCAGCGCGGCGAGCCTCATCCGCTGATAGGTCGCGACGGCGTCGCTGTAGCGCCGGAGTTCGGTCCGGCGGTATTCACGTTCGAGGGAGCGTGCCGTCGTGGCCAGCGACGTCTCCACGGCGCAGGTGGCTTCGGCGACCGCCAGGTCCACCTCGGTCGCGTGCGCCTGCGCGGGGCTCAGCCCCTGCGTGAGCGCGTGCAGCTTCTCGCGGATCTCGTCCGGCCCGGCGTAGGCGTGGCCGGCCTCACGCATGCACCGCGACCACGCCTCGACCGCCTTGACCAGGCGCTTGTCCTTGACGAGGTCAGGTACGTAGAGAGGTGTCAGACTCGTGGCGGTCTTCCTGGCGCGGAACCAGGTCGCGGCATCACCGTAGAGCTGCTCCCGGGTATCGGCCCAGCAGCCACTGCGGGGAGTCTCCACGGTTCCGCCTGCGGGCAGTTCGACCGAGAGCATGCCGTGCGACGGGTCGCCGTCGAGGGTTCTGGAGTAGCGGATGCGTTCCGCTTCCGGGAGGGAATTCGCGTACGCGTTGTTCGGATCGCTCAGCCGGGCCTGCTCGGCCTTCTTGTCGAGCCGGCCGCCGTATCCGTGGGTGCGGGCCCAGTCGATGTCGCTCAGCACAAAGCCTCCGCCTCGGCGTTCCGCGGCGTTCGCCATCGGTGCCACCGAATACGGGAAGCCTTCCTTCTCCATGCACTTCGCGACCAGGATGTGCTCGGCGTGCTCGATCAGGATCGACTCGGCCTCGGTCAGCTCGCGGCCCTGGGACGTGGAGCTGAGGGCCGCCGTGCCGTCCTGCTGCCGGGGCGGGCCGGACCGGTCGCTCGGGCCGGTGGTGCAGCCGGCCAGGGTGAGCGCGGTCATCACCGCGGCTGTGCATGCCGAAACGAAAGCTCGCCTCATAGCGCAAGAACTCCCCCGAGTTGTGGCGCGGTCCCCCGCGCCGTTCGCTCCTTGAGCTTCTCCGACGCGAGGCCGGTCGGCCAGGGTGTTCCGCTGTGCCGCAAAAGCCCAGGAAGCAGTGGGGAACCGAATGCTCCGTATCGGCACCGG
>NZ_DATMVN010000153.1:0-2703 GCF_035563135.1 Streptomyces sp.
CACAGCGCCAGCCGGTCCCCGCCGATCCCGATGGCCTGGCCGGTGACGGATGCGGAGGCGTCGGAGGCGAGGAAGGTGACCAGTCCGGCGACGTCCTCGACGGTGCCCAGACCCTCGTCCTTGCGCATCCAGTCCGGCAGCGGCGCCCCGGTGCGCTCCGCCTCGGCGATGGCCGGTGCGAAGGCCGGGATCGTCTTGGTCATCTCGGTGGCGGCCACGGGGATGACGGCGTTCACCGTGATCTGCGCCCGCCCCAGCTCCATCGCCCAGGTGCGGGCCATGGCCACGATGCCGGCCTTGGCGGCCGCGTAGTTGGTCTGCCCGAAGTTCCCGCGCTGGCCTGCCGGTGATCCGATGAGGATGACGCGCCCGCCTTCTCCCTGCTCGCGCATCCGTACCGCGGCGGCGCGGGCACAGGTGAACGTGCCGCGCAGATGGACACGGACGACGTCGTCGAAGTCGTCGTCGGACATCTTCCACAGCACCTTGTCGCGCAGGATTCCGGCGTTGGTCACCAGGGCGTCCAGTCGGCCGAACTGCTCGACGGCCGCCGCGACCAGCGCCTCGGCCGACTCGGTGGAGCCGACGGCGGCGGCCACTCCGGACGCCTTGCCACCGGCGGCCTCGATGCTCGCCACCGCCGCGTCCACGGCCTGCTGATCGACGTCGTTGACGACGACGGAGGCCCCGGCCGCGGCGAGAGCCTTCGCGTAGGCGAGTCCGAGACCACGGCCACTGCCCGTGACGACGGCCACTTTGTCTGTGAGATCCATGGAGATCCACCTTTCATCGACAGGATTCCTGGCTAAGGAGGCGGCGGCCAGTCTTGCGACCCACAGGAATCCTGTCAATGGGGTACGGTGACCGGAACATGCGCAGCCGCGCCTCAGGACGACCCCACGGGAGGGCACCGTGTCCGAAGCCGCCGCTCAACCGGCCGACCGGGGCGCGACGATGCCTCCCTCACTGCTCTACCTGGTGAAACGCACGGAACTCGTTGTACGGGCGCGGCTGGAAGAGGTGCTCAAACCTGCCGGGATGACCGCCCTGCAGTACACGGCGCTGACCGTGCTCCAGCGGCGTGACGGCCTCACCGCCGCGCAACTGGCCCGCGACTCCTTCGTCACCGCCCAGTCGGTGGCCGACCTGGTGCGCACCCTGGAGGCACGTGGGTACGTCGACCGCCGCCCCAACCCGGCCAACCGGCGTGAACTCCTCATCGCCCTGACCGGCCTCGGCCATCAGATCCTCGCCGACCACGAGCAGCCCGTACGCGACCTGGAGCAGCGCATGACCGACGGCCTCGGCGCGGAGGACACCGCGCGACTGCGCGCGGCACTCGATCACGCGTGGCGCAGCCTCCTGTGACGCGGAAAGCCGGCGTCCCGCCGAGGCGGCACGCCGGCTCCGGTGGCCGGTGCGGGGCGAGGGGCTCCCGCTAGCTTGATCTTCAACCTCAGGGCCCGAACGATCTCTCGTACTTGATCACTCGGACTGGTAACTGCGGTGCACGCAGGCGGCCTTCGGCTGAGCATGTGATCCGACCAAGGAACACACAACGCTCAGCACGAAGGCGGGACTGCTGCACGGGCAGGTGACACCTTGACCTGCCTTGCTGAGAGGCGGCCCGGAATCCGCCGTCGCCCGTCGCCCGTCGCCCGTCGCCCGTCGCGGTCAGGTCGCCGGATGCATCGTTCATCCCGACCGCGGGTCGCAATTTCGCTCCCGGAAATTCGGCGCAGTTCTCGCACGTCACAGCATGATCGGATCGATGGGCAGAGTCGGTGCGGCCGGCGACGACGCGGCCATGGAGAGCTTCTTCGCGCTGCTGGAGAAGAACGTCCTCGACCGCCGCCCCTGGGCCACCCGCCAGGAGCTGCGGATCGCGATCGTCACCTGGATCGAGCGATGGATCCGCGCGGTGCCGTCTTCTACGACGCGCCGACGAGCCTGCCCATCACGTCGTACACCTGCTGCGGGGTCGGCGGGGCTGTGCCGAGCGGATCGCGTACGGCTTCGGTACGCAGTCCGTCGAGGAAGAAGCCGATGGCGCGGCGCCAGGTGTCGGGTGCGGCGTCCGCAGCCGCACGAGCGAGCGCGGCGTTGGTGGCGAAGACGAGCAGGAGGTCCTCCTTGGTGAAGTCCGGCCGGAGGGTCCCGGCCCGCTGGGCGCGCTCCGTGACTTCCGCGGCGGCGCCCTGCGTCCGGCTGCAGAGGGCCATGAGGCGCTCGGCGCGCGGAAAGCTGCCGCTGACCACGTCGGCGACAGCGGGACCGGTCGCCTGGAGTTCGCAGACCTTCTCGACGTAGTACGCGAACCCTTCCCACGCGTCCTCGACGGACAGGGCGTGCTCGGCGACCTCGGTGAGGCGGTCGGCGGTCAGCTCCGTCACCACCTCGTCGATGAGCGCCTCGCGGCCGCCGTAGAGGTTGTAGAGGGTGCCGTGGCTCACCCCGGCCCGGCGGGCGATCTCCTTGAGCGAGACCTTGAGACCGCGCTCCTGGAAGAGCTCGGCGGCTGCCGTACGCAACTTCTCGGCGTTCCGCTGTGCATCGGCCCGCATCCGTCCGTCCCTCCTGGTCCTGGTGTACGACCCCATGGTCGCACTGACGTGGAACTTATCTTGACCAGCCGGTCAAGTTGAGTGTTATCGTCGGAGCGATAAGTTGACCCCACAGTCAAGAATGCCACTCGGCAAGGAG
>NZ_DATMVN010000154.1:0-2418 GCF_035563135.1 Streptomyces sp.
TCGTGCTGAACGGCCCCAATCTCAACCTGCTCGGCCTCCGGGAGCCCGACGTGTACGGGAAGGAGACCCTGGCCGGCGTCGAAGAGCTCTGCCGGAGCACCGCTGCGGCCCACGGGCTGCACGCCGACTGCCGGCAGAGCAACCATGAGGGTGTGCTCATCGACGCCATCCATGAGGCCCGCACCGCGCACCGGGGCATCGTGATCAATCCCGCCGGTTACAGCCACACCTCGGTCGCCGTGCGTGACGCGCTCGCCGCCGTGGAACTGCCCGTCGTGGAGGTCCACCTCTCGAACATCCACCGGCGGGAAGCCTTCCGCCACCACAGTCACGTCTCCGCCGTGGCCGACACCGTCATCTGCGGGGCGGGCGCCCACGGTTACGCCCTGGCACTCACCCACCTCGCCCAGCTCCTGGAGGAGAACCGGTGAGCCCGGACTCGTACCTCGTCGGCCTCATCGGCTCCGGCATCGGCCCCTCGCTCAGCCCCGCGCTCCACGAACGCGAGGCGGACCGGCAGAAGCTGCGCTACCTCTACCGGCTCATCGACATCGGCACGCTCGGTGTCCCGCCGGAGAAGACCGGTGAACTCGTCCGCTCCGCACGCGACATGGGATACGACGGCCTCAACGTCACGCACCCCTGCAAGCAGCAGGTCCTCGCCCACCTCGACGCGCTCTCGCCGCAGGCCGAGGCGCTCGGCGCGGTCAACACCGTGGTCTTCGAGGGCGGCCTCGCGATCGGCCACAACACCGACGTGACAGGCTTCGCCGCCTCCTTCACCCGCGGTCTGCCCGGCGCGCCGCTGGAGCGGGTCGTGCAGCTGGGAGCGGGCGGAGCCGGAGCGGCCGTCGCCCACGCCCTTCTCGGCCTCGGCGCCGTCCGGCTCACCGTGCTGGACGCCCTGCCCGACCGGGCGGCCGCCCTCGCGGAGTCCCTGAACCACCACTTCGGACCCGGCCGGGCCGCCGCCGCGGACCTCCTGGACCTCGCGGCGCACACAGCGAACGCCGACGGCCTGGTCAACGCCACACCCATCGGCATGGCCGCGCACCCCGGGCTCCCGCTCCCCGCCGACCTGCTGCACCCCGGGCTGTGGGTGGCCGAGATCGTCTACCGGCCGCTGGAGACCACGCTGGTCCGCACCGCCCGCGCCCTCGGCTGCCCCACCCTCGACGGCGGGGGCATGGCCGCCCTCCAGGCCGCCGACTCCTTCCGCCTCTTCACCGGCCGCGAACCCGACACCGCCCGCATGCTCGCCGACATCGCCGAACTCACGTCCGCGCACTGAAGCGCGCAGGAGGAACGACATGCGTACGTCCATCGCCACCGTCTCGCTCAGCGGAACGCTCACCGAGAAACTCGCCGCGGCGGCGCGCGCGGGCTTCGACGGCGTCGAGATCTTCGAGAACGACCTGACCGGGAGCCCGCTCGGCCCGGAGGAGATCAGGGAACGGGCCGCCGATCTCGGCCTGACGATCGACCTCTTCCAGCCGATGCGTGACATCGAGGCCGTCCCCGCCGACGTGTTCGCCCGCAACCTGCGGCGCGCCGAGCACAAGTTCCGGCTGATGCGGCGGCTGGGCGCCGACACCGTCCTGGTCTGCTCCAGCGTGTCGCCGTACGCCGTCGACGACGACGCCCTCGCCGCCGAGCAGCTGCGGCGGCTGGCGGACCTCGCGCAGGAGTCCGGGGTCCGGATCGCGTACGAGGCGCTGGCGTGGGGCCGCCACGTCAGCACCTACGAGCACGCCTGGCGCATCGTCGAGGCCGCGGACCACCCCGCACTCGGCGTCTGTCTGGACAGTTTCCACATCCTGGCCAGGGGCTCCGACGTCACCGGGATCGAGTCCGTCCCCGGGGAGAAGATCTTCTTCCTGCAACTCGCCGACGCCCCGCAGATGGCCCTGGACGTCCTTCAGTGGAGCCGCCACCACCGCTGCTTCCCGGGCCAGGGCGATCTCGACGTCACCGGGCTGGTGCGGGCCGCCGTCCGTGCCGGATACGACGGGCCGCTCTCCCTGGAGGTGTTCAACGACGTCTTCCGGCAGGCGGACGCGGGCCGCACCGCGATCGACGCCCGGCGCTCGCTGACGCTCCTCCAGGAGTCCGCGGGGCTGACCGCGCCGCCGGCGCCGGTCGTCCCCACCGGGTTCGCCTTCGTCGAGATCGCCACGGCCGACACGGCCAGGATCGCGCCCCTGCTGACCGCGCTGGGCTTCTCACGCACGGCCAGGCACTCCGGAAAGCCGGTGGACCTCTGGGAACAGGGGGAGGCCCGCATCCTGCTCAACACCGACACCGGCAGCCACCGGCCGGAGCCCGCGCTCACCGCGGTGGGCCTGGAGAGCCCCGACCCGGCGGGGGCCTCCGCCCGGGCCGAGTCGCTGCTCGCCCCCGTCCTGCCCCGGCGCCGCG
>NZ_DATMVN010000155.1:0-8303 GCF_035563135.1 Streptomyces sp.
CGCCCGGCGCATCGCGCGCCCCTGAACCCGGACCCGGCAGCCCGCCCGATCCGTACGCACAGTCAGAACCCCGGAGCGCCCTTCACGGGCGCCGAAAGGCCTCCCATGCTGAAAACCGCCTGCCAGGAACAGCTCCTCCCCGGTGACACGCTCCAGGAGAAATGGGCCTTCGCCCAGGACGCCGGTTACGACGCCGTGGAGCTGCGGTCCAAGGGTGACTTCCACTTCCGTGACCGTCTGCCCGAGCTGAAACAGGCCCTGGCCGACGGAGTGGTCATGCCGACCGTCTGTGTCGACATGCTGCACTTCTTCGCCGCCTTCGACGACGGACTGCGCCGTGACGCGCTGGAGCAGATGAAGTCCCAGCTCTCCGTCGCGGCGGAGATCGGGGCACTGGGAGTCCAGACCCCCGCGTCCTACGGGATGTTCTCGCGCAGGCTCCCCCCGTTCGAGCCGCCGCGCACCGAGGAGCAGGACCGCGAGGTGCTGCTGTCCGGCCTCTCCGAACTGGGCGAGCACGCGCGCCGCGAGGGCGTCACCCTCTATCTGGAGCCGCTCAACCGCTACGAGGACCACATGGTCAACCGGCTGGAACAGGCCGTGGACCTGATCCGCACGGTGGGCCTGGACTCCGTCCGCATCGGCATCGACAGCTACCACATGAACATCGAGGAGGCCGATCCCCCGGCCTCGATCCTGGCGGCAGCCCCCTACATCGGCCATGCCCAGGTCAGCGACTCGAACCGCTTCCAGCCGGGGGCCGGCCACCTCGACTGGGCGTCCTGGACCGGCGCCCTGCACAGCATCGGCTACGAGGGCTACCTCGCCGCCGAGTGCCGGCTCACGGGTGACCCCGTCGCGGCCGTGCGCTCCATCCCCGCGTTCCTCCGGAGGGCCGGCGCGTGACGTCGCTGCTCGAAACCCCCGTGCCCGCCGCCGTCGATCACCTGGCCCTCCGGCGCGGCGCGGCGCGGGTACTGCTCACCAACTGGACGGGTTCCTCCACAGTCCCGTCGCGTGGCCTGTATCCGCACCAGTGGAGCTGGGACTCCGCCTTCATCGCGATCGGGCTGCGCCATCTCTCGGTACGCCGGGCCCAGCGCGAGCTGGAGAGCCTGCTGGGCGCGCAGTGGGCCGACGGGCGCGTGCCGCACATCGTCTTCAGCCCGGCCGTGTCCCTCGACGCGTACTTCCCCAGCCCGGACTTCTGGCGTTCCTCCACGGCCGGCGCCCCGGCGGGCGCACCGGCCGGCACCGAGACCTCCGGCATCGTGCAGCCCCCGGTGCACGCGCTCGCCGCCTGGCTCGTCCACCTGGCGGACCCGGAGACCTCGCGCAGCCGCGGCTTCCTGCCCCGTGTGTACGGCCGGCTCGTGGCCTGGCACGACTACCTCACAGGCCGCCGCGACCTCGGCGGCGGCGGGCTGGCCGCCATGGTGCACCCATGGGAGCCCGGCATGGACAACAGCCCCTGCTGGGACGGCCCGCTCCGGCGCGTGGAGCCGGCCGCCCCCGGTTCGTACCGGCGTGCCGACCTCGACCACGGACAGGCCTCGGAACGGCCCACCGACCTGGACTACGGACGGTATGTGCGGCTGGCCTCCGACTACCGGGACAGCGGCTACACGGACGTGCGGGGCGGGCACGCCTTCGCGGTCGAGGACCCCTGTGTCAACGCGCTGCTGATCGTCTCGGAGCACGCCCTGGCCCGGATCGCCGCCGGGACCGGGGCGGATCCCGCCCCCCACGAGGCGCGGGCGGCCCGCCTCACCTCGGCCCTGGTGGAACGGCTCTGGTCGCCCGCCGACGGTATGTTCCTCTGCCGTGACCTGGTCGGCGGCGAACTGATTCCCGAGCGCAGCGTCGCCGGGCTCGTCCCGCTGATCGTCCCCGGCCTCCCCCAGGACGTGGTGGACGCCCTGCTGGAGACGACGAGGGGCGCCGGTTTCCGTCTCGGCGAGGTCCCGATGGCGCCGTCGTACGACTTCACCGGTCACGCCTTCGACCCCTCCCGCTACTGGCGTGGCCCCGCCTGGTTCAACACCAACTGGCTGCTGGAACGCGGTCTGCGCCAGTACGGGCAGGCCGTCGCGGCGGACGTGCTGCGCGCGGCCATGCTCGACGCCGCCGGCGCCAGTTCCTTCGCCGAGTACGTGGACCCGTTCACGGCCCGGGCCCGTGGCACCCGCTCCTTCGGGTGGACTGCGGCCCTCACCCTCGATCTGCTGGCCGCGGCGCGGTCGGCGGACGGCACCGGCCCCGCCGGTGCGACGAGCGCTCTTCCGATCGGAGTACCCGCGTGAGCGGCACGGCGGACACCACCCTGGTCCGTGCGGGAACCTTCGCCGTCCTCGGGACCGACGGCGGGGTGAGCGGCCGTCGCGGCGCCTCCCCCGACGGTCTGTTCCATCGCGACGCCCGGCACCTGAGCCGGTGGGCACTGACCGTCGACGGTGCCGCGCCTGCCGTGCTGGTGCCGTCGTCCGGCGAGGCGCCCGCACTGTGCGTGCTCACGCCCGCGGGCACCAGGGACGAACCGGCGGCCTACACCGTCTTCCGTGAACAGGCGGTCGACGCGGGTGTCCTGACGGAGTGCCTGCGGCTGGTCAACAACCGTCCCGTCCCGGTCACCGCGCTCCTCTCCCTGACCGCGGACGCCGACTTCGCCGACCAGTTCGAACTGCGCTCCGACAAGCGGCGGTACGAGAAGGCCGGAGTCCTGCGCACGGCCGGTGTCCACGCGGAGGGAGTCACCTTCACCTACGAGCGCGGCGCATGGCTGTCCCGCACGGCGGTGTGCGCGTCCCCCGCCCCGGCGTCCGTGCGGCCCGTCGGCGTGAAGGACACGGCCCACCAGCTGGACTGGCACCTGGAACTGCCGGCCCACGGCACGGCCGAACTCCTGCTCACCGTGACGGCGTACGCCCATGGCGCGCCCGCTCCGGCCCTGGCCGGCTCACCGGCGGAGGCCGTCGCCGAGCAGGTGGCGGACACGTCGGCCTTCGTGGGGGCGCCGCTGCCCATGCCGCCGGACGCACCCGAGGGTCTGGCCGCCGCCTGCGCGCGTGGACTGAGCGACCTGGCGGCGCTGCGGGTTTCCGCCACCGGACCGGACGGCGAGCGCGTCCGCGTGCCGTCGGCCGGTGTCCCCTGGTTCCTCACCCTCTTCGGACGGGACTCCCTGTTCACCTCGCTCTTCGCGCTGCCCTACCGGCCGGAGCTGGCGGAGGGGACCCTGCGCGCCCTCGCGGCGACCCAGGGCCGGGAGTACGACGCCGGACGGGGCGAGCAGCCGGGCCGCATCGTCCATGAGATCCGGCACGGCGAACTGGCTCATTTCCGCCAGGTGCCCTACGGCCGCTACTACGGCTCGGTGGACGCCACCCCGCTCTTCCTGGTGCTCCTCGCCGGCTACACCGAGGCCACGGGCGACCGCGCACTCGCCACCCGCCTCGAGGAGCAGGCGCGGGCCGCCGTGGCCTGGATGTTCCGCGACGGCGGCCTGGACGACGGCGGTTACCTGGTCTACTCGCCCGACCCGCAGGGCCTGGTGAACCAGAACTGGAAGGACTCCGAAGGCGCCGTCTGCTTCCTCGACGGCACCCGGGCCGAGGGACCGACAGCCGTCGCGGAGGCCCAGGGGTACGCGTACGACGCACTGGTGCGCACCGCGCGGCTGGCCCGCACGCTGTGGGACGACGCCCCCTACGCCGACCGGCTGGACAGCGCCGCAGCGGATCTGCGGGACCGGTTCCTGCGGGACTTCTGGATGCCCGGCCCCGGCTTCCCGGCCCTCGCCCTGGACGGCAGGGGCCGCCAGGTCGACTCGCTGGCCTCGGACGCCGGGCATCTGCTGTGGTCCGGCATCCTGGACGGAGGGCACGCACAGCGCGTGGGGCGACGCCTGCTGGAAGCCGACTTCTTCTCCGGCTGGGCCATCCGTACGCTGGCATCCGGTCAGCCCGGATACCACCCCCTCTCGTACCACCGGGGCACGTGCTGGCCGCACGACAACGCGGTCATCCTGCTCGGGCTGGCGCGTTGCGGCCTGGCGGACGAGGCGCGAACGGTCGCCCTCGGTCTGCTGGCGGCTTCTGCACACCACGGTCACCGGCTGCCCGAGGTCATGGCGGGCTACTCCCGCACCCAGCACCCCCGCCCGGTGCCGTATCCCCACTCCTGCTCGCCACAGGCATGGGCGGCGGCGACTCCCCTGGCCGTTCTCACGGCGCTGCGGGAAGGGAGCGGACTTGCGTCCCCCGGCGTCCGGCCGTAGGAACGGGCCGGACGCGGAGGGGCGCGGGAAGGACGGGCGCCGCTCACGCGACGGCCGTCACCCCGGCCGCACGGGGTGCCACGTGGACCGATGAGTTCTCACCTGCCGCGGTGTCCAAGGAGGAGCGGGGACACGCTCGTGCCCCGTGGTGAAGAGGCCGTGCCGCCGACGGCGGAGAAGAGTGGTGCGTGATGAGGCTTGTCGTACAGGAATTCCTGACCCTTGACGGTGTCTCCCAGGGCCCGGGCTCTCCGGACGAGGACCCGAGCGGCGGTTTCGACCGGGGCGGCTGGTTCGTACCGCACCTGGACGAGGAGTTCGAGGAGGTGGCCGCCACCTGGCTCCGCAGGGCGGACGCGTTGCTGTTCGGCCGCCGTACCTACGAGAACTTCGCACGGGACTGGCCGCACATGACCGAGCATCCCCTGGCCCCGGTGATGAACGGCCTGCCCAAGTACGTCGCCTCCCACAGCCTGACGACTGCCGGGTGGAACCCGACAACGGTCCTGAACGGGGACGTGCCTTCCCAGGTCGCCGAGGTGAAGCGGCAGCCCGGCCGGGAGCTGCAGGTCCACGGCAGTTCCCGGCTGGCCCAGTCCCTGCTCGCCGCGGGCCTGGTCGACGAACTGCGGCTCGTGATCGCCCCGGTGGTGGTGGGGCGCGGCCGCAGGCTCTTCCCGGACGGCGGCGCTCCGGCCGGTCTGCGACTGGTCAGCCACAGGACGACACCGCGCGGACTGTCGGTGCACATCTTCGAATCGGCGGGGACCCCCGAACAGGGGGTTTACGGGGCCGGATCCTGACAGGCGCCTCGCGGGCGACACGCCTGCTGCCGACACCGGCGGGCAGAACGGGCACACCGGCGAGCCGTCCGCCGGCGCCGCCTCCCCGGGCTCGGTCACAGGGCGCCGACGGCTGCCCCACGGGGAGCCGGCCCGTGGAACCGCAGGCCCTCAGGGATTTTGCCGTACGAGTGTGTGACGCCAGAACAGTCGGCGTCGCAGCCGTGCACCGGGGAGGACCCTTCCGGCTTCGCGGAGGACATCGCCGAAAGTCATGTCCGCCGGGCGCGCGACAGCCGTCATGGAGACGGGCCGGGGCGAGGGCCGGCCCTTGTTCTTCAGCCACCCCATGGCGGCGTCGGCCGGAACCGCGACGGCGCCGAGCAGGTGGTCCCCGGGAGTCCGGGCGCGGTACAGGCCGACGACCACCAGGGTTCCCCCTGGCGTCAGATGGCGGCGTGAGCGGGCGAGCACCTCTGCGGACGGCAGGTGGTGGATCGCGGCGACGCAACTGATGACGTCGTAGGAACCGGCAGGGAAGCCGGCCGCCGCATCCGCGACGACGAAGGCCATAGGCAGTTCGGCGGGAGTCAGCTCCTGCGCCCGGGCAGTGATCACCGGATCGCAGTCGACCGCCGTCACCGAGGCGGCTCGTCGGGCCAGAAGTCTCGCGAGGTCGCCACTGCCCGAACCGATGTCCAGGGCGCGGCTGCACCGTCTCGGCAGCTGCCGCAGGATCCAGCGGTGGTAACGGGCATTGTGGTCCCAGGGATGAGCAGCGTTGAACCGCCCAAGAGCCCGCAGGGCACGGGGCGACAGCAGCTTCACCCACCCAGTCCGCCAAACCCCGGCAGCGCGCACGCCCTTGTTACGGCACAACGTGCGACCGCCTCCCGGACAATCCGTCGGCCCCGGCCCTGAAGCGATCAGCGCAGCGGTCGCACCGACGCCGCCGTGGCGGACCCAGCCGATTCCGTCGGCCCCACGAGGCCCGGGAACGTACCCCCTTCCTCAGCCGCGCGCCCGCCGTCCGCCTCCGTTCGGTCCGGCCGCGCGGAAACGATCGGCCAGGACGCGTGCGCTTCACGCGCTCCACCCGGCACGGACAGGTCTCTGCCGCCTCACATGACTTCGCATGGCACCGAGTGGCGCCTTCCGGCGCCACTCTCCAGCATTTCCCGCACCGGGGCCCGCTCCGGCAGGCCTGGCACCACACCAGAAACGCCAGGCGACAGTATATTTCCGCAGGCCAGAGCAGCATCCTTCAGAACTTCCCCGGAGATACACCCCACTGCTTGCGTTTGGCACCACAATGGCGCCACAATGGCGCCATGGACCTCACCCCCTACGTCGAGACCCTCCGCCGCGAACTCGCGGTGGCCGCCGAGGCGGGCGGCGACGACGCCCGCGAGCTGGCCGAGAGGCTCACCGCCCCCCTGGAATCGGCTGCCCGGCTGACCATGCTCAACGTGCTCTCGGCCGCCGCGGACGAGATCACCCGCGAACTCGCCCCCGGCTCGGTCGACGTACGGCTGCGGGGGCTCGATCCCGACTTCGTGGTGACACCCCCGTCCATCGACAGCGGCGCTGCCGCAGAGCCGGTTGCGCTCCCCGAACCACCCGGGGCCCCGGCCCCGGCCGACAGCGACGAGGGTGGCACCGCCCGGGTCAACCTGCGCCTGCCCGCCCACCTGAAGGCCCGCGCCGAGGAGGCCGCGGCCCGCGAGGGCCTGTCGGTCAACGCGTGGCTGGTGCGCGCCGTGTCGGCCGCGGTGGACGGCGGCACCCGGCCGCGTACGGCGGAGAAGGCCCGGACGGTCGGACAGAGCTTCACCGGCTGGGTGCGCTGACCGCGCCCGCCCGCACCACTCCACTCACATCACGCCCCATCGGTGGGACGTCCAGCAGACCCAAGAGGACGGGACAGCCATGCCTTCTTTCGACACTCCTGAACCGATCTCGGCCAGAGCACACGTGGAGGCCGGTTCCATCCAGTTCACCGCGGGCGGCCGCCTCGACACCGTCGTCGAGGTGCGGCCGCGGGACCCGAAGAAGGACCAGGACGTACGGACCGCCGACCAGACCGAAGTCACGTACGCGAGCGGTGCACTGATCATCCGGACGCCCAAGCCCGGTCTGTTCGGCCGCACCGGCACCGTCGACGTGACGGTCGAACTGCCCACGGGCTCCCACGTCGACATGACCGGCGCCTGGGCCCAGGTGCTCGGCGAGGGCCGGCTCGGCGAGGTCCGCGTGAAGACCTCCTCCGGCGACGTCCGCCTCGACACGACCGGACCGCTGAAGCTGGCCGCGTCGCACGGCTCGATCACCGTGGACCGGGTCGAGGGCGCGGCCGAGATCACCACCAGCTCCGGCAGTCTGCGCGTCGGGCGCGTCGACGGCCCCGCCGTCCTCAAGAACTCGCACGGCACCACGACCGTCGACGTCGCGACCGGCGAGCTGCGGGTGAGCGGCGCCAACGGTGACATCGAGATCCGGCGCACCGAGGACTCGGTCACCGCCACCACCGCCCACGGCACCCTGCGGGTGGGTGAAGTCGTCCGCGGCACCGTGCAGTTGCAGACCTCATACGGTGCCATCGAGGTCGGTGTCCGGGAGGGTACGGCCGCCTGGCTCGACGTCAGCGCGGGCTCCGGCCAGGTGCGCAACACGCTCACCACGTCCGAGGCCCCGGAGGACTCCGAGGACACCGTCAAGGTCCACGCGCGCACCCGGCACGGCAACATCGACATCCGCCGCGCCAGGGCCTGAGCACACACCCTTCCCCGACCGCCCGACCCCGGTCACTTCACTCTTCGAACGGAGAGCACCATGCCCAGTTCTGTCATGCCCACGTCTAATCGAGCGGGCGGCCCCCTGCCCCCGGACGCAGTCTCCGCGATCGGCCTGCGCAAGTCCTACGGCGACAAGACCGTCCTCGACGGCATCGACCTGCGCATTCCGGCCGGGTCCGTGTTCGCACTGCTCGGCCCGAACGGCGCAGGCAAGACCACCGTCGTGAAGATCCTCTCCACGCTCGTCACCGCCGACGGCGGGCAGGCGCAGGTCGCGGGCCACGATCTCGCCACGTCAGCGGACGGGGCGCGTGCCGGGATCGGTGTCACGGGGCAGTTCTCCGCGGTGGACGGTCTGATCACCGGTGAGGAGAACATGCTCCTGATGGCGGATCTGCACCACCTGCCCAGACAGGAGGGACGGCGGGTGGCCGCCGAGCTGCTGGAGCG
>NZ_DATMVN010000156.1:0-10362 GCF_035563135.1 Streptomyces sp.
CGCACTCGTCCTCACCGACCCCGGCCTCGCCCCGCGTGTCCCGGCCGGCCATGCCGTACGGCCGCTGCGCGACGCGCCGGGCTCCCTCCTCGGTGAACTGGACACTCCGCGCCCCTTCACGCCCGGACGTGAACCCGGAGCCGACGACCTGGTCCAGCTGCTCTACACCTCCGGCACGACCGCCCGGCCCAAGGGCGCGATGATGACGCACGGTGCCCTGGTCCACGAGTACGTCAGTGCCGTCACCGCTCTGGACCTGCGCGCCACCGACCGGCCGGTGCACTCGCTGCCCCTCTATCACTCCGCCCAGATGCATGTGTTCCTGCTGCCGTACCTCGCGGTGGGCGCCGAGAACACCATCCTCGACGCCCCGGACGCCGAGCGGATCTTCGACCTGGTCGAAGCAGGCCGGGCGGACAGTCTCTTCGCGCCCCCGACGGTCTGGATCGCACTCGCCAACCATCCGGAATTCGCCACCCGTGAGCTCGGATCCCTGCGCAAGGCGTATTACGGCGCTTCGATCATGCCCGTGCCCGTCCTGGAACGTCTGCGCGAGCGCTTGCCCGGGCTGGCGTTCTACAACTGCTTCGGCCAGAGCGAGATCGGGCCCCTCGCCACCGTCCTCGGCCCCGACGAACACGAAGGGCGGATGGACTCCTGCGGGCGGCCCGTGCTCTTCGTCGAGGCCAAGGTGGTCGACGAGCAGGGCAGGGAGGTACCCGACGGCACCGCGGGCGAAGTGGTCTACCGCTCCCCTCAACTGTGCCTGGGCTACTGGGACAAACCGGAGGAGAGCGCAGAGGCCTTCCGTGACGGCTGGTTCCACTCCGGCGATCTCGCCGTGCGCGATCCCGAGGGCTACTTCACGGTCGTGGACCGCGTGAAGGACGTCATCAACTCAGGAGGCGTCCTCGTCGCCTCCCGGCAGGTGGAGGACGCCCTCTACACCCATCCCGCGGTGGCCGAGGCGGCTGTGGTCGGCTTGCCCGACGCGCGCTGGATCGAAGCCGTCACCGCGGTCGTGGTGCTCCGGGGCGAAGCATCCGAATCCGAACTCATCGAGCACGCCCGCAGAGAACTCGCCCATTTCAAAGCGCCGAAGAAGGTCCTGATCGTCGGTGAACTTCCCCGCAACGCCAGCGGCAAGATCCTCAAGAGGGAGCTGCGGGACCGGTTCGCGGACCCGACGCCGTAGCACCCCGTCCGTCGGCTCCGCCGGCGGTCCGGCTCAGTCGGTCCCCCTCAGGTCGACGATCCGCTTCATCTTGCCCACCGACCGCTCCAGAGTCTCCGGATCGACGATCTCGACCCCGACGCTCACCCCCACCCCGTCCTTCACGGCTGCCGCGATGGAGGCGGCGGCCGCCTCGCGCTCGTCCGCCGTCGCACCGGCCCGCGCCTCCGCCCGTACGGTCAGCGCGTCCAGCCGGCCCTGCCGGGTCAGCCGGAGCTGGAAGTGCGGCGCCACCCCGGGGGTCCGCAGCACGATCTCCTCGATCTGTGTGGGGAAGAGGTTCACCCCGCGCAGAATCACCATGTCGTCACTGCGCCCGGTGACCTTCTCCATGCGCCGGAAGACGCGCGCCGTGCCCGGCAGCAACCGTGTCAGATCCCGGGTCCGGTAGCGGATCACCGGCATGGCCTCCTTGGTGAGCGAGGTGAAGACCAGCTCGCCCTCCTCCCCGTCCGGGAGGACCTCACCGGTGAACGGGTCGACGACCTCCGGATAGAAGTGGTCCTCCCAGATGTGCAGCCCGTCCTTGGTCTCGGCGCATTCCTGTGCCACCCCCGGCCCCATCACCTCCGACAGTCCGTATATGTCGACGGCGTCGATGGCGAACCGCTGCTCGATCTCGCCGCGCATCTGCTCGGTCCACGGCTCCGCGCCGAAGATGCCGATCTTCAGTGACGTCGCACGGGGGTCGACACCCTGACGCTCGAACTCGTCCAGCAGAGTCAGCATGTACGAGGGAGTGATCATGATGATTTCGGGCCGGAAGTCCTGGATCAGCTGGACCTGGCGCGCCGTCATGCCCCCGGAGGCCGGAACGACGGTGCAACCGAGGCGCTCCGCCCCGTAATGAGCGCCGAGCCCTCCGGTGAACAGGCCGTAGCCGTAGGCCACATGGGCTTTGTGGCCCGGGCGCCCGCCTGCCGCTCTGATGGACCGGGCGACGACGTCTGCCCACGTGTCCAGGTCACGCTCGGTGTATCCGACCACTGTGGGGCGGCCGGTCGTGCCGCTGGACGCGTGGATCCGCCGCACCCGGTCCTCGGGAACGGCGAACATCCCGAACGGGTAGTTGTCACGCAGGTCGGCCTTGACCGTGAACGGGAAACGGGAGAGATCGGCGAGCGTACGGCAGTCCTCGGGGTGCAGCCCGGCCTTGTCGAAGGCCGCACGGTAGAAACCGACGTTCCCGTAGGCGTGCCGCAGCGTGGCCCGGAGCCGCTCCAGCTGCAGAGCCTCGAGCTCGTCGCGGCCGAGCCGCTCTCCGGAGTCCAGCAGCACGGTCATACGGATCATCTCCTCACCGGCCGACGACCGACCATTCGGTCGTCTCCTGGGAGCAGTAATTCAGCAGGAGGCGGGTTCTGGCAAGGGGGAGTCGTCGCCTGTGGACAACTCCTGCTCAGAAGCCCGTCCCGATGAGGCCGGGGTGGTTGTCGGGACGCGGTCCGAGCGGCCGGCGGAACCGGCGGCCGGCCTCCTCGGTCGGCACGTCGTCGATCGACGCGTGGCGTACCCGCATGAGTCCGCGGCTGTCGAATTCCCGGTTCTCGTTGCCCAAGGAGCGGTACCAGCGGCCCCCGTCGTCGTGCCATTCGTAGGCGAAGCGCACGGCGATCCGGTTGCCCTCGTGTACCCACAGCTCCCTGGCCGGGCGGTGGTCGAGCTCCCGGGCCCACTTGCGCGTGAGGAAACGGATGATCTCCTTCCGGCCGGTCACCCGCTCGGCGCGATTGCGCCGGCGTGAGTCCTGTGTGCGGGCGGGCGCGACCTTCTCGGGGTCCCGGGTGTTCCAGGCGTCCTCGGCGCGGCGGACCTTCGCTGCCGCGGACTCCTCGGCGAACGGCGGAACGAGCAGCTGCGCAGTCATGACGGCCCCCTCGGACGGAAGAGGAGAACGTAGGTTCTCCATCCAGGTGCCGTACGGCAGGAGAACGTGCGTTCTCGCGCAAGGTGTGCAGAGGAAGCAAGGCCGGCAAGGCGCCAAGGGGAATCACGGTGGATCTCGTACAAGCACCGAACGCGGCCCTGGAAGCGGCTGAGGGCCTCTTCTGCGCCCGAGGTGTCCAAACGGTCGGAATGGATGACATCCGTGCCGCGTCCGGTGTCCTGCTCAAGCGCCTCCACGCGCTCTTCCCCTCCAAGTCCGCACGGGTCCGTGCCTGCCCCGAAGCCCGGGACATCCGATGGTGCGCCCAGCTCGCGGCCTACGTGGACAGCCGCCCGGGGCCGCCGCAGGACCGGGTCCTCGCGGTCTTCGACTGGCTGGACACATGGTTCTCCGAGCCAGGTTTCCGCGGCTGCGCCTTCATCAACAGCTTCGGTGAGCTCGGTGCGACGGACGCCTCCGTCGCCGAGGTCGCGCGCCTCCACAAGGACGCGTTCCGTGCCTAGGTCACCGGCCTGGTGGCCGCCGCAGGGCAGCCGCAGGGGCCCGCCGGCGCGTTCGTACTGCTCGCCGAGGGCGCGATCGTCACCGCCGCCGTCTCCGGAACACCCGAGCCCGCACACCAGGCGGGGCGGGCGGCCGCCCCGCCTCCTGGCGGACGCCGCCGTCACCTGATCCGCTGTCGGCGTACGATCCGCAACGGACCGTTCGACCTGCTTGGATGGCAGTCATGCCGATCTTCAGTACGTACGACGGAACCGAGCTCGCCTACCATCTGGTGGGTGAGGGTGAACCGCTGATCTGCCTGCCCGGCGGCCCCATGCGGGCCGCCCGCTATTTCGGCGACCTCGGCGGTCTGTCCCGGCTGCGGCAGCTGGTACTGCTCGACCTGCGGGGGACCGGGGATTCGGCTGTCCCGCAGGACCCGTCGACCTACCGGATCGACCGGATCGTCGACGACGTCGAGGCGCTCCGCGCTCACCTCGGCCTCGAACGGGCCGATGTGCTGGGCCATTCCGCCGCCGGGGAGCTGGCGGCGCTCTACGCGGCGAAGTATCCGCAACGACTGCGCTCCCTCACTCTCATCACACCCGCGACGGGCGTCCTGGGCCTGCCCGCCACCGACCAGGACCGGCGCGAAGCCGCAGAGCTGCGCATCGACGAGCCCTGGTACGCCGAAGCCAGGGCCGCACTGGAGGAGATCCAGGCCGGACGCGCGACGCCCGAGGCGTGGGCCGGGATCCGGCCGTTCATGTACGGGCGCTGGGACGAGGCGGCCCAGGCGCATGCCGCCGCGTCCCCCGCACAGCGCAATGCCCTGGCCGGGTCGCTCTACTATCCGCAGAGCGGCCTCGGCGCCGGTGCCGCGGTCGCCGCGCTGCGGGGGCTGCCCGTGCCCGTGCTCGTCCTCGCGGGGGAGTACGACGGCGGCCCCAGCCCCGACCGCGCGGCGGAACTCGCGGCGCTCTTCCCCCATGCGGAGTTCGCCGTCCAGCGGGGTGCGAGCCACTTCCCCTGGCTGGACGACCCCGGCGCCTTCGTCCGCACCGTCGCCGCCTTCCTCGACCCCGACGTCAGCAGCGTGCAGGCAGGCGGGATCCGGCTCGCGTACCGCACCTGGGGCGATCCCTCGGCCCCGCCCGTCGTCCTTGCCCACGGGCGGGGCGGGAGCAGCCTGGACTGGACGGACATCGCCGAACAGCTCGCGGCCCGCCACCGGGTGTACGCACTCGACTTCCGGGGCCACGGCCTCAGCGACTGGCCGGGCCGCTACTCCTTCGAGTTCTTCCGCGACGACCTGCACGCCTTTCTGGAGGCCCGCAATCTGTCCGGCGCCACGGTGATCGGCCACTCCATGGGCGGAGTGGCGGCCCTGCTGCTCGCCGAGCGGCACCCGGCGCTGGTCGGGGCCCTGGTCGTCGAGGACGCTCCGGCCCTGTTCCCGCTCGACCCGCCCCGCCCGCCGGCCGAACGGCCGACGGACGAGCTCGCCCACGACTGGCAGGTCGTGCCGGACACCGACGCCCAGTTGAACGCCCCGGACCCGGCCGCACGGGAGGGCCTGGGCGGGATCACGGCCCCGGTACTCGTCATCGGAGGCTCCCGCAGCCACCTCGACCAGGAGCAACTGGCCTGGACGGCACGGCAGATCCCACGGGGGACGTTCACCTCGGTCGACGCGGGCCACCTCGTGCACGCCGACAACCCGCGGGCATTCCTCGCAGCTCTCCGCTCGTTCGGCGTCGGCTGACGGACCCCGCGGGCCGCGCCTTCCCCGTGTCAGCCACGGTGGAGCAGGGTCAGCATGACCTCGTACAGCGTCGCCTCAGGGTCCGCCGCCGCACCCTCGGAACGCCAGGCCACGAACCCGTCGGGGCGCACCAGGACAGCGCCCTCGGCGGATGTGCCGTGGACGGCGGACCAGTCGGCCCCGCTCCCGGGCTCCAGATCGGCGCCCGGAGCGGAACCGATCCCGAAGGCCTCCAAAGGGACCGACAGGCGCTTCGCCACCTGCTCCGCCCCTGCGCGCCACTCCGGATACCGGGCGTCGCACAGCAGCACGAACGACTTCTCGTACAGATCCAGGGTCGACACGCGCCCGCCGTCCCGGCCGAGCCACATGTGCGGCGCCCGGGTGCCGGGTTCGCCCGCCAGACTCATGTCCGCCGGCACCACCGGGAGGCCGGGGTCGGCGTCCAGGACGGCGCCCCGCACATAGCGGTAACCGAGGGCGACGGTGAGCATGCCGCCCCGGCGGCCGCCGCCCGGGCCGGGCGAGCCCGCGTATCCCGGATGGCTGTGCTCTCCCGAACGGGCCGACGCGCGCGCACTCGTGGCCTTCGCCACCGGAAGCCGTTCCGCCTCGTACGTCCCGAGAAGCCCCGGTCCCGCCGCCTCGCCGATCACGGCGGCCAGTTTCCAGGCCAGGTTGTGCGCGTCCTGGATACCGGTGTTGGAGCCGAACGCCCCGGTGGGTGACATCTCGTGCGCCGAGTCACCGGCCAGGAAGACCCGGCCGGAGCCGTACCGCTCGGCGACCCGCTCGGCGGCGTGCCACGGGGCCTTGCCCGTGATCTCGACGTCCAGGTCCGGCGCTCCGACCGCCCTGCGGATGTGCTCCGCGCACCGCTCGTCGGTGAAGTCCTCCAGTGTCTCACCCAGGTCGGGCCGCCACGGCGCGTGGAACACCCACCGCTCCTCGTTGTCCACGGGCAGCAGCGCGCCGTCCGCCTCCGGGGCGGTCAGATAACAGACGATGAAACGCCGCTCACCCACCACGGCGGCGAGCCGCCGCGAGCGGAAGGTGATGCTCACGTTGTGGAAGAGGTCACCCGGGCCGGTCTGTCCGATGCCCAGCTGCTGCCGGACCGGGCTGCGGGGCCCGTCGGCCGCGACGAGGTAGTCCGCCCGCACCGTGGTGTGCTCCCCGGTCTCCCGGCTCTTCACCACCGCGGTGACCCCGTCCGCGTCCTGCTCGAAAGTGATCAGCTCGGTGGAGAACCGCAGCTCGCTGCCCTGCGCCCGGGCGTGGGCGACCAGCACGGGCTCCAGGTCGTTCTGACTGCACAGGCACCAGCCGCTCGGGCTGAACCTGGCGAGCCCGCCACCAGGGTCGATCTCCTTGAACAGCCACTCCTGGTCGTCACCGGTGAGCGACCCGGCCTGAAGAATTCCGTGGTTGTCCGCCAGCACGGATGCGGCGTCGCGGATCAGCTGCTCGGCGCCCGCGGCCCGGAAGATCTCCATCGTGCGGACGTTGTTCCCGCGCCCCCGCGGGTGGGTGGAGGTGCTGCTGTGTTTCTCCACCAGCAGGTGGCGGACGCCGAGCCGGCTCAGGAAGAGCGAGGCGGAAAGGCCCACCAGGGAACCGCCCACGATGAGGACCGGTACGCGGAGATCGACGTTCTCGTTCATCAGTTGCTCCAGCTCGGACGCGTGACGGATGCAGTGTCCATGCCCTTGCGGGAGGCCCTCGGCCGGGCTTCGGACGGTGCCTCACCTGAACGGTTCATAAATCTCGCGCCGCACGTACCGGCGTTCCACGATCAGTCGCGGGAGCGATGCTCGCGATGCGGGGGCGGATGTCACGTGCCGGCGGGCAGAGACCTGCGCCGCTTCCACCGAAACCGACGGATGACGAGAGGCCACGGGGCGTGGCCGCCGCACCGTCTCGAAGGAGAGCGAAAGATGACAACCCTCTCGGAACGGATATCTCAGTCCGCCTTCGACGGTTCGAGGCTCCGGGTCATACTGCTGCTGGACCTGCACGACGGCGCCCAGAACCAGTTCCTCGAGGCGTACGAGCACATGCGCAACCAGGTGGCCTCGATTCCCGGGCACATCAGCGACCAGCTGTGCCAGTCCATCGAGAACCCCTCCCAGTGGCTCATCACCAGTGAGTGGGAGAGCGCGCCGCCCTTCCTCGCCTGGGTGAACAGCGAGGAGCACGTGGCGACGGTGCAGCCGCTGCACAGCTGCGTGCGCGACACACGCTCCCTTCGCTTCAGCGTTCTGCGGGAGACGGGGGCCGCGTTCGAGAGCATCCCCGAGCCTGCCAGGGGCCGCCTCCAGTCCGCCCCGCGCCTGGGCGACGGCGTCGTACGCCACGCACTCACCTTCACGGTGAAGCCTGGTACGGAGGAGATGGTCGCGAAGATCCTCGCCGATTACGACTCCCCCCAGGCGCGCGTCGACGAGAACACCCGGCTGCGCCGTACCTCGCTCTTCATGCACGGCAACCGGGTCGTGCGAGCGGTCGAGGTCGAGGGCGACCTCATGGCAGCGCTGCGTCACGTCTCGCGCCAGCCCGAGGTCAGGGCCGTCGAGGAGGCCATCAACCCGTACCTGGAGCAGGACCGCGACCTCAGCGACCCCGACTCCGCCCGGATGTTCTTCACCCGGGCAGCACTCCCGACCGTCCACCACGTGACGGCCGGACGCCACGCCTCCGAGGACGTCCAGCGGCACGCGCTCTTCTACCAGGCCAAGGAAGGCTGCGGCATGGCCTTGGCCAGGCTGCTCGCCGGCCAGGACGAGGAAGCGGCGAACGACGGATCCAGCCCCGTCGAGAGCAGCACGATCTTCCAGCGCGACGACATCGTGGTGCGGCTTCTCGAGGTGAGCGGCCCGCTCGGCGCGCAGCCGGCGCAGGCGCTCGGTATAGGCGGCCATCGGAAGGCGGCCATGCTCGGCCGGCTGCTCGACGGCGGTGCGAACGGGATGCCGACGACCGACCAGGAGGCCGCGCGCTTCCTCGCGCAGGCCGAGATGGACCTGATCACCGACCGTCGGGCCACCGAGTCCTGATGCGTCACCGGCGGCACCCCGTGCTGCCGTCACACCGCACAACGTGCCTGGAGGAGAACAGCCATGACCACCCACCGGCCTCGCATCGTGGACCTCAGCGAGACTCAGCCCAACCGCAGGCGCGGAGGCGACCTGCGCGCCATGCTCACACCCACGGCGGTGGGTGCCACCAGCGGCTTCATGGGGCTGGCCATCGTCGCCCCCGGTGACCGCATCGGCGAGCACTACCACCCGTACTCCGAGGAATTCGTGTACGTCGTGGACGGACTGCTCGAAGTGGACCTGGATGGCGAATCACACCCGATGCGACCCGACCAGGGTCTGCTGATCCCGCCGCACGTCCGCCACCGCTTCCGCAACGTGGGTGACGTGGAAGCCCGCATGGTCTTCCACCTCGGTCCGCTCGCCCCGCGTCCCGAACTCGGACATGTGGACACCGAGGTCACGGAGACCGCGGACCAGAGTGACGGCTACGCGCCGCCAGAACGAACGGGGGCGGCCTCATGACCCGGCGGCGCGTGGCCGTCACCGGGGTCGGCGTGGTCGCACCCGGTGGCATCGGGGCTCCGGCGTTCTGGGATCTGCTCGCCGAGGGCCGTACCGCGACGCGCGGCATCACGCTGTTCGACCCGGCGGAGTTCCGGTCGCGGATCGCCGCGGAGTGCGACTTCGATCCCGTCGCGCACGGCCTGGACGCGGACCTGATCGCCCGCTCGGACCGTTACATCCAGTTCGCCCTGGTGGCCGCCAGGGAGGCACTGGGCGATGCCGGCCTCGACCTCGAGAAGGAGGACCCCTGGCGTATCGGGGTCTCTCTCGGAACCGCGGTCGGCGGCACCACCCGCCTGGAGCACGACTACGTCGCCGTCAGCGGCAGCGGTGCGCGCTGGGACGTGGACCACCGGCCGGCGGGCCCCCACCTCGAACGGGCCTTCGCGCCCAGCACCCTCGCCTCCGCGGTCGCGGAAGAGGTAGGGGCTCACGGTCCCGTACAGACGGTCTCGACCGGCTGCACCTCCGGCCTCGACGCGATCGGGTACGCCTTCCACTCCGTCGAGGAGGGACGGGTCGACATCTGTGTCGCCGGAGCGTCGGACACGCCGATCACCCCCATCACGGTGGCGTGCTTCGACGCGATCAAGGCGACCTCGGCGAACAACGACGACCCGGAGCACGCCTCCAGGCCGTTCGACGCCCGCAGGGACGGTTTCGTCATGGGCGAGGGCGGTGCCGTCCTCATCCTCGAGGAACTGGAGCACGCCCGCGCCCGGGGCGCGACCGTCTACTGCGAGATATCGGGTTACGCCACATTCGGCAACGCCTACCACATGACCGGGCTGACCACCGAGGGGCTGGAGATGGCCGAGGCCATCAACACCGCCCTCGCGCACGCCCGGCTCGACGGATCGCAGGTCGACTACGTCAACGCCCACGGATCGGGCACCAAGCAGAACGACCGGCACGAGACGGCAGCGGTGAAACGGGCCCTGGGCACGCACGCGTACAAGGTGCCGATGAGCTCGATCAAGTCGATGGTCGGCCACTCCCTCGGCGCCATCGGAGCGATCGAGATCGCCGCGTGCGTCCTGGCCATCAAGCACCAGACAGTACCGCCGACGGCCAACTACGAGACGGCGGACCCCGAGTGCGATCTCGATTACGTACCCCGCACCGCGCGGCCCCTCAAGCTGCGCAGCGTGCTCTCGGTCGGCAGCGGCTTCGGCGGATTCCAGTCCGCCGTCGCCATGACCCGATCAGGCGGGAGGACCCCATGAACGCCCCGGCAACCCCGGCGCACCGCCGCTGTGTCATCACGGGCATCGGTGTCGTCGCCCCCAACGGGACCGGCGCCGGTGCCTTCTGGAAGCAGACCCAGGAAGGTGTCAGCGTCCTCGACCACGTGTCCCGCGAGGGCTGTGAACACCTCCCGCTGCGG
>NZ_DATMVN010000157.1:0-17810 GCF_035563135.1 Streptomyces sp.
GCCGGGCGCGGCCGGGAGTTCGGCGTAGGACACCGGTGCGCCGCTCCAGCGGCGCGGCAGGGTGCGGCCGTTGAGCGGGTCGTGCCGGGGCCGGCTGCGCAGCCACTGCCAGTAGCCGGCGGTACCGGGCCCGGGGCCGCCGCCCTCGTCCACGTAGAAGTCGTACGTTCCGCGCCAGTCGTGGCGCAGCCGCAGCGACCAGTGCCACACGTCGGTGCCGGGTACCCGCTCCATCAGGTTGCCCTCGGGCGCGCGCGGGTCGCCGAGCTTGTTGGGCAGTACCTGCACGGCACGGGTGGCGGGGGTGCCGCGCCACAGGAACGTCACCGCCCGGTGGTCGGGGCTGCCCTGCGGGTCCGGAGAGACGAGGGGGGTGCCGCTGCTGCGTACGGCCGCCCAGAATTCCTCGGTCTCCCCCGGGGCGGGGAGCCGGCAGCCCGGTTCCCGGAGCCGCGGCACTCCGTCCGGGCGCGCGGTCCGAGGCGGCCGGCGCGGGGCGTCTTGCGGCGGCACTGACGTGATCACGAGAGGGACTCCGAACAACGGGGAACAGCGACTTAGGGTCACCTTATCTCCCGTGGGACAACGCGAGCCCCAGCGGTAGCCTTGTTGCGCAGGTCACACACCCAAGGGTACTTTACTTAGGCAAGCCTAAGCTAAGTTACAACTGTTGCGTTTCCCGCTGAACCCTGCCAGGGAGTTGACCCCCGCATGACCTCGTCCAACAGAAGCCGTCGCACCGTCACCCGCGCCGCCGTCGCTCTCGTGATCGCCGTAGGCAGCACCGCCGCGCTGTCGGGCACCGCTTCCGCGCACACCTCCGCCGGCGCCGTCACGGTCGCGCCGCTCGTGAAGGGCCTTTACCAGTCCTCGTACTCCGAGCGGAACAACGTCCTGTGGACCACCGCCGCCGTGGGCCGTCCGCCGGTCGTGGCCTCCAGTCTGCTCAAGGTCGACCCGAAGACCCTCAAGGTGAAGCAGACCATCACCCCGCCCGTCACCGACGCCGCCACGGGTGCGCTGGAAGCCGTCTACGGCGTAGCCGCGGACGACGAGCACAACACGGTCTGGACGACGAACACCCGCAACAACACCGTCGCCGTGTACAGCCAGCGCACCGGAGAGCACCTCGCCACCCTCCCTGACGTGAACCACGCCCGTGAGATCGTCGTGGACGAACGCCACAACACCGTGTGGGCGAGTGCCTTCGAGGACGGCTCCCTCGTCGCCTTCGACTCCAGGACGTTCAAGGAGAAGCAGCGGATCACCGTCACAGGGGCCGGGCCGACCGGCCTGGTCGTGAACGAGCGGACCGGCACCGCGTACGCCGCGGACCTCAACGGCGACCAGGTCATCGAGGCCACCGCCAAGTCCGCCACGCCGCGGCTCATCCCCGCCGGTGACGGCCCGATCTCGATCGCACTGTCCAAGAACGGCAGGACCGCCTACACCGCCAACCAGACCGGCGGCGACCTCTCGGTGATCGACCTCAAGAAGGGGCTCGTCACCAGGTCCGTCGCGACGGGTGCGGGCGCCCTGTCCGTCGCCGACGACGACCGCACGGGCAACGTCGTGGTCGTCAACCGCACCGCCGCCACGGCGACGGTCGTCGACCCGCGCAAGGGCACCGTCGTCCGGACCGTGACCACGGGCACGAACCCCAACCACGTCACCGTCGTCGACGGCACCGCCTACGTGGTCGACAAGTCCGGAGCCGGCCTCGGCGGCGCCGACCAGATCCACAGCTTCCGCGTCACCCGCTGACACCGGCAGCTCCGCTGCCCTCCCCCGCTCCGCGCAGCCCGTGATGCTGCGGTCCCCGCACGCGCCGGAGGCGGCGCCCGTACTCCGGGCGCCGCCTCCGGCCTGTTCCCTGGCGTCGTGCCGGACAGCCGGCAGCTGTGTCAGACCGTGGAGGGGAAGCGGTCCCAGACCCGGTGCTTGCCCAGGAGCTGCTGGACCTCTTCCAGCACCTCGCTGCCCGTGCCCGCGCTCACCACGCCCGGTGCGTCCTGGGGTACGCCCGCGGAAGCCAGGACACGGTCACCGCCCGCCCACGTGCCGATCGCCTTGGCATGCCGGTACGCCTCGTTCAGCAGCAGGAGCACCCGGGGGTCGGTGGCGGCGGTGCCGGCCGCGCCCGCCTTGGCGTCCCGCGCACCGATCGCGTCGGCGCCCGCACCGGGCGCACCGGCGAGCAGGACGGCGTCGAACTCGACGGAACGGGCGGTGGCGTAGGTCCGCTGGACGGTGACCGGGTCGCCGTCCGCGTCGAGGACACCGCCGGCGGGGGCGATGACCAGCGGCACCATGCCGCCGGCCTGCACCGCGTCGCGTACCGCCCGGACACCGTCGAGGTCGGCGTCCTTGTCGGCGATGATGCCGATGATCCGTCCGTCCACCGGCCAGACCCCGCCGACCTGGGACAGGGCGGGGCTCGGTTCCGGGGTCGCGAGGGGTCCGTCCGGCTCGGGGGCCGGCAGCCCCAGGCCGGCGGCGACCTGCTCGCACAGCTGGGCGTCGATCCGGGCGAGCACCTTGAGGGCACGCTCCTTGATCGCCTGCTCGTAGCACTTGCCCAGCTCGAAGGTGTAGGCGGCGATGATGTGTTCGCGCTCCACGGGAGTCATGCTGAGCCAGAAGAGGCGGGGCTGGCTGAAGTGGTCGTCGAAGGACTCGGGGGCCTCGCGTACCTTGAGGCTCGCGGCGACCTCGGCGGGCACCTCGACGAACGCCCCGTTGTCCGCTCCCGCCAGGAACGGGCAGCCTCCGTCGAGGGAGTTGGGCCGGTACGGCGCGACTCCCCGGTGGACCGCCGTCTGGTGCATGCCGTCCCGCAGCATGTCGTTGACCGGGGCGTGCGTCCGGTTGATGGGCAGCTGCGGGAAGTTGGGGCCGCCGAGCCGGGTGAGCTGGGTGTCGAGGTAACTGAACAGCCGGCCCTGGAGCAGCGGGTCGTTGGTGACGTCGATGCCCGGCACCATGTTGCCGACGTGGAAGGCGACCTGCTCCGTCTCGGCGAAGAAGTTCGACGGGTTGGCGTCAAGTGTCATCAGGCCGATCGGCTGTACCGGCGCGAGCTCCTCCGGGACGATCTTCGTCGGGTCGAGCAGGTCGATGCCCTGGAACATCTGGTCAGGGGTGTCGGGAAACGTCTGGACGCCCAGCTCCCACTGGGGATAGGCGCCGGCCTCGATGGCGTCGGCGAGGTCCCGGCGGTGGAAGTCCGGGTCGACGCCTCCCGCGATCTGGGCCTCCTCCCAGACCTGCGAGTGGACCCCCAGCTTGGGCTTCCAGTGGAATTTGACCAGGGTGGTGGCGCCTTCGGCGTTGACGAGCCGGAAGGTGTGGACGCCGAAGCCCTCCATCGTGCGGTACGAGCGCGGGATACCGCGGTCGGACATGTTCCACAGCGTGTGGTGGGTCGCCTCGGAGTGCAGGGTGACGAAGTCCCAGAACGTGTCGTGGGCGCTCTGTGCCTGCGGGATCTCCCGGTCGGGGTGCGGTTTGCCCGCGTGGATGATGTCGGGGAACTTGATGGCGTCCTGGATGAAGAAGACCGGGATGTTGTTCCCGACGAGGTCGAAGACGCCTTCCTCGGTGTAGAACTTCGTGGCGAAGCCGCGGGTGTCGCGCACGGTGTCGGCCGATCCGCGGGAGCCGAGCACGGTGGAGAACCGGACGAAGACCGGTGTCTCCACGTCCTTCGCCAGGAAGGCGGCCTTCGAGATCTTCGCCGCGCTCCCGTAGCCGCGGAACACCCCGTGCGCAGCGGCGCCCCGGGCGTGCACCACGCGCTCCGGGATGCGCTCGTGGTCGAAGTGGGTGATCTTCTCCCGGAGGTGGTGGTCCTGGAGCAGGACCGGGCCGCGTGGGCCGGCCTTCAGGGAGTGGTCGGTGTCGTACAGTCGGGCGCCCTGTGCGGTGGTCAGGTAGGCACCGCTCTGAGCGTTGCGTGCCTGGTCGGCTCCGGTGGGCTGGCCGGTCGGGCTCACCGTCTCGGGGCCGGTCTGGTCGTCCTTGGGGGGCAGCGGCTCGCGAGGGGCGGTCGGCTCCTCCACCGACGGCGGCATGCTGCCGGGCGCGCCCGGAATCGGCTCGTTTCCCTGCTTCTTCTTCACTTCTCGTCCTCCTGAGATGTAGCCCGTCACCGGACCGGCGTACCGGTGGATGCGGCGCGGTGAGCCGTCCGGTCACACGTATGCATTCCTGCCGTAGCAGGGCCTGGCTGCCACGGCGGACACCGCGCCGTCACTCTTTCGGCAGCGGCCCGCCGACGGGCAGGTCAGACGTTCTTTCTGGGGATCTGTTCGTTCCAGGTACGGGAGAAGACCCGGCGGCCGTCCTCGTACCCGTCGAGCGTGGCGTCCACGTGGAAGGTCTCCTCGTCCGAGGTCAGCACGGTTCGTGTCTCGACCCGGATGTCCCAGCCGGGGCGTCCGAAACGCATCTCCCAGGCCGATTCACCGCGTACGGACCCGAAGTCCTCACCCACCCAGCTGTACTTCTCGCAGGCCCTCAGCCCGGTTTCGATCCCGGTGTCCTCGTGCCGCTGGAGTCCGCGGTCCTTCACGATGTCGAGCACCGACCGGTAGTTCACGAGGTCCCTGGACACGGTCCACGCCTGCTCCGGCTCGCTCAGCCGGGTGACGGCGGGGGGCGCGCAGCCCTCGGGTTCGCCGAAGGGCGGCAGCGCCTTGTCCTCCGGCACGTCACCCGGGCGGACCGGCAGGGTGAGGGTGCTGCCCTTCTCGTACACGCTGAGCAGCGCCGGCCGGGGCGCCGGCCACACGAGGGGCCAGTACGAGGTGGACAGCGACAGCCGGATGCGGTGCCCGGGCGGGAACGCCTGCGCGACGCCGTGGAGCGGCACGCGCACCCGGTAGCGCCTGCCCGGCTCCAGGGCCTCGGGGGCTTCCTCGCTGTCGCGGTGGGTGAGGTTGAGCACCCCGTAGGTGACCCGGGTCGAGCGCCCGTCCGGTGCCACGTCGGACAGCCTGACGTTGACCTGCGCGACCGGGGCGTCCGCGGCCACCTCCAGGACGACGGCGGGTGCCCCGAGGATCTCGATCCGCTCGGTCAGCGGCTCGGTCTGGAAGACGAGGGAGCCGCCGTCCTCCTCGCGCTGGTCGTAGGGCAGGTCCGGCGGAGCGTTGTACGAGGCCCATTTGCCGGCGAACTGTCCGACGGACAGCGGCGACTGCACCGTCCGGACCCGGTCCTCCTGCTCGCTGCCGCCGTCCGGCATCCCGAGGGCCGCGTCGCACAGCGGGAAGACGGCTTCCCCGATGTTCGGGGAGGGCCAGGAGGGCTCGCCGACCCAGCGGCCCGGCCGTTCCTCGTACGAGGTCGAGGGCGGGACGCTCTCCTGCATCCACGCCTTGAGCATGGGACCGTCCATGACGCCGTTGTCGACGCCCTTGAGCCAGTGGTCCCACCAGCGGACGACCTCCTGGAGGTATCCGATGGCCGGTCCCGGTTCGCCGAGGTGCGGGAGCTTGTGCGACCAGGGGCCGATCAGTCCCTTGCGCGGGACGTCGACGTTGCTGAGCAGCCGGGTCACGGCGTTGGAGTAACCGTCCGCCCAGCCGCTGGAGGCGAGTACCGGGCATTGCAGGGCCGAGTAGTCCTCGCTCAGGCTGGCGTGGCGCCAGTAGCCGTCCCGCTGCTGGTGGCGCAGCCACTCCAGGACCCAGGGGCGTGCGGCGTCGAGCCGCTCCCGCCACATCTCCCGCCAGCGCTCGCCGACCACGGCCCGGTCGGGCGGGCAGGTGGCGTACGCGAACATGGTCCCGGCCTCGGCCAGGTTGTCGGACAGCATCGCGCCGCCGAGGTAGTGCATGTCGTCCGCGTACCTGTCGTCGGTGAACGACGCGATGCAGATGGCGCGCAGGCTCGGCGGCCTGCGTGCGGCCGTCTGCAGGGCGGCGAAGGCTCCCCAGGAGATGCCCATCATCCCGGTGTTCCCGTCGCACCAGGGCTGCTCGGCGAGCCAGGCCAGCACCGCCTCGGCGTCGCTCTGCTCCTGTTCGAGGTACTCGTCCAGCAGCACGCCCTCCGACTCGCCGGTCCCCCGCAGGTCGACGCGTACGCAGGCGTAGCCGTGTCCGGCGATGTAGGGGTGGTGGATGGCGTCACGCTCGGAGGTGAGGTCGTTCTTCCGGTACGGGATGTACTCCAGAACGGCCGGCACGGGATCCGTGTCGGAGGCGGTGGGGCGCCAGATCCGTGCGGAGAGCTTCACCCCGTCCTCCATGGGGATCGTGACGTGCTTCTCTTCCTGGATCGCGCAGGGCAGCTGGTCGACGTAGCGCATGCCTGGGCGACCTCCTTTCGTCGTGCTGGACCTGACGGATCACCGGGTCTTCGTACCGCGGCCTCCCGGCTCCGTCTCGTCGAAGGTGAGTCCGAGGGCGGCCACGCACCGGTCGAACTTGCGGCGCAGGTCCTTCTCGTCGTCGCCCCCGGTGAAGATGTGGGCGACCTCGTAGCTGTAGCTGTCCTGCTGGGAGACCGTGGAGAGCTTCTGTCCCTCCTCGGGTACGACGTCGATGCGCACACCGGGTATCTCGCGCTCGATGGCGGCGATCCGCTCCGGGGTGGGCACCTCGTGCACCTTGCCGTCGCCGAACCAGCGGTAGTACCACTTGGCGGCCATGGCGTAGGGCCCCTTGCCGCCGGGCAGTGCGGGGTCGCGGTCCAGCGCGAGGCTGATCATGCGGTGGTGGTTGGGTGCGCCGTCGACGTAGTCGAAGAGTTCGGCGTGGGACTGCGAGTGCCGCGGGTTGATCTCCAGGAGGCTGATGTCCTGCGTCTTCGGATCGTAGAAGTACTCGATGCTGAAGGTGGCCGACTCCATGCCGATCTGCTGCATGGTCCGTTCGCTGACCTCGTGCAGCTTGCGGATGACCGGGGCGGGGAGGCTGCTCGGGTACTGATGGCGCAGGAAGCACGGGGAGGCCGGGTAGTTGATCGAGTCCAGTACGCCGTACACGGTCGCCCTGCCCTGGTACACGTACCCCTCGACAGCCACCTGGATGCCGGTCATCGCCTCCTCGGCCAGACAGACCTCTCCTCCCACGCCCTCCATCTCCGGGGGGAGGTCCAGCAGGCCGAGCACGGTGTCGAAGGGCCTGCCGACCCGGCTTATGCCCGCCCGGATCTCCTCGACGGCCTTCCGGAACTCCGTCATGTCCGAGACGCCGAAGGCCAGCTCGGACGAGTAGGCGAGAGCCGGCTTGAGCCACATGGGGAAGTCGACCCCTTCGGGGGGCTTCGGGTCGTCCGCCTCCAGGTCCACCCGGCCGAATCGGGGGTGCTCGTCGATGACCTTCTGCTGTTCCAGCCTGCTCCAGTACTTGTGCTCGCACTTGACGACGGATTCGAGGCTGGTCGTGCGCACTCCGTACTCCTTGCCGAGCATCGGGACGAGGGTGCTCACCGGGAAGTCCCAGTACCCGACGATCGCGTCGATGCTGCCCTCGTGCGCGTCGAGAACGGCCCGGGCACGGTCCATCAGGTCCGGCACGGACACCTCGCCCTCCTGCAGTTCCCCTATGGTCAGCAGACGGTGGAACCGGTAGGCACCGGCGTCCGGGACCGCTTCCAGCATCGGCAGGTTGGAGTCGTCCAGGCCGACGACGAAGATGTTCTTGCGCTGCTCGTGCGGCATGCGGGTGCCCCTCGGTAGGAAGTTTTCGTGCACTCCGCAGCGCCTGCCCTGAGGGGCGGCCGGCATGCGGGGGCATCTTCCGGGAGAGTCGTGCGGCTCTTCCCCGTCGCGTCAGCGCACTCCGCGGGGGCGGTACTGGACGCTGATCCGCGGCCCCTGGGCATGCGCGGTCCTGGGAACGGCGTGCTGCCAGGTGCGCTGGCAGGAGCCGCCCATGACGATCAGGTCACCGTGGCCCAGCGGCCGGCGCACCGTGCCGCCTCCGCGGCAGGGGCGCAGGAGCAGATCACGCGGAGCGCCGAGGGAGAGGATCGCCACCATCGTGTCCTCGTGCGCGCTGCGTCCGGTCAGGTCGCCGTGCCAGGCGACGCTGTCGCGCCCGTCCCGGTAGTAGCAGAGCCCGGCCGTGGTGAAGGGCTCGCCCAGCTCGTCGCCGTAGTGGCGGGACAGCGCGTCCCGGGCCTCGTCGAGGACGGGGCTCGGCAGGGCGTCCTGGGCGCGGTAGAAGGCGAGCAGTCTGGGCACGTCGACCGTCCGGCCGTACATCCGCCGGCGCTCGGCCCGCCAGGGCACCCCGTCCGCGAGCTCGGCGAAGAGCTCGTCGGCGCCGCTCAGCCAGCCCGGCAGCAGGTCGATCCACGCGCCGTCACCCAGGACCGTCCTGCGCAGCCCGGCGAGAGGGCCGAGGCGCGGACGGTCGGCCTGGTCGAAGAGCGAGCCCTGGAGGTGGACGGACATGGCGGCAACCCTACTCCCGTACTAGAACAAGCGTTCCCTTCAGTGAGCGGAACCGTCTCCCTCGGGATCGTCACCGCTCAGTTCCGGCTCCAGCCCCTCGGACACCTCGGTCCGGCCTAGGCCCGCCTCGGCGCGCCACGCCTCGAAGGACCAGCCCGTCAGTGCCACCACCGCCAGCCCGAGCGTCCAGCCGCCGAGCACGTCGCTGAACCAGTGGACGCCGAGTGCGACGCGGGTGAATCCGACGCCCAGGACGGAGACCACCGCCACGGCCAGGAACAGGGGACGGGCTCCGCGGCGCACCATGGGCAGGAGGACGAGCAGCAGGATCGCGAACGAGGTCATGGCCGTCATCGCGTGGCCCGAGGGGAAGGAGAAGCCGGGGGCGTGGGCCACCGGATCCGGCAGCTCAGGCCTCGCACGCTCGACCACCACCTTCACCAGCAGACCCGTCAGCCCTCCGCCCACCGCGGTGACGGCCGCCCATGCGGCCAGACGCCAGGCCCGGCGGTGCACCAGCCACAGGGTGAGCACCGCGACCGCCGCACGCAGGGTCACGGGATCCCACACCACGTCGGAGAAGAAACGCAGGGTGCCCGTCCACGCCGGGTGGTCGAGGGCGGTCCGGTTCAGCCACCGTGCCGCGCCCGCGTCCAGGCGCCGCAGCGGATGCCATCCGCTCTCCACGAGGACGAGCAGGAGCCCGAAGAGGACGGCGGCGGCTGCGGCGACGGCTGCGGACCCGAACAGCCGGATCCCGAATCTGCGGTCGGCGTCCCGACGGCTCCGTCGTGGGGCCCGGGCGGTGGTGCGGACAGTCATTCAGACTCCTGGGTCGGGCTGTACGGGTCCGGGCTGCCTGGCCCGCACCGCCTCCAGCTGGGCGGCGAAGGAGAGGCCGAGGAAGAGGGCGATGGAGGTGAGGTAGGCCCAGAGCAGGAGGGACATGAATGCCGTGAGCGGGCCGTACACGGTGTCGAACGAGCCGCTGATCTCCAGGTAGAGGCTGAACAGCCAGGTCAGAGCCGTCCAGAGCACCAGGTAGACGGCGGCGCCGAACGCCAGCCAGGTGTACCCCGGCTGCCGGCGCCTCGGGGAGCGGCGGAAGATGGCGCTCGCCGAGAGGATCACGAGGACCACCCCCGCGGGCCAGCGCAGCAGGTCCCACGCGGACCGGGCACCGGCGCCGAGGTCGTACACGTCGACCACGGCCGCCACCAGGTCGCCGCCGGCCACCATCGCGATGAAGCCGACGCCGAGAGGGATGCCGGCGGTCATCGACATCACCAGCCCGCGCAGGTACTTCAGATGGAACACCCGGTCGCGCTCGACCCCGTAGATGCGGTTGGCGCCGCGCTCTATCTGGCACATCGCGGTCGTGGTGTTGGCCAGGGAGAACAGCAGCCCGAACCACAGGGCGATCTGGGTCCCGTCGCCTGCTCCGTGCCGGCTGCGGTCCAGCGCGTCCTGGACCACCTCGGCGCTGGGCCCCGCCGTGATGCGTTGGATCGTCAGTTCCGCGACCCTGCCCAGGTTTTCCGTGTGCAGGGTGGTGGAGAGCCCGACGAATACGATGACCAGGGGAACGACGGCCAGCACGGTCTGCAGGGCGAGCGCCCGGGAGTTGCTGAAGCCGTCGGCGTACCGGAAGCGGACGAAGGAGTCACGCAGCAGTGGCCAGCGGCCGTAACGCCGCAGGGTGGTCAGTGCCTCGTCGCCGGACAGCTCGCTGCCGACCATGTCGCGGGTCTGCGGGACCCTGGTGGCGGTGCCCATCTCACTCTCCTCCGTCAGGCATGAGTACGGTCAGCGCGCCAGGTCTGACCTGCGCGGTGAGACGTCGGCCCGGGGGCACGGGATCGCCGTCCAGCTCACGCGGCTGCGCCTCCTCGAAGCGGATGTCCGCGTGGCGGAAGGTGAAGTACTCCACGGGAGGGGACCCGTCCGCGCGGCCGGTCCGCCCCTCGGGCCAGCGGCGTGCCAGCGACGCCACGGCGCTCAGCCAGCCCGCCGGTCCGCGCGGATCGAGGATCATGAGGTCGAGCAGTCCGTCGTCCGGTTCCGCGGCCGGTACCAGGGCCGCGCCGCCCTGCACCTTCCCGGTGTTGGCTATGAGCACCATCCTCCCGGTGCGCCGCAGGGGCCGCGCTCCGTCGATCCCCACCGTCAGGCGCATCCGGGGCGCGCGCAGCTCCCGCAGGCCCGCCATCACATAGGCGGGCCACCCGAGGAGGGCCTTGGCGCGGTCACTGGTGCTCTCCAGCATCGCGGCGTCGAGTCCTGCCCCGGCCATCACCGTGAAGTGTGCGGGTGGCATGCCGTCCCCCTCGATCCGCCCGAGGTCGAGACGGTGCGGGACACCGCGCAGTGCGACGGCCAGCGCCTGGGCCGGCTTCACCGGCAGGCCCAGGTTGCGGGCGAGGAGGTTGCCCGTGCCGCAGGGCACCACCGCGAGCGGTATGCCGGTGCCGGCCAGCGCCTCCGCGGCGGCGCGGACCGTCCCGTCACCGCCGCAGACCACGACGAGTGCCGCCCCTTCGCGCACCGCGCGTTCCGTCTGCCCCTTCCCCGGGTCCCCGGCCGTGGTCGGCACGAAGTCCGCTCCGTGGTGGCCGTGGTCCTCCAGGACCCGCCGGAGCGCGGCGCAGGCCGCCTCGTCGGTGACGGTGGGGTTGAAGACCACCGTGGTGCGTCCGGTGGCCTGCCCGTCCGGCGTCCCGGTGGCGGGCTCCTGGCGCGCCGCCGTACCGGCGGGTGCGGTGGCGGGCACATGCGGTCCGGTCAGCAGGGCGCGGCCGACGATCAGCAAGGAGAGTCCGCCGTTGAGCAGACCTCCCGCGATGTCCGTCGGATGGTGCATCCCCCGGTAGGCCCTGGCGAGGCCCACCAGCAGGGGCACGAGCAGCAGCAGCATCGCGACCGCCCTGCGCCAGGGAGCCTTCGTCCGGTGCAGGATCAGGACCGCGAGGCCGGCGTAGAGGGCGGTCGCCGCCCCGGTGTGTCCGGAGGTGTAGCTGGAGGTGGGGGGCGAGGCGTCGAGCCGTTCGGCATCCGGCCGGGTGCGGTCCACCGCTGCGGTGATGACCAGGAAGACCAGGGACTGCAGCGAGACGGCGACAGCCAGGTAGAGCGCGTCCCGCCACCGCGGAAGCTGCGGGACCAGGAGCAGCCCGAGACAGGCCAGGAGGGTGCCGGCCACGACGGTGGCCGTGTTGCCGGCCTCGGACACCACGAGGGACACCGTGTTCAGCGTGCCGGTGCGTGCCCGCTCCAGCGCCTCGCTGACCTCGTCCTCGTACGTCAGCGGCCACAGGCGTGCCGCCGGCCCGGTGAGCAGGAGCCCGAGCCCCACCATCAGGGCCGTCTGGCAGACCGCCGCCGAGGTGATGATTCCTGCGGCCCGGCCCATGCCCCCGGCAGGAAGCGGCATGGCGGACAGCTGCCCGCCGAGGAGGGCTGTGCGTCTTTCCGGTGTGTCGGTCGGCATCGCTTTCCCGTCGGTTCGGTGCCCCTCGGGCTACGAGTGGGCCGGGCCTCGCCCCGGCGTTCGCCGTCTGCCCCCTCCTGGCCCCTCCAGACCTGTCCCGGGGCACCGTGCCTCTCCCTTTCCGGCACGGCCCCGCGGCCCTTCCCGGTCGCAGCGGCTGGGGATCGGCCATAAGCTGCCGGGGCCGACGGGGTCCGGCCGCGAGGGCTCCGGCCAGGACTTCCGCCCCGCGCGGCAGTCGAACCGGGCCTCCCGCAGGACGAGTGGCGACCGGGGAGAACCGCATCACTGAGATGCGCGTCCGTGGGCAGGAGAGCGACGACGCCGTGCGGTCCCGGAACGGGCGACGGCGGATACGGCAACCTCAAGGGAAGGAGCGTCCCGATGTCGGAAACAGGACGCGGTGACGACGTCTACCAGCCGGACGGGTCGGACTCGGACAACAGGCCGACGGACGATCTCGACCCGCAGAACGTGATCGACGAGCCCGATCTCGACGACATGCTGGACACGGGTTACTCCCCGCCGGAGAAGCCCCTGGGCGTGTCGAAGTACGGGACCACCGGCGAGGAGCAGAGGCAGGGCGAGTCCCTCGACCAGCGTCTCGCTCAGGAGCGGCCCGAGGAGGATCCTCTCGGGGCGGACCGGGCCGACGACGAGCCGGAGGACAACGGCCCGGAGGAGGACGAGGCCGGGCAGGAACGTGCCGGCCGCGTCGCCGTCGCCGACGAGCAGCCCGGGGCCGTACGCAACAACAGGGTGCTGGGCCGCGACGTCGGCATCGACGGAGGCGCGGCCTCCGCAGAGGAGGCGGCGGTTCACATCCAGCAGGACGACGAGAGGGCCTGAACCGCGCGGCACAGGCCGGTGGCCCCGCACGGCACCGTCGCCGTAAGCCAGGGGTACTCGGTCGGGTGCCGTGAGCCAGGGGCACTCGGTCGGGTGCCGCGAGGCGGAGGGGCACTCGGCCCGGCCGCCTTCTCCCCCATGTCCTGCCCTGCCCGCCCCGGACACCGGAGGCATATGCTCCGCATATCGGGGGAACGTCACGATTGCGGGCCACGATCCGGTGTTCCGCCCCGAGGAAAGGTGGCAGCCGATGACCGACAACGACGTGGAGCAGCAGAAGGTACTGGCCGTGGTCACCAACTACGGCGTGGAACAGGACGAACTCCTGGTGCCCCTCGACCACCTCCGTGGTGCGGGGGCCCGGGTCGATGTCGCGGCCGTCTCGATGGATGACATCGTGACGCTGGTCGGTGACAAGGATCCGGGGAAGACCGTCCGGCCCGACCTCACCCTGGCCGACGCCGACCCCGCGGACTACGACCTGCTGCTCATCCCGGGCGGCACTCTCAACGCCGACACCCTCCGCCTCCAGAGCGCCGCCACCGGGATCGTCCGTGCCTTCACGGACTCCGGACGCCCTGTCGCGGCCATCTGCCACGGCCCCTGGGCGCTGGTCGAAGCGGGCGTCCTCACCGACAAGCGGCTGACCTCCTACGCCTCGCTGCGGACCGACATCCGCAACGCGGGAGGCGAATGGACCGACGAACCGGTCGTGACCGACGGTTCCGGTGGCTGGACGCTGATCACCTCACGCAACCCCGGCGACCTGGAACCGTTCGTACGGGAGATCGACACGGCCCTCTCGGCACGGTCCTGACGCAGCGCGTCGGGGCCCGGCCGCCCTCGCCCGCCCCGGCGTACTGCTCCTCATGCCCCTCACCGGCCTCATGGCCCCGAGGGGAGAAGGCGGCGAAGGCCGCACAGGACGGGACGCACGAGCCGGGGCCGGCCGGGAAGGCGGGTGTCCGGGGCTGAGCCTCCTGCCGCACGAGCCGGGCCGCCCTCATCGATCGCTCCGGGGGCGGTCGGGCCCTGTGCCTGAGAGAGGCGGTCCGTGCTACCAGCCGGCCTTCACGGCGGTGTAGGTCCGCTGGCAGTCGGCGTTGGTGGCCTGGTCCGCGAGCTTCTGCATGGAGGTGCCCCAGACCTTCTTGGCGACCTTCTCCAGCTCCCGCGTCCCGGCCGGGATGTCGGGTGCGTACTTCTTGATGGTCGCGAGGGCGGACCTGGCGAACTTGTTGCACACCGGCCCGGCGGCGCTCCGGTAGCGGGTGTCCAGGTCACCGGCCACTGCCTGGCCGTTCGCGGTGGCCCAGCTGTTCCAGGCCGCGCACGCCGGCTCCGTGAACGCGGCCTGATCGGCCTCGCTCAGGTTGAGGACCTCGACCAGCACGGTGTTCTGGACCTTCTCGGGGACCGTGAAATCCACGACCGGGAACTTGTCGAGCGTTTCGAGCAGGGCCGTCTGACAGGCGGGCGGCAGCTCCGCCGCCTGCGCGGAGGCGGGCACGGTCAGTGCGGAGGCGGACACGATCACCGCGGTGAGAGCGGCACGCTGGACGGTACGCGAAAGGAACATGGCGGGCGGTACTCCTTGGGAGAGGTCGGTTCTTGTCCGGGCCCGAATGACGGCCCGGCTGCAGAACGATCACGGGGCCCCGAGGTCACGGCTGACGCCCCTGGACGAGCGGGCCCGTGATTCAAGGACGCGGCGATCGGACGCGCGGCGCGGGGGCGTCCTCCTGCGGGGGGACGTGCGGTGCCGCCGCCCCGGGGTCCGTGCCGGGCACGGGCCGGCTTGTCCTCCGTACCGGCGGGAGTGCGTCGCGGGTGCGCCGGCGGAAGACCAGGAACCCCGCGAAGGACGCTCCGAACAGCCAGAGGAGCTGGATGGTGATGCCCTGTGACGCCGATGCGGTCGAGAATCCCGCCGACATGCTGGCCTGCACGGCGCCGTACGAGGGCAGGTACCGCACGACGGCACTGTCGGAACCCGAGCTCGACAGGGGATTCTGCAGGGCGAGATCAAGGATGCTGATCATGAGAATCGCGAACATCCCCTCCACCTCCCGGCCCAGCACCGATCCGAAGACCACCCCGAGCGCTCCGTACGTCATGGCTGCGCAGAACAGTGCCGCGGCGAGCACCAGCGGCTGGCGCGGAGACCAGCCGACGCAGGTGGCGGCCGTCGCGTAGGCAGCGACGGCCGCGCACGCCAGGGTGAGCGCGGCGAGTTTGGCGAGCACCAGGTGGGGCCGGGGGTAACCCGCCATCGCGAGGCGCCGGTCGAAGGCTCCGCCGGTGAAGGTGGCGGCAAACATCATGAAGCCGGCGATCAGGGTCACGGCGTTCAACGCACCTGTGATCTGGGTGAGCTGGTTGCCCGCCGGAGAGAGGACCTCGCCTGTGGCCCGTAACCGGAAGGGCGCCGGCCTGTCCGGGATGGTGACGTAGGCCAGGGCGATCCAGACGGGCACGTACAGCACGACCAGCAGCATGGCGAACCGGTTGCGGGCGTGCCCGATCAGTGCGTACCGGGAGGCTGTGGCGAACAGGGACCAGTGCCTCCTCATGCTCATGCTGGTCCTCATGTCACCGCCCCCTTCTCCGGCCGGGCTTCCTGGCGGTGCAGCCGTCCGTCCTCCAGGCGCCACAGCTCGTCCAGCCGGCCGACGTCGTACGCCAGGTGGGAGACGACCAGGACCGAGCGTCCCGTGTCGCGCAGCTTCGTCGCCAGGTCCCAGAAGCGCAGATACGTCTCCCAGTCGAACCCCTGGTAGGGCTCGTCCAGGAGCAGCACGTCGGGGTCGTGCATGAGCGCGAGGGTGAGGTTGAGCTTCTGCCGTGTACCGCCGCTGAGCAGACCCGCACGCCGGTCGAGGTACGCGGTGCAGTCCAGGGTCTCCAGTACTTCCTCGGCTCTCCGCAGGTCGGTGAGGCCGAAGGCGCATCTGAAGAAGTCGAGGTGCTGGCGGACGGTGAAGGAGTCGTCGAGGACCACGGACTGGGGGCAGTAGCCGAATCTGCCGCTGTGGTGCACCGAGCCCAGGTCCGGTCCGATCTCGCCCGAAAGGATCTTCAGGAGCGTCGACTTGCCCGCACCGTTCTCGCCCACGATCCCGGCGAGTACCCCCGGACGCAGATCGAGGTCGACTCCGCGCAGGACGGCGTGCCGGCGGTAGGAATGGTGCACATCTCTGACTTCCAACGCTCTGCTCCGTCGTGCCGGCTTCTACGGGGACGTGGACTGCGCCCGCCAGTACCCAACGAGCGGGTGGTGCGACGGAAACGGAGCCGGGGCCGGCCCCGGAACCCTTCGTCAACCCGCGGTGGCCCCCGTCATGCGTGCGAGGGGTTTGCCCGCCGACGCCGCTCCGCGGCCTCCGGGGAGCCGTTGAGGTGACCGGGACCGCGGCGGGAGCAGGCTCCCCGGTCACGAGTACGGGAGGTCAGCCATGCGGAGAACATGCGTGATCGGAGCCGGCCCGTCGGGGCTGGCGGCGAGCCGGGTCCTGGCGGCGCGGAACATACCGTTCGACTGCTACGAAGCCGGCTCGGGCATCGGCGGGCTGTGGCGGTATCCCCACGACAACGGAATGTCCGGGGTCTACGCCTCGCTGCACGCCAACATCTCGAAGGAGAGCATGTCCTTCGCCTCCCTGGCCATGCCGGAGCACTACCCGCTCTTCCCCCACCACAGCCAGGTTCTGGCCTACCTGGAGGACTACGCCGCGTCCTTCGGCCTCCACCGCCATACCGTGCTCGGCACGGAGGTGACCGCGGTACGTCCCCTGCCCGGCGGCGGCTGGGAGGTCGCCTGCCGGCGCCGGGGTGAGGGCACCTCGGGCACGGTGCGGCGCTACAGCGAGGTGGTGGTGGCCAACGGGCACCACTGGGACCCCCGGCTCCCGGACCCGCCCGTGCCCGGGGCGGAGCGGTTCGGAGGCACCGCCGTCCACTCGCACGCCTACCGGACCCCGTTGCCGTACACGGGCCGGCGGGTCCTGGTGGTCGGGATGGGCAACTCCGCGTGCGAGATCGCGGCGGAGATCTCCCGTACGGCGTCGCGCACCTTTCTCTCCACCCGTGACGGAGCGCACGTGTTCCCCAAGATGCTCCTCGGCCGCCCCGCCGACCATCTGGTGTCGAACCCCGTCTCGGATCTTCCGGTCCTCATCAAGCGCCCGGCGCTGCGGCTCCTCCTCCGGCTGACCCGCGGCAGCCTCTCCCGCTACGGGCTTCCCGAGCCGTCCCGCCCGCTGCTCACCACACACCCCTCCACCTCGGACGAACTCCTCGTCCAACTGGCCCGGGGTGCGATCGGGGTGAAGCCCGGGGTCAGCAGTTTCGGAAGTGACTCGGCGGACTTCACCGACGGGACACGTGAGCGGATCGACGACGTCGTGTACACCACCGGGTACCGGATCTCCTTCCCCTTCCTGGAACCGGACGTGTTCTCCTCCCCCGACGGCCGTACGGAGCTGTATCTGCGCACGGTTCCGCCGGAGCTCCCGGGGCTCTTCTTCATGGGCCTCGCGCAGCCGTCCGGCGCGGCCTTCCCGCTGCTGGAGGCGCAGGCGGAGTGGATCGCCGAGCTGATCGAGGGGACGGCAGCCCTGCCGCCGCCGTCCCGCATGAAGCGGTCCGTCCGACGCGAGTGGCAGCGCCACCGCAGGACCTACGCCTCCTCCTACCGCCACGGGATCGAGATCGACTTCCGCACCTACCGCAGGGCACTGCGCCGTGAACGTCGAGCAGGCCGCCGCCGGGCGCGCGGCACGGCCCCCGGCCCCCCTGCCGAATCCGGCCTCGCGCCTCGGGCCGACGCGGTGCGAGCCGCTCAGCCAGGTCTCCCAGGGCACCGGCCTCCTCCTTGACCGCGGCCGTCGCCGGTGGGGCCGGAGGCGCAGGTGTGAGCCCGCCGGAGCGGGCCCGCTCCCCGTCAGCCGCCGGACACGGGGGGAGCCACAGCGCGCTCCAGCTCCTCCACCGCCTGCTCCCACAGGCCCGGCAGGGACTCCCCCTGGGGGAACGCACGGTCGGTCACGAAGGACACCTCGGCAT
>NZ_DATMVN010000158.1:0-18759 GCF_035563135.1 Streptomyces sp.
CCCGGCCGGCTCCGCCGGACCATCGGCGTCCTGCGCCGCACGGCCCAGGCCCTTCGCCGCGCCGCAGCCCACAGCCTCCGTTCGAGCAACGATGCCGTGGGCGACCATCCGGACCGCGTTTGAGATCCTGCGCGACGCGGAGTGCCAAACCCGCCCTCGACGTCATCGTGGACATGGACCCGCTGGACGACGGAACGATCGGCGCCGAGATCATCGCCTGCGAGCTGTTCGTCGACAGGCCCATCGAAGATGGCACCTACGAGCAGGTCGCAGCCCTTCTCGGCGACGCCACCGAGTACCCCTACAGCCAAATCCACTACCCCGTGAACAGCGATGGACCGGGCCCGACCGCACCCAGCCGTACACGCGCGACCAGTACGGCGTGACACGCTGGAACTGGTCCGGCGGCGACGGGATGGCCCCCTTAGCCCCGGCCCGCCGGCACCCTCGAAGGGCCCGGCGTGCAGCCGGGCTCTTCGTCGTTCGATGACCGAAGACGGCGCGGGGCCGCCGCCAGGTGTGCAGCCACGCCCCCCGCACCTGCAGGTCACTTCGCCGCGACCCCTGCTTGCCCAGTGCCTTCTCGAGTCCCGTCCCTGTCGTCGACGGGGGTCGAGCAGTCCGCCGATGCCCTCAACGTCATCCCACGCCCACGCACTCGGCTGCACGCTACTTCCGCGGCCTTCCCCACGAATCGCAGCGGCGTCGGCGGCACTCGTTGGCGACTCGGGCTACGGCACATGAGGGACTGAAGGGACTGAAATATCCCACCTGTATCAGAGAGGCGAAGGCGGCCGGCTTCCGTCACGATGGGCATGGGCCCGACCGGCCGCCCCGGGTGGGAACACTCTCCCACTTCCGAAGCACGCACCAGTGCGCAACCCCACAACTGGCCCCGTCCTCTGCGGGCACGCGTGGGTCATGGACACTTGTGACCGGGCACGTTGTCCTTGGAGCTCTCTACAGTGGGCGCCACGGCAGCCGGCGCAGTGCCGGAAGCAGGGCGAGAACGGAGACACGAGTGCAGGACGCGAAGGGCCCCTACGCCTAATGCTTCTCCCACGGCGTTCTCCACCACTTCCCGGCCTCCTCGACGCCTTGGTGCACAGCCACCTGGGCGTGGCTGACGGGTGAGAGCAGCGAGGGGGCCCTGGCTGCCAAAACCACGCGCTTCGGCGAAGCACGCTTCCTCGATGCCCTTCCCCTGACCGACCAGCTCGCTCTCACCGGCGCAGGGCAAGAAGCAGGGCCGCGCTGAGACGGCGGCTGGAGCAAGGGGGACGGGGATGAGTACATCGCTGAGTTTGCGAGGCGAGGCCGCGTGCAGGGTCACAGATCCGGAGACCCTGTTCGAGACGGGGCCGCACAGAACCGAGCCAAGGCAGTGTGCACGGCCTGCCCGGTCAGGCTGCAATGCCTGGTCTACGCCCTCGACCAACGCGAGTGGTTCGGCGTGTGGGGTGGCATGACGGAAAGGGAACGCCGAGCCCTGCTGCGCCGCCGCCCCAGCGTCACATCGTGACGTCATCTGCTGGAGAACGCCCAGGCCTCAGTCGAAGTCGGCACGGCCACCGGCCGCACGCAGTCCAAGGGCGAGCTGAACACCAGACCCGCCGTTCAGGGACACAGGGACACCCAGGGGCACATTCACAGCAAGACTGCTGACGCGAGCCGCCCGTACCGTCAACCGCCCAGACCTGCAGGTGTCTTGGGCTCAGAGACGACCGGTCGCAGCCGCCGCGGACTCACCACGCCCCGCGCCAAGGCGTTCCCCACCGGCTGCAGGACCAGGCCAGTTGATGGACCAACCGGGTCCGCGACCCTCACTGGCTCACCGCCCGGACCATGAAGGCGACGCTGCCAATCCAGCACCACCGCCTCGGCCTTCTCGCGGCCGGCCGGCAGCGCGGGCACCTCGGCCTGCCGCAGCAACTCCACGTGCTGCTCGCCGCGGGCGTACAAGGACAAGAGCCCGCGCACCTCGGTGACCAGCACGCGCGGGTAGGACAACTACAGGCGGTAGCTGCGCCCCGCTCGCCCGCCGGGACGCAGGAGTGGGGCTGCCTGCAGGAAGCCGTCCGTCCACCAGATCCGGGTGTCCACCACACGGACCAGACACGGTCCGTAAGTTGTTCGCCCCCGCCAGACCTCAGCGCTGGAACCAGGCATCGGATCCCCCTCACCTCAACCGGGCTGGTGAGTCAACTGTAGGAGGCATCAGGGTACTTGCGGGACTGGCAGACGAAGGGGAGCTGACGCCCGGTCCCAACCCTCGTCCGGGCCCTCGGGGTGGCGGGCCCCTGCACTTCCTCGTCGGGGGCCATCCCTCACGAGGGGGTGGCCCCCGATGACGACCCCAGCCAGTGACCGGGCCAAGAGCATCGGCCCCCGTTGACGGGGTTCGAGTTCTCCTCACCCGGGCTGACGGGATGGCATAGACCTGCTCACCAAGGTTCCCTGCCCGAGGACCAATCCGTCACCTTCGACCCTGCCGCGCGGCCGCAGTCTCGGCATCGGCCAGTACCGCGAGGGTGTCGGTCATCGATCCATCCGAAGCGAAGGCACGGTCGATGACTACAAGAAGGTCTGTACTACGTACATGGGTATAGAACGACCGAGCGTTGTTCAGGTGAGTCTGCCAGTCGTCGGGATCTGGCTCCGGACTGCCACTCGGGTAGCCGGCCGCGCCCATCCAACCGTGCAGATGCGACACGATCATCTCGGCGTGTGGCCGATGGTCGTACACAGTGCCGCATTCGGGATGCTCTTCGTCAGCGCCGAGGTGACGAAGGTTGCCGGACCAGTCGGGCAGGGGGCGGTGGGGGCGGCAGGTGTAGATCTGCCAGGCGAGAGCGCGCTTGCGGCGGCGAAGAGTCGTGTACTCGGCCGGCTGGGGGCAAGCAGTGACCTGTCGTAAGTTCATGCGGTGCAGTGTCGTGGCAAGCCCGCGGGGGTTCCGCTCCGCAGGCCCACACCAGGGGTGACGTGGCCCACAGCATGGTGCGTAACTCAGGCCCGATAGCCAGCGGACGCCGAGCGGGGCACAAGGAGCAGCACCGTCAGTGTCGGTTCACCCGCGCTGCTGCTTCCCGCCCCGCGGGAAGCCCCCGCACCGGCGTACCGCCCACCGGTACCCGCCCATAGCGGAGCGCTCGCGGGTTCCCGCTCGGCTCGCCGCGACCGGCAGGATGGACGGCATCCGTCCCCAGGTACATAGATCGAGCAGGCAGAAGGAGAACGCGGCGATGTCGATGGACATGGATTTCCCCGTCCCGGACTTCGACGGGGCCGCCCAGACTCGGGCCGCGCAGAACCAAGGTGTACGCCGGGCGGTGAGCCAGGGACACCTGGCCCCTGACATCGGGGCAGCGATGATCTCGGCGGAGGCCGGGGACTGGCTCGCCTCACAGGGCTTCGAGGCGGTGGCCTCCCTCGATGACCTTGAAGGCCCTTCCAGCGGCTCAGTGGAGGTTCCTGCCCGTCTCGCGGATCGCGAGCTCTCCGGCCGCATCGATCTCGGCCACGCCTGGCACCGCCTCCAGCTCTATCGCAGGCTGCTGCTCACCGGTACCGCCGGTCAGCAGCGTCAGCTCCTCAACCGGGAACTCTTGCAGCAGATGTGGCCCCAGAGGATCGGGCCGCCCTCCCTCTTGAGGGTCTGGGAGGACCGCTTCCCCGAGCTGCTCCAGAGCCCCCGCGCGTGAGAAACGAACAGCAGATGGAGGTCGCCAGCCTGGCACTTGCAGCCTGCGGCAAACGGGGCTACAGCCTGGCAGGCAGCCTGGCCATGCAAATCCACGGTGTCAGGGGCGCCCGCGACTCCGACGACGTGGACCTCTTCGTCAACCAGCTCCTGGACGACGCCGAGACCGTCCGCCACGAAGTCGCCCAGGCGCTGGAGGCGGCCGGCTACCACGTCGAGCAGGCCACGACGTGGGGGGTTACCGACGAGATGGCGACCGCGCAGAACGGCGAGATGGTCGTCAGCCACCCTGACCACGGCACGGTCAACGTGCAGATGGTCTGCGTCACCCGCTACCTCAAGCCGGTCACCCGCGACGGGATGCCGGTGACCGCGATCAGCGAGTGCCTCTACCGCAAGCTCGAAGCGCTGCAGAACCGCCTGAGCACGAAGGACTTCATCGACCTGGGGCTGCTCCAGGAGCACATGGGTCAGGCCAACGCCGACCGCTACATCAGCCTGTACATCACCGGGCTCGCCCAGCACCAGGGCCGCCCAGAGAGCGAACTCCAGCAGGACCTCTACCAGGCGTTCGCACAGGTGGCTCAGGTTCCCGACGAGGGCTTCGCGGCTTACGGGTACACCTCGGCCCAGGCGGTCGAGCTGCGCACGGCCATCCTGACCTGGGCAGACCGGCTGGCACCCGAGTCCAATCCGATGCGCCGCGACACGGCGATCGCCTCCGGACACCTGCCGATCACTTACCAGGATGCGCAGGCCGCGCTGAACCGCATGGCCTGCAGCCCTTCGATGACGAGGCTCTCCGACCAGCAGCTCAGCTTCTGGCGGGCCGAAGTCACCTCCAGCCTCCTGCAGGCCATGGCGGCCCGACGGAGTACCCAGCCCGCCCAGCAGCAGTTGCACCCGATCTCCAGTGAACTGGAGCGCCGCGCCCAAATCATTCCGCACGAACGGGTTGCGGAGGATGCCGTACGCAGAGCGGAGGAAGCCGAACGGATGGCTGGCGGTGACCCCGGGCGCCTCGGTCCACTCGGCATCCTCGGCCGTCTCAGTTCGCCTCCGCCTCCGCCTCCGACCCCGGGCCCGGTGCCCCACCAGTCCCAGGCCTCGCCGGCCGAGGCTCTACGGCACCAGCAGCACCTCGGTGCCCAGCAGTACGCCCAGCCCGGTACGGGCAAGTACGCGTGATCACGGGCGCGGCGACGACGTGGGGGACACCTGAGCGTCGGTGACCAGGCGCAGGGGCACACAGGGACACAGCTGACGGCAATATGCCCACCGCCGACGCGCCGCGTTCACCCATCCAAGGCCTCTGGACGCCCTGTAGAGGGCAGGCAGGGACACAGAGGGACACATCTGCTGGCAACACGAACCAAGTCGACCACCGGGCGGGCATCGCGCCTCCCTGACCCGCCCACCAGACGGGAGAGACGAAGGTACCTGCCCGCCCCATGGGCCGCGTGGCCTTCGCCTTCTGTTCCTTCGCGATCGTGAGATCCCTATGCCAGGCGCACAAGGACGCGTCAGCAGCCGTAGGGGAGTGATGGTGGAGCAGGGACATGTCGGCCATCCCACCCACACAGTCCCAGCACCTGTTCAGAGGAGAGCCCGTGACACACGGCACTGTCTGGATCTACACCGAGGGCTACCGGGAAGGGAACAGCGCCGCGCGCCTGCTCCGCGCGGACAAGGCCAATGAGATCTTCCAGCTGGACGCCGCAGCCGTGCTCGTCAACGGGACCGATACCGTCTGGAACCCGCGCACGCCCCCGTCACGGCCCGAGGACCTCCCGCCGCAGTTCCTGATCGCCCTGGCCAAGGCAGTGCAGACGGCCCGCCGTGCAAGCGGCGACGGATACGACCGGGTCGTGACCGCCCGGCACAGCGCGAGCGACGGATGGCGATGGCACGTCTGCCGCCTGGAGGAGATTCCGGATCCGCCCCAGCCCGACCCCCTGCCGCCGGCCCTCACCGCTGCGACACGGGCGGCTTGGGGGATCCGCCTGCCCGCAGAACCCGAAGCGGGCAGCCCAGCGGTCTAGGAGTGCCGCCCGAAGCCCCGTAAACGGCGAGTCCGCGAGAGCGGCATGTGATGGACTACCGGCTGAGTAGGGACTGCTCACGGTCGAGGGGGGAACGTGGACCGCTGCATCGTCCTAGTGGACGCCGGATATCTCCTGGGCGCGGCCGCGACCCTGTTGACGGGTGACGCGGCACGGTCGCGGCTCTCCGTCGACCATGGGCAGCTGATCGAACAGATACGCCAGCGCGCCGAGGCCGATACCGGGCAGCCGCTCCTGCGTATCTACTGGTTCGACGGGGCCCCCGAACGAGTGCCCCAGCCTGAGCACCGTCGTCTGCGGGTGATGCCCCGGGTCACGGTGCGCCTGGGCCTGCTCACCCGGGTCGAAGGACGGTTCCAGCAGAAAGGCGTGGACGCGGCCATGCACGCCCAGCTGACCGAGCTCGCCCGCAACCACGCCTGCAGCGACATCGTCCTGATCACCGGCGACGGAGACCTCCTGCCCGGGGTGATGGCAGCCAAGGATCATGGTGTGGCCATCCACCTGTGGGCCGTCCAGGCCGCCGACGGCGAGTACAACCAGTCCGAAGACCTGGTGGCGGAGGCCGACGAGCGGCACCTGCTGGACCGCGCCTGGCTGACACAGGCCATCAAGGCCGCCGGTTCACCCGCGGCCCAGCAGGAGACCGACAGCCCAGCCCAGCCCTCGCGCGAGTGCGCCGAACCGGACGGCGAGCCCGAGTCTCTCCCGGCTGCGCCCCGGATCCCCACCCCGAGGGCGCTGGCCCACCGCCCAGCACCGCCCCCGGCCGCCTTGCGCTGGTCCTCGGACACCGGCTGGGTCGACTCCGACGTCGGGCTTCCGCTCCTGAGCGATCTCACCACCTCCGAACAGGAATGGGCGGACCGCGAGTACGACATGACCCAGGTCACCGGCGAGCCCAGAGAGGTCGGCCGCACTTTCGCCACTCGCTGGACCCAGCGACTGCCACACGACCAGGCCGCAGAGCTCATCGACCGGCTCGCCGAGGCCAACCCCCGCATCCCTCGCTCTCTTGACGGCGAGCTCCTGCGCTATGCCGCCCGCTTCGGCATGATCGGCAACGAGGAGATCAGCGAAGAACACCGAGTCCACTTGCGCGCGGGATTCTGGGACGGCGTCGCGCCAGCAGATCGGCTGACTCCCGCCCGCTGAGAACCGAACCGCGGCGGGCGTGGGCGGCAGCGCATTCGATCACGACCGTTCTACTCGCGCAGCGTCAGACCCCGCAAGTATCGGCGCCCGTTGCTCTTGACCAAGGTGCCTACGTCCAGCACGTACAGGATCTGCTCAATCATCACGCGGGAAGGCACGGGCCACAGGCCGTTCTGCTCACACCAGTGGGCATACGCGGCGCGGAGCTGGGCCAGGCCTGTCCGGCCGGCGGTGTCCTTCACGCAGCGCTCCTCCAGGAACTGGCCGATCGGGTCGGGGAGATACGAGGGCGCGGGAGCGGGCAGCGCCGCGAGAGGAGCGGAGCCGCCGGCCTGGTGGCGCTCGATGTAGCGCCGGGCTCCGGTCAGCATCCACTGAAGAACACCCGGCCCTTCTTGCTGGACGACACGGCGTCCCAGCCCCGGGTCGAGCTGGGAAGGGGACTGGGTGAAGGGGATGGACCTGATCAGTTCCTGCATGCTCTCTGGTTGCAAGCCGACGTGATGTGCGACGAACCAAACATGGGTGGCGAGCCGCATCTGAAACGGAGCAGCCCACTGCTGCTGCACCGTATGAACGCCCTCCGGCGCAACGGGCAACCGGGACGGCGGCTCCTCGACAACGATCAGGCGAGCACCACGCAGGCCGACCAGATCGGTTGCTCCGACACCGCCGAGGGCCCTCCCGGGAGCGACCTTGGCGTAGGACCCCATGACCTCGGCCACGATGGCCAGCAAGGTCGACTTACCCAGGCCTGCCCCGTTCAGGAGAGGAATCACCCGGCCGCTGACGTCGCCCGTGAGGGAGTAGCCCAGCAGAAGCTGCAGGTAATCACGGATCCGCTGACCCTCCATACCGTCACCGAAGGCGTCGAGGAGGAATCGGTCCCAGAGCGGAGTCGGCCGACTGTCGGGGACCACGCTCGTACAGCGGGTGGCGAAATCCCGGCGTGAATCTGCCGCGCGTCGGCTGCCGGATGCCAGATCTACCAGGCCCTCCGGGGTGCACAGCATGAAGGGGTCCGAGTCGAGCATCAGCGGATCGACCGTGATCTCCTCCGTCGCCGCAGTCAGGGTCAGCAGGTCTCGCCACGCGGTCGCTGAATTGTCCCACCACGGTTCGGCAGACGAATCAGGCACAACCTGTCGGGCCAACTCCTCGAGGAACTCGGCGGCTGCGAGCCGGGGCAGCCTGTCATCAGCCAGGATCTCCCACCGGTGCCCATCGAAGGACAGCCATCCCAGTCCCGTCGCATGACGGAACCGAGTGCGGTAGCGCTCCGCGAACAAACGCGCAGTGCCGAGCGGTGTGAAGGGTTGGACCGCAAGGCCGAACTGATCTTCTGCAGCGCTCGCAGGGCGGGCGCAGGGGAGGCCGGAGGCGAGAGCCTGAGCTGCCTGCCGGATGCCGGCCTGGTCCAGGACGGCCAGCAGCAGCCCCAGCTCATGGGCCTGCGTAACTCGACGCAGGGCTTCCTGGTGGCCGATCTGAGGGGTGATCTTCCTCAACTCGCGCGCGATGCGCCGCTGATGAGTCGGGTTGGGCCGGCGGGACTTGGGGGAGGTCATGATCAGCTCCTGTACATCCCGGCGAGGCCGCCCATCTCGACCGACGCCAGGGCGTACGGAACCTACAGACTGCGCCGATGATCACCCCGCCCCCGAGCGGCGGCTCGGTTCACCCTCCAGCAGGTGATGGGCCCTGCCGAGGCACGTATGACGGATACGCCTGGAAGGAGGATATCTCGTTCCACGGCTTCCGCTTGGCACCCCGGCTGCCGGGCACTCACCGCTTTCCAGGGCGAGCCAGGTCACTCCACGTCAGCAGAGGCTCGCGCCACGGCCACTCCCCGGGCGGAACCGGCGCCAGCCCGAGACGCTCGCGCACGGCCTCGTCCTGCCCGCATGGCCCGCAGACGCTGATGTCGCGCTCCACTACGATCCGGGACCTGCTCCCGGCGTCCTTAGGGAAGGCGCGAAGAGGCCCAGCGCAGCGTGGGCAGGCGTTGGTCGGTTCAGCGTTCATGCCCTCAGAGTAGGGCTTTCGGATTCTGGCCGGAGGCGGTTCTAAGTCTGAGGAAACCAGGCCATGCATCAGATACCGCCTGGGACGCGGGACGCGTAGGAGCACCCTGCCCGTACGACGGGACCCAGCGCACGCCTCATCCCGGTCCCTCTCCGCAGCCTGCGAAGATGCCTCTGGACTTGTTCGGTGGGAGGGAGGAGAGAGCGTGGCGTCCGGAGAGCCGCGAGGCCGATTGCTCGTAGTCGACTTCGACTTCTTCTTCCACAACCCCTACGAGGGGCTTGCCGCTCCGCACCGCGGGGATGCAGTTCTGTACGACTGGGCCCACGCGGAGAACCAACTGCTGCGCGAGATCATCTGGCCGATCCGTGCGGAGGGGTTTCTGCGGGCCGGCATCGAGCCGCCTCGCTGCGAGGGATACGAGAACTTCTGGGAACGGTTCACCTTCACCAGTGACAACCCGCCGTTGTTCTACGCGGACTCCAACCTTTACGCAGGCCGGCTCAGCCCGCGCCACTACGCGCTGTTCGATCTGGAGATCACCGCGTGGCAGGACGTGCACCTCTTCGACGCCCACCACGACAGCGGCTACCCCCACCAGTACGGTCCGGCGTCCTTCGAGGAATGGGCCGAGTCGGGAGAGTTCTCGTGCGAGGACTGGATGCTCGTCCACCACGCCAAAGGCAGCCGTCTTGCCCTCACCTACCCGGCCTGGCGCCCGAACGGCGACTCCCACCCGCCCATGATCCCCCTGCACACGACCGTCGACGACGGCGGTGAGGCAGCGCTGCCGTTCGATGCCGTATTCCTGTGCCGGTCAGGGTCGTGGGTGCCCTCCTGGTGCGACGACCAGTTCACGGAACTGCTGGCCGCCTTCCCCGGCCGGGCCCACCTCTTCCCCGGAAGCGAATGGGCCCACCCCAGACTGGATCCACTGCCCCATGCGCGGCGCATGGCTGACATCTTCACCGACCTCCGGGACCGACTCGAAGCACAGGCCATATCCGCGACGCTGCCCCCCGCGACCGACTACCGCCGCCGTGCGCCCCCACGAGCAACTGCCCGGCTCTGAGCAGGCCCGCGCCCACCCGAGACGCTGAAGCGCAGACACCCAGCAACGGACGGAGAGCCTGCTCCAGAGCGCCAACGCGGGCTAGCACCGCCGGGGCTATGAGCCCGCGTGCGCGAAGCCGGTCACGGGCGCCCCACGGCCAACGCCAGCGAACAAGGACGTCCACGCGGACCCCGGGAGTGTGCGGGTCAAGCACCGGCTGGCCGGGAGCTGACTGGTGCATCTCGAACGCCTCGTGCACGGCCGCCTCCGCCAACGCGGTTCCCGCGCACAGCAGCATCGCCGCCTCCGCTCCGTGCCCGTCGTAGAGTAGTTCGGCGGCGCGCCACCCCCGCAGGGGAAAGGCGATCAGGCCCTGATCAGTCAGCACGGGATCCCGCTGCGGGTCGTAGCGGCGGGCAGCGGTCGGGATGGAGCGGTCTCGGCAGCCGATGAGGAGACCGGCCCGAATTTCGGCAAGAGTGAGCTGGTCGATGGAGAACCGGGTCTCGGGGTGCAGCCACCGGCCTTCCAGCCGCCATGCGTCGGCCAGCTCCAGCCACACCGGATGCCCCATGTTGAACAAGGCGTCGTCAAGCGGTGGCAGCCCCGCCAACGGCGGATGCGCGGGCAGCGACCACGCGGGGTGCGCGCTGCGCCAGAGCGTACGGGCCGAGTCCCCGTTGACGGCGACGTCCACGTGGGAGATGTACTGGTTCAAGGGCACGGTGCCCCAGGTGAAGTCAGCCATCCACTCATCGACGAGGGCTGCTCCAGCGATGGCCCACGGCACACCGGATGCATCCGGAGGCACCGCTTCGACAGCCTGGCCCGGCTTGGCCAGGCTCGTGGCGTGGTCGTTCACCGCGGGGCCTCCGGATCCAGAGCCTGGGCACAGGCCGGACAGGTTACTGGGGCTGTACCGGCGAGCCAGTGGTTCTGGGCACCGGCGTCCAGGTAGTAGCCGCATGCAGTGACGGATGCTGTGGGCGGCTGGTGTTCTGCGGGAGGGGACAACGCGAAGAGCGCCTCGCCGGCTGAATACTCTGCTGTAGGAGCCGAAGCGCTCGGCTCAGGAGAGACGACGGCAGGTGCAGTGCGAGCTGCATGGACGTTGCGGCCGCCGAAGAGACGTACTCGATGTGGGTGGACCGCAGCACTGGCGGCCGCCTGCACGGGGGCGCTGGCGGTGAGGTAGTAGCCGGTCCTGCGCTCTGTACCGCGCCGGGTTGTGGCAGAGGCGTGCAGCTGGCTGATCTCGATGCGCCGTGCGTTGACTGCACGGCCGTCACTGCGGACAGTGACGATGTCTGCCTTGTGCCACCCAGACTGCGGGTCCTCAACGACCCGGATCCGGACCTGTGGGGACACTGCTTCGCTTGAGCTCCTCGGCAGGGCGCACGACAGGTACTCCTGGCCTGCCCGGACCCTGAATTGTGCCGACACCGTCTTCACTCCTCCTGTTCCGATGTGCGGAGACCGGCCCGGCAGCACCAGGTGCTCCACGCACAACCCGCCCACAGTCGATCAGCAAGCAAGGACCATTCAAGAGGGTTCCGGCGTCAGAAGGGCAACTCCCTTGGCAGGTGGCCGTTACGGCCGTGCGGCGTCAGCTGCAGCGGTCAGGGAGGGACGGGCCATGCGCGTGATCGCCAATTCGGCCTGCTGAGGAATCCGAACGCCAGAGCCGATCTGACGGCGGATCTTCCGGATCCGCTCGTATGCCAGCGCCTTCTCTGTCTCGCTCGCGGCGCCCTGCACGACAGCAACCAGACCAACCGCCGTCGCCAGCTGCCGGGCAACCATCGGCTCCAGGTGCGAGGTGCCGAGGTGGCGTGCATGGTCCTGCGCGCCGCGCCAGGACACCTCCAGCTCGGTCACCGCCTGGTGTTCATGCCCGAAAGTGGCCCATCGCCTCCTGTGCGGCCCAGCCTCCGGACGGGAGCCTCCACTATCCCCGCCCTCACGCGGACGGCATCGGGCAGCTGAGGGCGAGGACTCGGTCGCACAGCCGGCCGCTGACGTGCGTGTCGGACACCGACACGTTCGTAAGCCACTCGACGACGGTCAACTGTTCCACCAGGTCCCCGAGCTGGCTGGAGTCGACTGCGCACAACCCGGCCAGCGTCTCGATCTCAAGCCCCCGCCCGAACGGGCCCAAACGCCCGTCCGCGCTGCTGTGCGCGGCACAAGCGAGCGCGAGCAGCCGCACCGCGGCGGGTGCCTTCTTCTTCCGGAGCGTGCGCTCGCCGACAGCCTTCTGCGTCCACCCGGACAGCTTGGCCCGGGCCGCCTTGCCGAAATCGAACGGGCCGCGACCGCCGCCGTGAGGGAGGAGCGAGGGCACGATGACATGAGTGGGGTTCTCGGAGGTGGAGGCCAGGAGATCGGCCGCTGTCCCGGGCAGCCGCAGCCAGCCGGCGTCGACGAAGCCCTGGAGGAGCTGTTCGGCATCGCCCAGAGGAAGACCGTGCACATCCAGGCCGGTGACGTTGCCACCGCCCCTGGACGCGGTACGCAATGTCAGGAGCAGCGTCAGCAGGCGCCCCTCCGGCCCCGGAACCGGCGCGTGATCACGGACGTAGGCGAGCACCGTACGGGCGTGCGCCCACTGGTTCGGCCCGGTCAGTACCCGCGCAACGGCTCCCTGGCCGGTGCGTTGCTCCTGCTGAAGACGAGCGTTGGCTGCCGCCTGCCCGGCACGCCTGGCTTCGGCCCGCAGACTTCCGTCGCCTGTCACATCCGCCCAGGTGAGAAAGGCGCGCGCCTTGCGATCATGCAGGCTGGCCAGCAACTCCAAGTCGGGCTTGTTGAACTGCTGGTAGGACCGATATGCGTCTCCGAGTTCGATGAGCTCGTCGCGCAGTACCGGTTGTAGATCATGCGGCACCACGCGTTGCGCGATCTTCCCCCACCGCTTGGCCCGGCGAGACCTTGACGCGGCCGCTCGGGGCGTGGGCAGCCGCTTCCCGCCGCCTTCCTCCTTCCCCGGTGCAGCGACAGAGAAGACCGGCGCCCCCACCCCGGCCCCGGCAGCACGCACGGGACCATCACCCGCGTCGGAGCCAGGGGTTGCCTCCACGGCGGGGGCGGTGGCCACCACGCGGGCGACGGGATGGGCCGCCGCGCAGCGTGAACAACACTCCCATGCCCGCCACCAGCGCCCGGTCGGATCGGTGACGACGGCCAGCACCACCGCCCCTCCGCAGCGTAGAGACCCGCCCGCAGGCCCCTGCCCGCCCTTCTGGGAATGCGCCTGGCAACCTTCCGCGCGGCATGCACACGACGCATCGCGTCGCGGTTCTCCAGCGGCCCGCAGGTGGGCCTTCAGATGGTTAGTGGCGAAGGCTCGACCCTGAGCGGCGGAGTCCAAGCGTTGCGGTTTGCAGGCAGCGCGACTGCAGGTGACCTTCACGGCTGCCGCGCCGCGCCCCGCAGCGTCCAGACGTACGGTCCACACCCGTCCCGTCACCCGCTCGCTCGCCACATGGGCCTGAGTCATCAACCGCTCCTCTCCGCTCCACGGAAGCCCCGGAACTGCTAGTCAACATCATCCGCTATCCGCCAACCCCAGCGCAGGGCACTGGCCGTGCGGCATCAGCCGTGACCACTGGCTTGGACCGATGCCCGGGACCCAACTTTGAGGGATAGTTCGTCCATCCCTGCGTCCGCGTGCCGCCGTGTGGGCAGATCCGCTGGTGACGAGCCTGTTCAAACCGTCAGGCGGGTCAGTGAAGCATTCATCTCCCGCAGGACGGGAGAAGTTGATTATGCGTTCGTCTGCCCCTAGCCGTCCTGGGCTTTCGCTGTTGCTATCGATCCGCACGCCACACCGCGACCCGGAAGAGGGCAATGCCTCAAAAATTGCTACTTGCTCGACCGCGCCCGACGAGCCCACCCTCAGCGGACTCAAGCACCTCCCACGGGCAACCCTGGCCTGCTGCCGTCTGGGCGCTGCTGGTGGGGACCTTCCTCGTCCGGGCCGCCGGCTTTGTCTATCCCTACCTCGCCTACCACCTTGCCGCGCGCGGGGTTGCGGCCCAGACCATCCCCCTGATCCTGGCGCTGTTCGGCGCCGGATGGCTCGCGGGCCAGCTCGCGTGCGGCGCTCTCGCCGACCGCATAGGGCGCCGGGCCACCCTGACCGGTGCCATGGCCACGGCCGCGGTCGTCTTCCCCGTGCTGGCGCAGAGCCCCACCGTCCCCGCACTGGCGGCGGCTTCCTTCGTCGCCGGCCTCGTCTACGACGCTCCGCGACCGATCGTGTCCGCTGTCATCGCCGACACCGTGCCGGACGAGCCCACCCGCGCCCGCATCGCCGGATGGCGGCACTTCGCCACCAACCTTGGCGCCGCCGCCACGGGCGCTATCGGAGGCATGCTCGCGGCCCCACTCGGTTTCCCCGCACTCTTCCTCGTCAACGCCGTCGTCTGCGCCCTGTTCGCGGTCATCGTGTTGAAGACCGTCCCCACAGGCGTACGCCGCGACACCGCCGCCCCTCTGCAAGGCAGTTGCCGGGCCGCCTTCCGCGATACGCAGCTCGTCCTGCTGTGGCTCGCGAGCGTCTTCGCCTTCATACCGGTCACCGCCCTGTACGCGGTCCTACCCCTGATGATGGCCGAGGACGGCCTGCCCCCCTCGGCCTACGGATGGTCCCAGGCCGCTGGCGCCGCAGCAGTGCTGATCCTCTCGCCCTTGATGAACGGCTGGCTGGCACGCCGCGCCTGCAGCCCCTCCCCCATGGTCGGCCTGCTCGCGGCGGGATCCGTGGTGCTGGGTGTGGGAATGGGGTCGGCTGGCTTCGCCTCCACCTCCGCAGGCTACGCCGCCGCCGTGGTCCTGGCCGTTCCCGGCGAGATCATCGCTTTCGTTGCCGCGGCCGACATTCTCAACCGGATTTCCCCCGCCTACTCACGCGGCCTGTACGCCGGAATCTGGGGGACCACCCTGGCCGCCGCCGTATTGCTGGCCCCCCTGCTCGCGGGATGGTGCCTGGTCTCAGGCGGCCATCTCCTGGTCGCTTTGGCCCTGACCGGTTGCGGCCTAGCCGGAGCAGCCGCCTGCCTCCCTCTGAAAGCTATGACCCAGCGCACTTCACCCACCTAGATCCCCCGATCACACGGAGCTCTTCCATGCCCGAAGCACCCACGTCCCTGCTGCTCCTCGGAGCCGGTGGAACCACCGCTGCCTCGGCCGCCTACCGCCGCGACCCTCTGGCGAGTATCGCCGCCGCTTACCCGGTCGTCCTCGCGGACGCGGAAGCACCCGACTGGGCCCGCCCCTACCTAACCGATCACATCACCGTCGACCTCGCCGACACCGAAGCCACTGCAACTGCGGTCAAGGCTTACGCCGCGCACCACGACCTGAGCGGCGTGCTGACCTATATGGAAAACCACGTCGTCACTGCAGCACTTCTCGCGCAACAGCTGGGCCTACCAGGCACCAGCCCTCAGTCCATGGAGGCATGCCGGGACAAATCCACCACTCGCTACCTCCTGGACGTGCACGGTGTTCCTTCCGCCCGCGCGGTCCTGGCCGACAACGCCGAAGCCGCCGTCGCCTGGGCCGTGGCACACGGCTTCCCCGTCATGGTCAAACCGCGCGCCCAGGCGGGCAGCGCCGGAGTGATGCGCGCCAACACCCCCTCCGAGGTGCGGGACGCCTTTGAGCGAGCCAGCCACGAGACCGTCCTCGGTCTTGACGCCTACGGCCCTCACGGCGTCCTGGTCGAGGAATTCCTGGACGGCCCGGAGATCAGCGTGGAAGCGGCAGTCCTCGGCCCGGGGGAGAGCCGCATCATTGCCGTCACCCGCAAAACCGTCGGCCCCCCGCCCACTGCTCAGGAATACGGCCACTGCGTCGACGCCCGCGACCCCCTGCTCACCGACCCTGAGCTGGCCCACCTGATCACGACCGCAGTCAACGCCGTCGGTGTGACCCGCGGGACCTTGTGCATCGAGGTCATGCTCACCGCCCGCGGACCACGCATCGTTGAGATCAACGGCAGGATCGGAGGCGACCTGCTACACGTACTGATCAACGAGGCCCTCGGCCTGGACCTGGCACGGATCGCGGCCGACATCGCCACCGGCGCCCGCCCGCAACTGGCACACACTCGCGAACTCAGCGCAGCAATCCAGTTCTTGTACCCGGACCAAGCTGGCGTCGTACAGCGCCTGACCCTTCCCAGCCAGCTCACCGAACAGCCCTGGGTGGAACGGCTAGAGACTACCGCGGAGCCGGGAGCTCATGTAGCTGCGCCGCCAGCAGCCACCTACGGAGACCGCCTCGCGCACTGGATCGTCCGCGGCACCGGACCCGCGCAGTGCGCGTCACGCCTGAGCCAGGTCGAGGGGGGTGTGGAGTTGCACATTGCCTCTTCAACCCGCGCGGCCACCCAGGCCACAGTTGCCCTCACTGACGTCAAGGCTCTGGCCGCCCCGAGCACCCCGCCTCTCGCCGCACCATAACCGGCAGCACTCAATGTCGAGTCCGCCCACACCGGCTCCTACCACCGCAGCTCGAAGTCGACCCCGCACCAAACCGACAGTCAGTGACCCCGTGCTCAAGGGTGCCCATCCCGCGCGCCCTTGAACAGCAACCACCATTATCATCCGCCCCTAGCAAAGGAAACAGTTGTGAGCGCTGAGCAGATTCAGTGTGATCCCAGCCGGGTACAGGGCGGCGACCTCACCCACCTCCCCGACGGGCTGATCACCCTCAACCTAAGCCTGTGCACCAACCGTCTCGGCCCACCCCCCACTGCCGTAGCCCACCTGCACGAGTTCCTCGACCACCACACCCACCGGCTGATGCCTCCGCCGTACGAAGCGCCGGCCCCCCCATACCACGCGGAGCGCCTCTACTTGGAGGCTTTCGCCGACCGGCTCGGCGTCAACGAGCAGGACATGCTCCCAGGCCGTGGGGTGACCGAGTTCCTCGTGATCCTCGCGCGCCTGCTGCGCCTGTCGAATGTCGCCGTCATCACTCCCGAGTACACCGAAACGATGCGGCTTCTCGCCTACGCCGACTTCAAGGGACCGGCCGACGGGGTACGGGACACCGCAGAGCTACGCCTGCGACGCCTGCGCGCCGCCATGCGTACCCACGACTATGTGGTGCTCTCCAACCCCAGCAATCCGCTGGGCCACTACCTGCCGCGCGCCCAGCTGATTCGGGCCTGCCAGGACAACCCTCACACCGTCCTGATCGTCGACGAGGAATACATCGAGTTCCAGGGCAACGGCCTGAGCCTGGCCGGCGCCGACGTTGCCAACTTGGTCGTCCTGCAGTCAACCGGCAAGACGTACGGAATTACCGCCACGCGGGCCGGCATGCTGTGGACCCGGCACACCCGCCTCCGCCAGTCCGTACAGGCGGAACTGCCAAGCTGGCCGCTGTCGCTCCTCGACATCACCCTGGCCCATGCTGCCCTGCGGGACGCTACCTGGCTGCCCGCAGCCCTCGCGCGGATCACCGCAGACGGCCGCCGACTGCAAACGCTGCTGACCACCCGGTTCGGTCCCGCCGTTACCGCGTCGAACATCCACTACCGGTTCGTACACCTGGAGCATCCCTATCCGGTCCTGGACCACCTCCACACCCACGGCATCTCCGCCCGGCTGTTCACCCGCACCTCACCCGGTTGCGTCCCCGGACTGCGCCTCGTCGCCCCGAGCACGGAATCCGAATTCGACCAGCTTTCCACAGCCCTGGAGACCCTGACTGAGTAGGAGCTATGAAGATCACCTTTGACACCCGGACCGAGACCTACCACGAAGCCGCCGCGCGGCTACGCCAGGCCTACGACAACGGTGCCGAAACCGAAGGACAGCACCGTCGCCCGCCGTACATGGGGAAATTCGCTCTCGAACCACTGCCGACCACCTGCCGGGAAGCGTTTGCCGGTGAGAGCCATCTGGGTGGCCCGCTTCATTGAACGTGGGCAGCCCTTTCGACGACGGCACACTGCAAGGGGCCGCAAACGACTGCGGGCTGCGGGGTCGCGCACTCGCCCTACCGGGGGTCCCATCGGCGTGGGGGAGCGTATCGGCAACTACGGGCCTCACAGTAGGGGTTGGGTCGTGGCCCGCCTTTCGCAGCCGGAGAGACAGTGACCCGCAGACCCAACGCCGTGTAACCAGGGGCCGGCCTGATCGCGGGCGCCTTCGTCCTTCTTCTGCTCGCCGCGACCGCCGGTCCGCGCTTCCCGCTGAGCCTTGGGGCTGCCGCGCTGGGCACAGCGGCCGTCGCCTCCTTCGGGACGGCCCGGGTGCGAGTCGGGCTGCCGGTCGCGGCCATCGCCTGGCTGGGCGCCGCAGCAGTTGGCGCAGCCTTGGCCTGGGGGCTGGGGCAGCACGATCCGCTCAGCTGCACGATGGCGGCCGTCCAGGCCGTGGTGGGTGCCGTACTGCTGCCCGGGTACCTACGCGGTTCGGCCCGTGCGGCCTCAGCCGGTGACGTCGGCATCAGGGACGTGCCCCCGCTCTCTGCGCGCAATGCGTCCAGTTCGGCCCACGTGCCCGGACGGGCCGAGCGGCTCACCGGCTGCCGCCGCTACATGAGCCGAGCAGGCCGCCGAGCCGGCCGGGCACCAGCAGCGCCCCGGCCGCCGCGGCGAGCGCGAACAGGACGGCGGGCACAGGCCGCTGGAGCACGGCGAGCACCGTCACGGCGGCCACCACCGAGACCACGACCAGCGCCTCACCCGCGCCGACGCGCCCGCACACCGTCTCGGCAATGGGGGGCGGCCCGGACGG
>NZ_DATMVN010000159.1:0-13870 GCF_035563135.1 Streptomyces sp.
CGGCCGGCCCCCGAAGGCCGGACCGCCGAAGGCCGGACCGCCGAAGCCGCCGCCCGAAGCGGAGGGATGAGGCCCGTCCGAGCCCCGGCCGGGCGCGGCGCGGGGAGCCCGGGGAGACCTCGCCGGGCTCCCCGCCCCGGCTCACCCCTCTTCGGACACCCGGACCGGCAGCGTCGCCATCGCATCACGCAGGGCGGCCGCCAGCTCCTCGAACTCCTCGTGCCGCGCCGAGCCCGTCCGCACGGCCAGCGCCACCCGCCGGGAGGGCGCCGGGTCCATGAAGTAGCCGGTGGACAGCGCGTCGTTCCGTCCGGTCTCCACCGTCACCGCCGTACGCGGCAGCAGCGTCACCCCGAGCCCGCCCGCCACGAGCTGCACGAGCGTGGAGAGCCCGGCCGCGGTCGTCGTCACCGTCGCCCCCTGGGTGCGCCCCGCCTCCCGGCAGATGTCCAGCGCCTGGTCGCGCAGGCAGTGCCCCTCGTCGAGCAGCAGCAACGGCAGATCGCTCAGCGTCTCGCGCGGCAGGCCGGTGCGCCCGGCGAGCCGGTGCCCCTTTTCCATCACGAGCACGAAGTCCTCGTCGAACAGGGGCAGTTCCGTGACACCCGGCACCCCGAGCGGCACGGCGAGCAGCAGCAGGTCCAGCCGCCCGGCCGCCAGCCCGTCCAGCAGGGAGGAGGTCTGCTCCTCGTGCACCTGGAGATCCAGGTCCGGATAGCGCTCATGGACCAGCTTGAGCACGGCCGGCAGCAGGTACGGCGCGACCGTGGGGATCACGCCGAGCCTGAGCGTCCCGGTGAACGGCGCGCGCACCGCCTCGGCTTCGTCCAGCAGTTCGCCGAGCGCCTCCAGCACCGCCCGGCTCCGCACCGCGAGGCGCTCCCCCGCGGGCGTGAGCAGCACCTTGCGCGTCGTACGCTCGATGAGCTGGGCACCCAGTGCCACCTCCAGCGCGGACACCGCCCCGGAGAGCGCCGGCTGACTCATCCCGATTGAGGCCGCGGCGTCCCGGAAGTGCAGATGCTCCGCCACGGCCGTGAAGGCGCGTAGCTGCGAGAGGCTGGGCTGCTTGACCCTAATAGTCTGATTTACATACGCCACTGATAGGCACCTCCGATCATCCCGGCCGAGTGTAGCTATTTCCGTGATCAATGCACTGTGTGCCAGGGTGGTGACCGTCCACCCCCCGGGAACGCCCTCAAAAGGGGATTTCCTACGCAGCAAGGAGTGCGCGTGCTCACTGTCGGTGACAAGTTCCCCGAGTTCGACCTGACCGCTTGTGTGTCGCTGGAGAGCGGCAAGGAGTTCGAGCAGATCAACCACAAGACCTACGAGGGTCAGTGGAAGGTCATTTTCGCGTGGCCGAAGGACTTCACCTTCGTGTGCCCCACCGAGATCGCCGCCTTCGGCAAGCTGAACGACGAGTTCGCCGACCGTGACGCGCAGATCCTCGGCTTCTCCGGCGACTCCGAGTTCGTGCACCACGCCTGGCGCAAGGACCACCCGGACCTGACCGACCTGCCCTTCCCGATGCTGGCCGACTCGAAGCACGAGCTCATGCGTGACCTCGGCATCGAGGGCGAGGACGGCTTCGCCCAGCGCGCCGTCTTCATCGTCGACCAGAACAACGAGATCCAGTTCACGATGGTGACCGCCGGTTCCGTGGGCCGTAACCCCAAGGAGGTCCTGCGGGTCCTCGACGCCCTGCAGACCGACGAGCTGTGCCCCTGCAACTGGACCAAGGGTGAGAACACCCTCGACCCGGTCGCCCTCCTCTCGGGCGAGTGAGCTGATACGACATGGCACTCGACGAACTGAAGTCCGCCGTACCGGACTTCGCCAAGGACCTGAAGCTGAACCTCGGTTCGGTCATCGGTAACAGCGAGCTCCCCCAGCAGCAGCTGTGGGGCACCGTCCTGGCCTGCGCGATCGCCTCGCGTTCGCCGAAGGTGCTCCGCGAGCTGGAGCCGGAGGCCAAGGCCAACCTCTCCGCCGAGGCGTACGGCGCGGCGAAGTCGGCTGCCGCCATCATGGCGATGAACAACGTCTTCTACCGCACCCGGCACCTGCTGTCGGACCCCGAGTACGGAAACCTCCGTGCGGGTCTGCGGATGAACGTCATCGGCAAGCCGGGAGTGGAGAAGGTCGACTTCGAGCTGTGGTCGCTCGCCGTCTCCGCGATCAACGGCTGCGGCCAGTGCCTCGACTCCCACGAGCAGGTACTGCGCAAGGCCGGCGTGGACCGTGAGACCATCCAGGAAGCCGTCAAGATCGCTTCGGTGATCCAGGCGGTCGGCGTGACCCTCGAATCCGAGGCCGTGCTCGCCGAGCAGTGACCCGCAGTATCTTTGTACGAGAAGGGCCCCGTCGACGACCGACCGTCGACGGGGCCCTTCGTCGTCGTCCTACCGCTTCCGGTCGTCCGGCGGGTCCGCTCCGGCGCCCTCGCCCCGGTCGTCCCCGTCCTCGGCGACGGGACCCGGCCCGGGGTCGTCCGCCGCCGGGAGGGGCCGGGCGGCGGGCGGTTCCGCCGGAGCGGCCGAGACCGCCGTGGCGCCGTGGGGCCCGGGGCCGTGCAGCGCGGCTGTGCCCGGCCCGAACGAGCGCAGGTAGCCGACCGCCGTGTTGGTCACCGCGACCAGGGGCACGGCGACGACCGCACCGCCGATCCCGGCGACCATCCCGCCCGCCGCGACCGAGAGCACCACGGCCAGCGGGTGGACGCGTACGGCGCGGCCGAGGATGAAGGGCTGCAGGATGTGGCCCTCGATCTGCTGCACGGCGAGCACCACGATCAGCACCATCAGCGCGGTGAACACGCCATGGGTGACGAGCGCGACGACCACGGCCAGGGCGCCGGAGATCACGGCACCGACCAGGGGGATGAAGGCGAAGAGGAAGATGAAGACGGCCAGCGGGACCGCCATCGGCACATCCAGGAAGTAGATCCCGAGCCCGATGAAGATCGCGTCGATCAGCGCCACGATCACCGTGCCCCGGACATAGGCGGTCAGCGTCCGCCAGGCACGCGGTCCGGCGCCCGCCACGCCCGGCCGGGCCTGGGAGGGCACCAGCTTGAGCACCCACTGCCAGATGCGCTTCCCGTCGTAGAGCAGGAAGAGCGTCGAGAACATCGCCAGCAGCAGCCCGGTGAGGACCTCCACCATCACCGTGACGCCCTGGAGTCCGGCGGTGGTGATCTCCTCGGTGTTGGTGCCGATGGTGTCGCTGAGGTTCTTCGCGATGTCGTTGATCTGCGACTCGGTGACGTGGAAGGGGCTGTCCAGGAGCCAGCGCTTCAGCTCGTCGATGCCGTCACGGACCCGGTCCGAAAGGGTGTCGAGATTGTCCATCACCTGCCAGACGACGAACCAGCCGACGAGCCCCATGACGACGAAGCCGAGCACCGCCGTGACCGCGGTGGCCAGCCCCCGCGGCAGCCCGAGCCGCCTCAGCCGTACGACGGTCGGCTGGAGCATCGCGGTCACCAGCAGGGCGCCCACGAAGGCCAGGACGACCAGCTGCACGGCGCTGATGACCCGCATGAGCACCCAGAGCGTGCCGGCCAGGACCAGCAGCCGCCAGCCCGCCTCGGCTGCGACACGCATCCCCCAGGGGACGGCGGCCACCGGATCGGGCTTGGCCGCGACGGAAGGGGCGTAGGCGGGTGGACGCGGCACCTGTTCGGCGACGGCCGTGGAGAGTGTCGACGAAGAGACACTCACGGCATCCGCGTCGGCACGGCGCTCGTCCTCGGCGCGCCGCTCTTCCAGGCGCGCCCCGATCTCGGTCAGTTCGGCTCCCAGCCGACCGAGCCACCCCGGAAGTTTCGACATGGATTTTTTCCTTCCCCCGAACACCCCGCGCACGCCCCCGGTGCTGTCCGGAAGACCGTACACGCGAGAAGCTCCGCACCGTAGGACGGTGCGGAGCTTCCCGGAGTTGCGAGCGGAACCTCGTGAGGTTCTAGTACCAGTGGTTGGCCTGCCAGAACGACCAGGCCGCGCAGGGGCTGCCGTAGCGGTCGCTGTTCATGTAGCTGAGGCCCCACTTGATCTGGGTGGCCGGGTTGGTCTGCCAGTCGGCGCCCGCCGACGCCATCTTGGAACCCGGCAGCGCCTGCATGATGCCGTAGGCGCCGGAGGACGGGTTGGTCGCCCTGTAGTTCCAGCCCGACTCGCGCTCCACGATGTTGCTGAAGCACTGGAACTGGTCGGCCGGCATCATCGCGCGGGCCATCGCCTGGACGTCGGCCACGCTGTAGGAGCCCTGCGCCGAGAAGGAGGAGGCGTCACGGACGGAGGACCGGCTCGCACGCTCGGCCTCCTTCTTCTCCTTGGCCTCGCGCTCCGCCTCCAGCCTGTCCTCGGCCGCCTGCTTCTTCGACTTGGCGTCCTTGGCGGCCTGGAGACGGGCCGTCTCCTCGGCCGACTTCTTGGCCGCCGCGTCGGCCGCGGAGGCCTGCGCGTCGGCCTGCTGCGTCAGCGAAGCGGTCTGAACCTGGGCCTGCTGGCCCGCGGGGATGTCTGCGAGCAGCGTGGTGTCGGCTGCGGCCGCCTCGAAGTTGTTGTCGTCGGCAGCGGGAGTGCTGCCCGACGCAACGCCTACGACGGCGCCTACGGTGGTGACCGCGGTGGCTGATGCCACGGCGAACCCCCGGACCGAGATCCGGCTCACACGGTGTCCTTCCAGCATCGCCCGCTTAGGTGACCTCGCGGGCGCAATCGTGCCCCTGACACTGGCCTCCCTACTGCTTGGGTCACGGGAGGCACGGGCCCGGTGGGCGACTTCCCTGCGGAAGTGCCGCGTGGTGCTCGCGGGCGGCATACGGACGGCGATTGTTGAGTTGTGTGGTGCGGGCGCCTCTGGAGGTGCCCAAGTGCCGTATGCGGGGCCTGACGGAAGCAAGACTCTGCCGGAAGGACACGGCGCGTTGCAATTCTGTGTTGCGTGGGAAAGCTCACACCTCGTTTGGCGCACGACTTTTTCGGAAATGACAGCGCAGCACAATGCCGCCCGGCTAAGCTCCTTGGCTCGCCGGGCGGCATTTATGGGGTGTAACGGGTCAGATGTGACCGTCCTCCAGCATTTCGGTCACCAGCGCGGCGATCGGCGAGCGCTCGGAACGGGTGAGCGTGACGTGCGCGAAGAGCGGGTGTCCTTTCAACTTCTCGACCACGGCGACGACTCCGTCGTACCGGCCGACCCTGAGGTTGTCCCGCTGCGCCACGTCATGGGTGAGCACCACCCGTGAATTCGTGCCGATACGGGACAACACGGTCAGCAGGACGTTCCTTTCGAGGGACTGCGCCTCGTCCACGATCACGAACGCGTCATGGAGCGAGCGGCCCCGGATGTGGGTGAGCGGCAGGATCTCCAGCATCCCGCGTCCCAGCACCTCTTCGATGACCTCACGTCCGGCGACGGCGGACAGCGTGTCGAAGACGGCCTGCGCCCAGGGGCTCATCTTCTCGGCCTCGCTGCCGGGGAGATAGCCGAGCTCCTGGCCGCCGACCGCGTACAACGGCCGGAAGACCATCACCTTCTGGTGCTGCCGGCGCTCCAGCACGGCCTCCAGGCCCGCGCACAGGGCCAGTGCCGACTTGCCCGTGCCCGCCCGGCCGCCCATCGACACGATGCCGACGTCCGGGTCGAGGAGCAGGTCGAGCGCGATGCGCTGCTCGGCGCTGCGGCCGTGGATGCCGAAGGCCTCCCGGTCGCCGCGCACGAGACGGACGTTGCCCTCCGCCGTGACCCTGCCCAGCGCCTTGCCCCGCTCGGACTGGAGCACCAGCCCTGTGTGCACGGGGTATTCGGCGGCTTCGGGGATGTACAGGCTCTCCTCACCGAACAGCAGGTCCACCTGTTCCGCGGCGACGGGAAGCTCCGCCATGCCGGTCCAGCCGGAATCGGTGACGGCGAGTTCGGCGCGGTACTCCTCGGCGAGGAGACCTACCGACGACGCCTTGATCCGGAGCGGCAGGTCCTTGGAGACGACGGTGACGTCGTACCCCTCGGCCTGCAGATTGCGTGCGACCGCGAGGATCCGTGAGTCGTTGTCCCCCAACCGGTAGCCGGCGGGCAGGACGCCGGGGTCGGAATGGTTGAGTTCGACACGGAGCGACCCGCCCAGATCCCCGAGCGGGATCGGGGCGTCCAGCCGGCCGTACCGGACCCGGAAGTCGTCCAGCAGGCGCAGGGCCTGCCGCGCGAAGTAACCGAGCTCGGGGTGGTGCCTTTTGGCCTCCAGCTCCGTGACGACGACGATCGGCAGCACGACTTCGTGCTCGTCGAACCGGGTCATGGCTTTGGGGTCGGCCAGCAGGACGCTGGTGTCGAGAACGTAGGTGCGCCTGTCGGGCATGCGGCGCTTGGTGCTGGTCACCACGGAAGGACGTACCCCCTCGGACGAGGTCGGGGAGTGCGACGGAGGTCGCGGAACTTCCCGAAGGGAGAGGACGGACCGGGTTCGGGCCCTGTGCGCGGGCCGAACACCGGCCCTCCGCGTCGGCCGCACGGTGTGCGGTCCTTCGTGTGCAAAGGGCCTCCCGGGCGAGCGGGCTGGGTGCCGCTCATCTGGCTGCGACGTCCGCCTGGTTGCTGACCGGACGTCGACCTGAGAGCTGTATTCCCTCGAACACGCGAAGCCATGCCGCTGCCTGCGACAAGGTGGGTCCGGCCGGACCTCCCGCCCCGCGCCCGCGCCCTCCGGGAGGGCCGGGCGCCCTCAGGTCCCGTAACGCCGGTGGCGCGCCGCGTAGTCGCGCAGGGCGCGCAGGAAGTCGACCTTGCGGAAGGCCGGCCAGAAGACCTCGCAGAAGTAGTACTCCGAGTGAGCGCTCTGCCAGAGCATGAAGCCGGACAGCCGCTGCTCCCCGCTGGTGCGGATCACGAGGTCCGGGTCGGGCTGTCCGCGGGTGTAGAGGTGCTCGGAGATCAGGTCCGTGGAGACCACCTCGGCGAGCTCCTCGAAGGTGGTGCCCTTCTCGGAGTGCTCCAGGAGGAGGGAGCGGACCGCGTCCGCGATCTCCTGGCGGCCGCCGTACCCGACGGCGACGTTGACGATTATCCCTTCGACGCCCGCCGTGGCCTCCTCCGCCTCCTTGAGGACGGCCTGGGTCCGCGACGGCAGAAGGTCGAGGGTGCCGACGTGGTGGACGCGCCACCGCCCGTCGGAGGCCAGCTGGCGCACGGTGTTCTCGATGATGCCGAGCAGCGGGATGAGCTCCGCCTCCGGCCGGTCGAAATTGTCCGTGGACAGCAGCCAGAGGGTGACGACCTCGACATCGGTCTCGCTGCACCAGCCGAGCAGCTCCGAGATCTTGTCCGCCCCGGCCTGGTGTCCCTGCACGGCCGAACCGCCGGATGCCTTCGCCCACCGCCGGTTGCCGTCGAGGATGACTCCGATGTGCTTGGGCACCTGATCGTGATCCAGGCGGCCTTCCACCCGGCGTGCGTAGAGCCCGTACACCAGGTCGCGCAAGTTCACTGAGTTCACCCTCTCGGTTCCGTACGGGCCCGTGGCCCGCCCTCCCCCACGCGGGGGTCCGGGGCCGCCCCCCGGGGGGATCGCCGCGCGGTCCGCGCACCGCGCTCTCGCGCCGCGGACCGGCATGTCCCGAAGCGGCCACATTACTGCGGAGGGGTCACAGGGGCCCAACCCGGTCTGTCACAAGTCCGTGATAAGGAGTGAAACGTGACTGATTCCCTCTCCTACCTCGCCGACGAGTCGCGCTACGACTCCATGGAATACCGCCGCACCGGCCGCAGCGGGCTCAAGCTGCCCGCCGTGTCGCTCGGCCTCTGGCACAACTTCGGCGACGACCGCGCCCTGGGTTCCCAGCGGACGATCCTGCGCCGCGCCTTCGACCTCGGCGTGACCCATTTCGACCTGGCCAACAACTACGGCCCGCCGCCGGGCTCCGCCGAGCTGAACTTCGGCAAGCTCTTCCGCCAGGACTTCGCCCCGTACAGGGACGAGCTCGTCATCTCCACCAAGGCCGGCTACCGGATGCACCCGGGCCCGTACGGCGAGTGGGGTTCGCGCAAGTACCTGCTGTCCTCGCTCGACGCCTCCCTGAAGCGGATGGGCCTCGATCACGTCGACATCTTCTACTCCCACCGCTTCGACCCCGCCACCCCGCTCGAGGAGACGATGGGTGCGCTCGCCTCCGCCGTGAGCCGGGGCAAGGCGCTCTATGCGGGCGTGTCCTCCTACAACGCCGCGCAGACCGCCGAGGCGGCGCGGATCCTGGCGGAGATGGGCGTGCCCGCCCTGATCCACCAGCCGTCCTACTCGATGGTCAACCGCTGGGTGGAGGCCGACGGGCTGCTCGACACGCTGGAGACGGCCGGCATGGGCTGCATCTCCTTCGCGCCGCTCGCCCAGGGGCTGCTCACCGACAAGTACCTGACGGGCATCCCCGAGGGCTCGCGGGCCAGCCAGGGCAAGTCCCTGGACCCGGGCCTGCTCTCCGAGGAGATGGTGCGGCGCCTGCGCGGGCTGAACGACATCGCGCGGGGCCGTGGGCAGTCCCTCGCGCAGCTGGCGCTCAACTGGGTCCTGCGTGACAGCCGTATGACCTCGGCCCTGATCGGCGCGTCGAGCGTGCGGCAGCTGGAGGAGAACGTGGCCGCGCTCGCCGCTCCCGCGCTGACGGCCGCCGAGCTGGAGGAGATCGACATCTTCGCCGTGGACACCGCGAGCACCAACATCTGGGCCGACCGGGGCTGATCCCGCCGCTCCGCCGCCTGCTCCGTGTACGCCGCCCGGGGCCCGGCACCAAGCCGTCACCGGTGCTGCACACGGGCCGCACATCCGGAACACCGTCCGGGCACAAAAAACGGGCCGGTCCGTGGGGGGGGTTACGGACCGGCCCGAGGGGGGGTTTCCACCATAACCCTTCGTAAGTGCTGATGGGTGCCACGCCACGAAATAATTACTCTCCGAATTCGGTGGACTGCGCTGCGGGCACGCTTCCGGGCGCCTGGAGGAGTGGGTCACGCGCAGGGCGGGGTGGAGTGGGGCGGGGCGGGGCGGGCTGGGACGGGGGCTGGGGTCAGCAGGACGGGGCCGGGGCCCGGCCGGGCTCAGCAGGACGGGGCTGGGGCCCGGCCGGGCTCAGCAGGACGGGGCTGGGGCCCGGTCGGACTCAGCAGGGCACGAAGCGGATCGCCACCGTGTCGCCTCCGATGACCACGAAGTCACCGTTCTCGCACCGGAACACCGCCTCGCGCACCTCACCGTGCTCGTCGCGCCGCTCCTGCGTGCCGGTGACCGTCCAGGCCCCGCCGTACGGAGGGGGCGGCAGCCGGCTCAGCTGCTCGAACTGCCACTGGCCCGCGGGCACGCACCAGTCGGGAAGGCCGGGCCAGGCGCCCGGGGTGATGCTCAGCGTGTGGTCGGAGGCGCAGGTCAGCAGGACCGACTGCCCGCCCTCCAGCACGAATTCGACGGCTTCCGGCTCCCCCGCGCGGCCCTCGGGCCGGTAGAACAGGCCGTGGACGGCGGTGACCCGCGCGCCCGTGAGCCAGTCGGCCTTCCCGTGCCGCGGCCGGCCCGCCGACGGGCCGGTCTCTCCACCCGGCGTTTCCCTTCCCACCGACATGACCTGCTCCTTCGTTGTGCGCTCAACTACCAGGGTCGCACTACTCATGGGTAGGACGGAGGAACAGGTGCTGCCGTTGCACCTGCGGCCCGTGAAGCCGCCCTCAGCGTAGGTCCGTCGGTGGTTGTCACGGCTTGTGCGCCTCGATCAGGAAACGGGAACTGTGCGCGACGAACGGCCCTTGCTCCTCGATCTGCCGGTGGAGGGACCGAAGTCGGGGCAGGTAGGCGCCGACGGTGAATCCCGGCACCATCCAGATGACCTTGCGCAGGAAGTGGACGACGGCGCCGATGTCGAGGAATTCGACGCGCAGCCGCTCGGCACGCAGGTCCGTCACCTCCAGCCCGGCGGCCTCCGCGTCCGCCCTCGCACGCTGCGGGTCCCTGGCGGCGCGCTGCTCGGAGGACAGCGGCCCCAGGAAGTACTCGATGAGCTCGAACACGCTTTCCCGGCCGACCTGCTGGGAGAAGTACGTGCCTCCGGGGGCCAGCACCCGGGCGATCTCCTCCCACCAGGTCGTCACCGGATGCCGGCTGACGACCAGGTCGAAGGCGCCGTCGGCGAAGGGCAGCGGCGGCTCGTCGGAGTCCGCGACGACGACGGCGCCGCGCGGGTGGAGCAGGGCCGTGGCGCGGGCGACGTTCGGCGGCCAGGACTCGGTGGCCACGGTGAGCGGCGCCAGCACCGGCGCGGAGGCGAGCACCTCCCCTCCCCCGGTCTGGATGTCGAGCGCGGCCCCGGCCCGTGCCAGCCGGCCCGCCATGGCGCGTGCGTACCCCCAGGAGGGACGCTCCTCGGTCGCCCGCCCGTCGAACCACGAGAAGTCCCAGCCGTCGACGGAGACGGCGCCGGCCTCCGCGACGAGGGCGTCGAAGCGGGCGTCGGAAGCGACGAAAGCGTCGGAGGCGGAAGGGACGAAGGGAGTGGACGATCCGGTCATACGGGGAGGGTGTCAGGCCGCCACGGTCCGGCGCGACCCCATATTCCGTACGTTCGTTCGTCGGGTGAAGATCAGGCGGCGAGGCCCCCGAACACCAGACCGACCAGCGCTCCCGTGATCATGAACGGGCCGAACGGGATGCCCGTCTTGCGTCCGGCGCGCCGCGCCAGCATCAGCCCCGCCCCGTACAGCGCGCCGAACAGGAACCCGGCGAAGCCGCCCGCGAAGAGGACCGCCCAGCCGTACCAGCCGAGCGCCACGCCCAGCGCGAGGGCGAGTTTCACGTCGCCGAAGCCCATGCCGTTCGGGTTGATCAGGAAGAGCAGGAAGTAGAAGCCGCCGAGCGCCGCTCCCCCCAGCAGCGCGGAGGTCCAGGACCCGCCGTGCTCGGGCAGCAGGGCCGCGCCCCCCAGGAGCACGGCGGTGGCGCAGGCGAGGGGCAGCGTCAGCGTGTCGGGGAGCCGGTGGACGCGGCGGTCGATGACGGCGAGGAGCACCGCGACGGGCGCCAGCAGCAGCCAGACGACGGCCTCGGGCCGGGCCCCCGTGGCGGCGGCGAGGGCCGTACAGGCGAGCGCCGTGACCGACGGGACGACGACGGCGGGGGCGTAGCGGCCCCGCCCGGCCGACGCGGGGGCCTCGGGGGCCGCGCCTCCCGGGAGCGAGGGGACGGCCACGGCGCACACCGCGCACCTGGCCGAACCGAGCCAGCCCCGGGCCGGGCCGGTGAGCGCGTGCCCGGCCGGGCAGGTGTCCCTCCAGGGCTCCTCGGGCTCGACGGAGAAGCGGTAGGCGGCACGCGGGAGCAGCAGTCCGGCGGCGGCGCCCCAGAGCGCGGCGACCGCAATCAGTGTGGCGTCCACGGATCCGACCCTAATCCGGTCCGTGCGGCGGGTCTTGGGCCCTGGGGCCCATCGCGGGCCGTTCGGGGCCCACCCGGCGGCCGGGAGGTCTACGGTCGAGTCCCATGGGGAAATGGCGTGACGGCAGCGGAACACTGACGGTCGGGACGGACTCCGGGGTGCGGGAGGTGCCGCTGCGCATCGCCGCCTCGTACCGGGCGCGGGCGCGTGGGCTGCTCGGCGTGGACGGCGTGGAAGGTGCGCTGCTGATCACGCCGTGCGGGAGCGTGCACACCTTCCGGATGCGGTTCACCATCGATGTGGCGTACCTGGACCGCTCGTTCAACGTCCTGGCGGTCCGCACGATGAAGCCCGGCCGGCTCGGCCTGCCCAGGCTCCGTGCCCGCCATGTGGTGGAGTCGGAGGCCGGGGCGATGGAGCGGTGGGGCCTGCGGCCCGGGACACGGGTACGGGTCTCCGTACCCGTCACGGAAGTTTCGCCGCCTGTGCGGTGACGAGTGCGGCCGGTACCTCCGGTGTCCTCGCCGTCAGGAAGTCGGCCGCGTAGAAGGTGACGACCGTCGAGCCGGTCCGTACGAGGTGGAAGACGAGCGGGACCCTGGCTCCCGCCAGGCTGCCCGTCACCTGGTAGGCGAACGACTCCTGACCGGCCTCGGCTGCGGGCAGCGTCCTGACCTCGGTGTAGGTGGACGGCCCGTCCTCGCTCGTCGTGCGGAACCCGTCGGCGCAGTCCCGCACCGCGTCACGGACCGAGCGCAGCAGTTCCTCGGCCCCGCCCTTCGGGTGCGAGGTGAGGATCTCGGTGACCACGGTCTGGTCGTCCTTGCCCTCCTCCGCCGTGTCCGTCGCCGTACGGAAGACGGTGGCGGCCGGGGCGGGTTCGGGTGAGCCGTTGATGATCGCGGCGATCGGCCGGCAGGCCTCGTCCTCGGGCTCCTCGGTGCCGCGTTCGTCGGTGCCCTCCAGGGGGGCGATGGCGTAGCCCGGCACCTCGTCCGTGGTGAGGACCACCTTCGCGAGCTCGGCCTCGGTGAGGGTCCTGCCGTGGCTGGTGGGCATGGGGGCGGGAGCGGAACCGGCTCCGGGTGCGGCGGCGGTGGATTCCGCGCCGGAGCCGGCGGCCGGGGTCTGTGAGGCGGTGGCCTTCCCACCGGCGCCCTTGCCCCCGCCGTCGTCCGGCCCGCAGCCGGCGGCCGCCAGGCAGAGGACGAGCGTGCCCGCCGCCACGACAGTGGTCCGTACCTTCATCGCTCACCGCTCCTGACCCGCTGTGCACTGGATCAGCACGCTAACAACCGGGGTGCGCCCGGCGCGTGGGCCCGTGGGCCCAACTCACGGCGGCCCCGGCCCCAGCAGCGTCCACGCCCCGTACGCCGCCGAGCCGACGGCGAGCACGGCGACGACCGTACCTGCGCGTACCGTCGTACGCAGCCCCGCCAGCGCGACGGCCGGGGGCAGGAGCAGGGGGAACGCGGGCATCATCAGGCGCGGACGGGAACCGAAGTACCCGGAGCCGATGAGCGAGATGACGACGACGGCGATGCCGTACACCAGCACGGGGAGCGGCTGCCGCTGCCGCACGCACAGGTACACCAGCCATCCCAGCAGCCCCAGCGCGGCGCAGAGCCCGAGCGCGGCGGGAAACGGCAGCCCGGCGATGAAGGCGGCCAGCGCCCTGCCCCCGTCGATGCTGTTGCCCCACTGCGCCTGGACATCGAAGTACGCGAACGGGCTGCCCTCCCGTACGGCGACGAACACCACGTAGGCCAGCCATCCCAGCGGTGCCAGGCAGACCCCCAGCAGCATGCGCGCGTTGCGGCCGGCCGGATCCCGCCGATCCCCCGCCCGCCACTGGCGTACGAGGACGGCGGCGGCGGTGAGCGCGAGTGCCGCGATGAGCGCGGCCGCCGAGGGCCGCGTCAGCCCGGCGAGCACGCACAGCGCGCCGGCGACGATCCAGCGGTCTCTGAGGACGGCGTACAGGGACCAGGCGGCGAGCGCGGTGAACAGGGTCTCGGTGTACGCCATCGACTGCACGAACGCCGTCGGGTACGCCCCCCACAGCGCGGCCAGCACCACGCCGGCCCGCCGCCCGTACAACCGCGCGCCCACGGCGAAGATCCCCCAGGCGGCGAGGAGCCCCGCCAGCCAGGCGACGGCGATCCCGGCGCCCTGCACGGTGAACGGGGTGACCGCGGCGAGAGCGCGTTCCATGGCCGGCAGGAGCGGGAAGAACGCCAGGTCGGGGTGGACTGTGCCGTCGGGGAGGGTGACGGTGTAGCCGTAGCCGTCCTCGGCGATCCGCTGGTACCAGACGGAGTCCCAGCGCCCGCCCAGCAGGTGCAGGGCGTCCTTCCCGGCGGCCGGCGCCGACACCAGGAGCACGAGGAGCCCGACGGCCCTGACCGCCGCGTAGGCGCCCAGCGCGGGGACGGCGGCGGTGAGCAGGGCCAGGGCGC
>NZ_DATMVN010000160.1:0-14021 GCF_035563135.1 Streptomyces sp.
GCCGGGTCGCCCGGTACGCCCATCACGTGCCCCTTGGGCATGGGGCGCAGGGCGTCGCGGGTCCAGACCGAGGCGGTGGCGGTGGCGGGCGGCCGGAGCCGGTCGCCGAGCCCCACCGCGGCCGCCAGCTCGACCGCTTCGGGCCGGCGCGCGAGCATCGACTCGGCCCCGAGGTCGACCCGGGTGCCCGCGATCTCGCCGGTCATCAGCTTGCCGCCGAGCCGCTCGGTCGCCTCCAGGACGGTGACCCGGAGGCCGGAGGCCGACAGCCGGTGGGCGGCGGCGAGTCCGGCGATGCCACCGCCGATGACGACGGCGTGGCCCGTGCGTGTGGTGTCTCGCTGAAGAGGACGCTGCATGGGTCCACTCTCTCAAACCCGTCCCGAGTCCCGAACGTGACCACTTCGAAACCGCAGGCAGGAAACCCGCGCCCGGGGGCCGTACGTCGAACCGGCACCATCGACAACGGCCCTGGGGGGACACGTCATGTCATACGGACGCCACACGGACAGCCATCCGCCCGCACGGTCCGGACGGCGCCGCACCCGCGCGGCGGCGGCCGCCGGACTGCTCGTCGCCCTCCTGGCCACCGGAGCGTGCGGCGCCTTTGACGACAGCGGCGGGCAGAAGCCGGACTCCGCCTCCGACAGCAGGGCGGCGGCGCCCGCCGCGGCCGGCGCCGGTGCCGGTGAGAAGTCCGCGGCGGAGCCCGCCGACGGCGCCTCGTCGGCACCGGAGCCGGGCTCCCCGGTCGCGGTTCACGTCATCCGCACGGCCACCCTCTCCCTCGAGGTGAGGAGTGTGCCGGAAGCGGTCGCCGCGGCCCGCTCCGCCGCCGAGGACGCCGGTGGACTCGTGGCGGAGGAGACCACGGAACGGGTCGACGGCACCCGTGACATGTCGCGTCTCGTCCTGCGCGTGCCGCAGTCGCGGTACGACGAGGTCCTGCGCGGACTCGCCGGGTCGGGGAAGCTCCTGTCCCGCACGTCGAACGCCGAGGACGTCACCGGCCAGGTCGTCGACGTGGAGAGCCGGATCGCCACCCATCGGGCGAGCGTCGCACGGGTCCGCGAGCTGATGGACAAGGCGGAGAAGCTCACCGATGTGGTGTCGTTGGAGGGTGAACTGAGCAGCCGCCAGGCCGACCTGGAGTCCCTGCTCGCCCAGCAGGCATCGCTGAAGGACCGCACCTCGCTGGCGACGGTCACCCTCGAACTGGGCGAACCGTACGAGGACGGCAAGGACCCCGGGGAGGAGGACACCGGTTTCCTGGACGCGCTGGCCGGCGGCTGGGACGCGTTCGTGACGATGCTGCGGTGGATCGCGGTGGCGATCGGCGCCACCGCGCCGTTCCTGGCCGCCGCGGCCGTGCTGGTGCTCCTGTGGCGGCTGCTGCGCGGCCGCCTGCCACGGCGCCGCACGGCGCCCCGGGAGCCGTCGGGGGCACCGCAGGCCCCACCCGCCCCGTAGGGGCCGTAGCGTGGGCCCCTGACCTTGCATACGGCGGCGAAGGGACCTGGCAATGACGGCGGAGCGACTGGTGGTCGTCGGAGGCGACGCGGCGGGCATGTCCGCCGCGTCGCAGGCCCGCAGGCTCAAGGGACCGGACGAGATGAGCATCGTCGCCTTCGAACGCGGCGACTTCACCTCGTACTCCGCCTGCGGCATCCCGTACTGGGTGAGCGGCGACGTGGAGGGGCCCGACGCCCTCATCGCCCGTACGCCCCAGGAGCACCGGGACCGCTCCATCGATCTGCGCACCCGCACCGAGGTGACGGAGATCGACGTCGCGGGGCACCGCGTCCGGGCGCTGGACCGCGACAGCGGTGAGACGTACTGGACGGGCTACGACAAGCTGGTGATCGCCACGGGTGCCCGGCCGGTGCGCCCCGGTCTGCCCGGGATCGACGCTCCTGGCGTCCACGGCGTACAGAGCCTGGGCGACGGCCAGGCTCTCCTGGAATCGCTCGACCGGGCTCCGGGGCGCCGGGCGGTCGTGGTCGGCGCGGGCTACATCGGTGTAGAGATGGCCGAGGCGATGCTCAAACGCGGTTTCGAGGTGACGGTGCTCAACCGCGGCGCGCAGCCGATGGCCACGCTCGATCCGGACATGGGGCGGCTGGTCCACGACGCGATGGACGCACTGGGCATCACCACGGTCAACAACGCCTCGGTCACCCGGATCGTCACCGGCCCGGACGGCCGGGTGACGGCGGTCGCCACGGACGCGGACACCTGTCCGGCGGACGTCGTCGTGCTCGGCATAGGGGTCGAGCCGGAGACCGCCCTGGCCCGTGAGGCAGGACTGCCGCTCGGGTCGCACGGAGGTCTCCTGACGGACCTGTCGATGCGGGTCGTGGGGCAGGACGACATCTGGGCGGGCGGCGACTGCGTCGAGGTCCTGGACCTCGTCGCCGGCCGCACCCGGCACATCGCGCTCGGCACCCACGCCAACAAGCACGGCCAGGTCATCGGGGCCAACGTCGGCGGCGGCTACGGCACGTTCCCCGGCGTGGTCGGTACGGCGGTGAGCAAGGTCTGCGACCTGGAGATCGCCAGGACCGGACTGCGCGAGAAGGACGCGGCGGCGGTCGGCCTGCGCTACGTCACGGCGACGATCGAGTCGACGGGCCGGGCCGGCTACTACCCGGGGGCGGAGCCGATGACGGTGAAGATGCTCGCGGAGTACCGGACCGGCCGGCTCCTGGGGGTGCAGATCGTCGGCCGTGAGGGGGCGGCGAAGCGCGTGGACGTCGCGGCGGTGGCGCTCACCGCCGGGATGACGGTGGAGGCCATGACCGCCCTCGACCTCGGCTACGCCCCGCCGTTCTCCCCGGTGTGGGACCCGGTCCTGGTGGCCGCCCGCAAGGCCGTGTCGGCGGTGCGGGCGGCGGGCCGCTGACCGCGAGCGGTCAGCGCGCCGTCTCCTGGTGCACGTACTCGACGAGGCGCGTCAGGGCGTCCGGGGGCGTGGTCGGCATGACGCCGTGGCCGAGGTTGAAGATGTGGCCCTCCAGGCCGGCGGCCGCGTCGAGCACCTCGCGGGTCTTCGCCTCCACCACCTCGGTCGGCGCGAAGAGCACCGCCGGGTCGAGGTTGCCCTGGAGCGCCTTGCCGGGGCCGGCCCGGCGGGCGCCCTCGTCCATCGGGACGCGCCAGTCCACGCCGACGACGTCCGCGCCGGCCTCGCCCATGAGGCCGAGCAGCTCGCCGGTGCCGACGCCGAAGTGGATGCGCGGGACGCCGTAGGAGGCGACGGCGTCGAAGACCTTCGCGGAGGCCGGCATCACGGAACGGCGGTAGTCGGCCGGGGCCAGGGCGCCGACCCAGGAGTCGAAGAGCTGGACCGCTGATGCTCCGGCCTCGATCTGGACCTTCAGGAACGCGCCGGTGATCTCCGCGAGCCGGTCCAGCAGGGCCGCCCAGAGCTCCGGCTCGCCGTACATCATGGCCTTGGTGCGTTCGTGGTTGCGGGACGGGCCGCCCTCCACGAGATAGCTCGCGAGGGTGAACGGCGCACCGGCGAAACCGATCAGCGGCGTGGCGCCGAGCTCCGCGGTGAGCATCCCGATGGCCTCGGTGACGTACGGGACGTCCTCGGGGGTGAGGTCACGCAGCCGGGCCAGATCGGCGCGGGTGCGGATGGGCTCGGCGATCACCGGTCCGACGCCGGGCTTGATGTCGAGGTCGATGCCGATGGCCTTGAGCGGTACGACGATGTCGCTGAAGTAGATCGCGGCGTCGACCTTGTGGCGGCGTACGGGCTGCAGCGTGATCTCGGTGACCAGCTCCGGCATCATGCAGGAGTCGAGCATCGCGATGCCCTCACGGACCCTCAGGTACTCGGGCAGCGAACGCCCCGCCTGACGCATGAACCAGACCGGGGTGTGGGGCACCGGCTCGCGGCGGCAGGCCTTGAGGAAGGCCGAGTCGTGGGTGGCGGGGGTTGTCCGCAGGCCCGAGGACGGGCCCTCCCCGGATCGGACGGAGCTGAGCTCTGGGGGAAGGTCGTTGGCACTCACGCACAGAATCTTCGCACGGCGTGACGACGAGCCGGACGCCGCATGGGTGTCCCTCCCTGCACGGCGCTCCGGTTCCGCCTACTCTTCCCCGCATGGCTCCGGCTCAGGGACAATTTTCCGATCATTCCGATGGCGCTGACAGCGAGGGGAGCGTGGACGGCGACACCGTCCCGCGTGCGTTCCGGTCGGCGGTCGACGCGCTGCGCTCCGCGCGCCTGCGCCCCGAACTGGAGGTCGAGCCCACACGGCCGCCGCAGCGGCTCGCCCCGCACGCGTATGCCGTGGAGGCCGCCGTCGTGGAGGGCGAGGACGACCTCGCCGACGGCCGTCTGGTCCTCCTGCACGATCCGTCCGGACACGACGCCTGGCAGGGCACGTTCCGCTTGGTGACACTCGTACGGGCCGAACTGGAGCCGGAGATGGCGGCCGACCCGCTGCTCCCCGAGGTGTGCTGGTCCTGGCTCACCGGAGCCCTGGACGCCCGGGGCCTCTCGTACGGCGAGGCCGGGGGCACGGTGACGCGCGCCGGCTCGCACTACTTCGGCGCGCTGTCCGCGCGCCGCCCGGCGACGCAGATCGAGATCCGGGCCTCATGGACACCGCGCGAGGGACGCGGCGGGGTGCCGGACATGGGGGCGCACCTGGTCGCCTGGGGTGATCTGCTCTGCCAGCTCGCCGGTCTTCCGCCCTCGGACGCGGCCGACGCGACGGTGGTGACACTGCCCCAGCGGCGCGGGCCCCAGCTCCCATGACGCTGCGTCACCTTCGGGGAGAGCCGGTCGCACAGGGACCGGCTCTCTTTTCGTACAATCGATCGCGCATCCTATTTGCCCGAATTGTTACTCACTAAATCGTGATCTTCCTCTAAAGGAGGACGCACCTGCTGCCGAAGAGGTCAATGACCCTTCAAGCACGGATCGCCCCGGCTTCACCCCCGAGCCGGCCCGTCCCGCCACTCCCCAGGAGGCCTGGTGTCCGTTCTCCTCGAGCAGCCCGCAAGCCTGGTCGCCTACCGCCCGAACAAGCCGACGGCCATGGTCGTCGTGGCCGACCCGCGCGTCCGTTCCACCGTCACCCGCCATCTGTGGGCCCTCGGAGTTCGTGACGTCATCGAGGCGTCGTCCATCGCGGAGGCCCGCCCCCGCGTCGGCAACCCGCGCGACATCTGCGTTGCCGACGTCCACCTGCCCGACGGTTCCGGGCTGACCCTGCTGTCCGAGACCCGAGCCGCCGGCTGGCCGAACGGCCTCGCCCTCTCCGCCGCCGATGACATCGGCGCGGTGCGCAACGCCCTCGCGGGCGGCGTGAAGGGCTATGTCGTCACCGGCACCCGCACCAACATCGGCCACCCCACCCGTCCCGGCGTCGCCCCGATCGGCGCCAACGCCGCCCGTATGCACCGCAGGCCTCCCGGTTCCCCGAGCCACCCGGGCGGCTACCGCGAACTCTCCGGCCGCGAGGTGGAGGTGCTCCGCCTGGTCGCCGAAGGCCAGTCCAACAAGGCCATCGGCGTCTCGATGGGCCTCTCCGCACTCACCGTCAAGAGCCACCTCGCCCGCATCGCCCGCAAGCTCGGCACCGGGGACCGCGCCGGAATGGTCGCCGTGGCCCTGCGTACGGGCATCATCCACTGACCCGTCTCCCCGGCCGGCACCTGCGCGGACGCGTAACCGGCCGGTTTACGTGCGTGGTCGCCCGTCGACGGAACGTTCCGTCGACGGGCGACGCGCATACACAGATACCCTTGGCATGTGACCGACGCCCAAGAGACCGCAGCAGACACTTCACTGCGAACCACCGGGGGCGCTCCCCCGGACGACGTCGCCCCGGCGCCGATCCCCTTGCTCGAACCGCGCGAGGGCATTCCCCCGGTGGTGGCGACCGACGACGCGCTGGCCCGGGTGATCGCGGACTTCGCCGCCGGCAGCGGTCCCGTCGCCGTCGATGCCGAGCGTGCCTCGGGCTATCGCTACGGGCAGCGGGCCTACCTCGTGCAGCTGCGCCGCGAGGGCGCGGGAAGCGCGCTGATCGACCCGGTCGGCTGCCCCGACCTGTCCGGGCTCGGCCGGGCCCTCACCGGAGCCGAGTGGATCCTGCATGCCGCCACCCAGGACCTGCCCTGCCTGCGCGACATAGGCATGACCCCGACCTCTCTCTTCGACACGGAGCTCGCCGGACGGCTGGCGGGATTCCCGCGCGTCGGCCTGGGCGCGATAGTGGAGAACGTCCTCGGTTACGCCCTGGAGAAGGGCCACTCCGCGGTCGACTGGTCCACCCGCCCCCTGCCCGAGCCCTGGCTGCGCTACGCCGCGCTCGACGTCGAGCTGCTGGTGGACCTGCGCAACGCCCTGGAGGAGGAGCTGGACCGGCAGGGCAAGCTGGGATGGGCCCTGGAGGAGTTCGCCGCCATCGCCTCGGCGCCGCCCGCTCCCCCGCGCAAGGACCCCTGGCGCCGGACCTCCGGCATGCACAAGGTGCGCCGCCGCCGTCAGATCGCGGTCGTGCGGGAGCTGTGGACCGCTCGCGACCAGGTGGCGCAGCGGCGTGACATCTCGCCCGGCAAGGTGCTCGGGGACGCCGCGATCATCGAGGCGGCCCTGGCGCTCCCGGTGAACGTGACCGCGCTGACCGCACTGCCCGGCTTCGGGCACCGCATGGGACGCCGTCAGCTGGAGCAGTGGCAGGCGGCCGTCGACCGCGCCAAGGCGCTGCCCGAGTCGGAGCTGCCGCAGCCCGGCCAGCAGCCGGCGGGACCGCCGCCGCCCCGCTCGTGGGCCGACAAGGATCCGGCCGCCGCCGCCCGGCTGTCGGCGGCCCGCACCGCGGTGTCGGAGCTCGCCGAGCGGCTGCACATGCCCCAGGAGAACCTGATCACCCCGGACACCGTGCGCCGGGTCTGCTGGGAGCCGCCCAAGGTCCTGACCGCGGACGCGGTCGAGACCGCGCTGGCCGGATACGGGGCGCGCCACTGGCAGATCGAGCAGGTCGGCCCCCTGCTGCTGCGAGCCCTGGACACGAGCGCCTGATACCTCCCGACCCGCGGACGCCCCCTGCCCGATCCGGCAGGGGGCGTCCGCGTGTCGGGTGCGCACCCCGGGCCGCCCCGTCCAGGAGGATCGATTTCACGCCAGTTACCCGGCCCCCCGCCCCACCGGCGGCACGCCTTCCGCATGTGACGTTCACCGCTCCGGTGAGGGGGGGTGGGCAGTCTGGTTACCCGCAAGTAGCATGAGGGGCGTGGCGCGCCGTTGGGTGCGCCCGCAGCAGTGCCACCCCGCACCCTGGAGGAGAGCCACCGTGCCTCGTACCATCCGGGACGTCGTCTTCGTCGACGGCGTCCGCACCCCGTTCGGCAAAGCGGGCCCGAAGGGCATCTACCACGAGACCCGCGCCGACGATCTCGTCGTGAAGGCCATCCGGGAGCTGCTGCGCCGCAACCCGGACCTGGACCCCGCGAAGATCGACGAGGTCGCCATCGCGGCGACCACCCAGATCGGCGACCAGGGCCTCACCCTCGGGCGTACCGCCGGCATCCTGGCCGGTCTGCCGCAGTCGGTGCCCGGCTACTCCATCGACCGCATGTGCGCGGGCGCGCTGACCGCCGTCACCTCGACGGCCGGATCCATCGCCTTCGGCGCGTACGACGTCGTCATCGCCGGCGGTGTCGAGCACATGGGCCGCCACCCGATGGGCGAGAGCGTGGACCCGAACCCGCGTCTCGTGTCGGAGAAGCTGGTCGACGAGTCCGCCCTCTTCATGGGCATGACGGCGGAGAACCTGCACGACAGGTACCCCTCGATCACCAAGCAGCGCGCCGACGAGTACGCGGTCCGTTCGCAGGAGAAGGCCGCCAAGGCGTACGCCGACGGCAAGATCCAGCAGGACCTGGTGCCGGTCTCCGTGCGCCGCACCAACGCGGAGGCCGGGGAGACGGGCTGGGGCCTGGTCACCGCCGACGAGCCGATGCGCCCGGGCACCACGCTGGAGTCCCTGGCGGGCCTGAAGACCCCGTTCCGCGCCCACGGCCGCGTGACAGCCGGTAACGCCGCGGGTCTCAACGACGGCGCCACCGCCTCGCTGCTCGCGTCCGAGGAGACCGCTCGCGAGCTGGGGCTCCCGGTCAGGATGCGCCTCGTGTCGTACGCCTTCGCGGGTGTCGAGCCGGAGGTCATGGGGTACGGCCCGATCCCGGCGACGGAGAAGGCCCTGGCCAAGGCCGGTCTGTCCATCGACGACATCGGCCTCTTCGAGATCAACGAGGCCTTCGCCGTGCAGGTGCTCGCCTTCCTGGAGCACTACGGCATCGCCGACGACGACCGGCGCGTCAACCAGTACGGCGGCGCGATCGCCTACGGCCACCCGCTCGCCTCCTCCGGCGTCCGCCTGATGACCCAGCTGGCCCGCCAGTTCGAGGAGCAGCCGGAGGTCCGCTACGGCCTGACGACCATGTGCGTCGGCTTCGGCATGGGCGCGACGGTCGTCTGGGAGAACCCGAACTTCGACGGAGGCAACAAGTGAGCACCACCACCGCCGAGCTTCTGAAGGGCGCGGCCGAGCTGTTCCCCGGCGAGGTCGTCACACAGGCGCACGTACGCCACCTCGACCTCCCCGGCGGCGCGGGCCGTTTCGCCCTCATCACGCTGGACAACGGCTTCGACCACACCAAGCCGACCACCATCGGCCCGCAGTCGCTGGCGAACCTGAATGCCGCCATCGACCAGGTCGAGAAGGAGGCGGCCGAGGGATCCATCACCGGTGTCGGTGTCACCGGCAAGCCCTTCATCTTCGCGGTGGGCGCCGACCTCAAGGGCGTCGAGCTCCTCAAGGAGCACAAGGACGCGCTGGCCATCGGCAAGGGCGGCCACGACGTCTTCCGCCGGCTGTCCGGCCTCGCGGTCCCGACGTTCGCGTACTACAACGGCGCGGCCATGGGCGGCGGTGTCGAGATCGGTCTGCACTGCTCGTACCGCACCGTCTCCAAGGCGCTGCCGGCGTTCTCGCTGCCCGAGGTCTTCCTCGGCCTGGTCCCCGGCTGGGGCGGCTGCGCGCTGCTCCCCAACCTGGTCGGCGCCGACCGTGCCGTCTCGGTGATCATCGAGAACTCGCTGAACCAGAACCGCCAGCTCAAGGGCAAGCAGGTCTTCGAGCTCGGGATCGCCGACGCGATCTTCGAGGGCGCGGACTTCCTGGAGCAGTCGCTGATCTGGACCGCCTCCGTCCTCAAGGGCGAGATCGTGGTGGAGCGTCCCGAGGTCGACCGCGGTGACGCCTGGGACCAGGCAGTCGCCCGCGGCCGGGCGATCGCCGACTCCAAGGTGCACGGCGCGGCTCCGGCGGCCTACCGCGCGCTGGAGATCATCGCGGCGGCGAAGAGCGGCGACCTGGGCGCCGGCTTCGACGCCGAGGACCAGGCCCTCGCGGATCTGATCATGGGCGGCGAGCTGCGCTCCGGGATCTACTCCTTCAACCTGGTCCAGAAGCGCGCCAAGCGCCCGGCCGGCGCTCCGGACAAGGCCCTGGCCCGTCCGGTCACCAAGGTCGGCGTGGTGGGCGCGGGCCTGATGGCCAGTCAGCTCGCGCTGCTGTTCCTGCGCCGCCTGGAGGTCCCGGTCGTCCTCACGGACATCGACCAGGAGCGTGTCGACAAGGGCGTGGGCTACGTCCGGGCCGAGATCGACAAGCTGCTCGGCAAGGGCCGCATCAACCAGGACAAGGCCAACCGTCTCAAGGCCCTGGTCTCCGGGGTGCTGGACAAGGCGGAGGGCTTCTCCGACGCCGACTTCATCATCGAGGCCGTCTTCGAGGAGATCGGCGTCAAGCAGCAGGTGTTCGCGGAGGTCGAGGCGGTCGCCCCGGCGCACGCGATCCTCGCCACGAACACCTCGTCCCTCTCGGTCACCGAGATGGCGTCGAAGCTGAAGAACCCCGAGCGGGTCGTCGGCTTCCACTTCTTCAACCCGGTCGCGGTCCTCCCGCTCCTGGAGATCGTCCGCGGCGAGCAGACCGACGACGCCTCGCTGGCCACGGCCTTCGGTGTCGCCCGCAAGCTGAAGAAGACGGCGGTCCTGGTGAAGGACGCCCCGGCGTTCGTCGTCAACCGCATCCTCACCCGCTTCATGGGCGAGATCCAGAACATCATCGACGAGGGCACCCCCGTCGGGACGGCGGAGAAGGCCATCGAGCCGCTCGGTCTGCCGATGTCCCCGCTGGTCCTGCTGGAGCTGGTCGGCCCGGCCATCGGCCTGCACGTCTCCGAAACCCTGAACCGCGCCTTCCCGGAGCGTTTCACGGTCTCCGGGAACCTCGCGGCCGTGGTCAAGGCCGGCAAGCGCGGCTTCTACGTCTACGATTCCGGCAAGCCGGAGCTGGACCCGGAGGTCGCGGCGCTCCTCAAGCAGGGTGACGTCGTCCTGACGGAGGACCAGGTCCGTGACCGCGTCCTGGACGCGGTGGCGCAGGAGATCGGCCTGATGCTGGCCGAGGGGGTCGTCGCCGAGCCCCAGGACATCGACCTGTGCCTGATCACCGGTGCGGGCTGGCCCTTCCACCTGGGCGGCATCACGCCGTACCTGGACCGTGAGGGCGTCTCGGAGCGGGTCAACGGGAAGCGTTTCCTGGAGCAGGGCGTGGCGAGCGTTCCCGCCTGAGGGAGCGCGCCGCACCTCTTCACCGAATCCGCGTGACCAGCGGGAAGCGGGCCGTACGGATCACCGTACGGCCCGCTTCCGTGTGTACGGAAAAGTCGAGTACGTAGCCGGATCGGAATCATTTAATTGCAGATTAAACCTTAAAATCTTGTTATTCTTCACCTCTGCGACACTTTCGCTTCACTTGGCTGCACCTTCCGGCGGATCCCCACCTCCGCGCTGCGCCTTTACCGGCGCCTGCTGCCGCACTCCCCGAGGCGCTTTCCGGTACGGCTCCTGCCGGCCCGCGACCGGCTGATCCTCCAGCACGGCCTCTCCGGTCTCGGCACGGCCCCGCGCGTCCTGCGCAAGCACCTGGGCGTACGGCTGAGCAAGCGCCTGCGGCGCGACACCCGCCGGCCGGGTGTGAGGCTCCTCCGGTACGCGCGGGGCGTGCGCGCCGCCGAGGTGACGGAAGGACTGACGCCGCCTCGCGCGGCTGGGCCGCTTCCTCACGGACGTGGTGGACGTGAAGGGAGTCCTCGCCTGTCCCAACGCCGTGGTGCAGCCCGAGGACGGCCCGGACGTCCTCGTGAAGCCGTACTACACCGCCGGCACCGAACTCTCGGTCCGTGTCTCCGAGAAGGCGGAGTGACGGGGGGCATGGCCATGACCCAGCCGTCGGCCGGCCCTGGCAGCCCCGCGTACCGCGCGGGGAGCGCGGGCTCGGGCTCAGAAGCGGAGCCAGGCCTCCAGTGCCAGGCCCTGCTGATCCGTCCGCTGCCTGGTCACGCTCAGCCCGCCTTCCCGGCTGATCGCCGCCACGACCAGCCGGCCCGCCCGGTCGCGGGCGAGTGCCGGCGCGCCTTCGCAGGGTTCGCGGGTGTCGGTCCACCATGCGCCTGCGGATTCCGTCTCGGTGGGGTAGGCGGTCACCGCGAGGGTGCCCGTCTCCTCGGTCTGGGCGAGCACGGTGCAGTCGTAGCCGTCCACCAGGCACCGGGACAGCGCGAGGGGGCCGCTCCCCGAGCGGCCGCCCAGCGGGGCGGGGGCGACGTCCTCCTCGCCGGGCGCGGGCACCCGGTAGGCGACGACCTCGCCGGTGGTGTCCTCACGCCAGAAGTGGGTGACCCGGTCCTCGTGGGACCCGGTGCCCGAAGCTGTCTCCGGCCGGGCGATGAAGGCCAGGTCGGGGGCGCGGTCCAGGGAGCCGCCGGGCTTCTCCTGGCGCCACACGTACACGCCCTTGTCGGCCGGCATGAAGAGTTCGATCCGGCCGGACCGGGTGGCGGTCGCGCAGATGCCGTCGCGCACCCGCTCGCACGGCAGTGCCGTCCACTTGTTCCAGGTGCCCTCGCGCCCGCGCCGGCGGGTGAAGACCCCGCCGGTGGCACTGCGGACGAAGACGTGGACCACGTCGCTGCCGTCGACGACCGCCACCGGGGCGCCCACGGCCGCCGCCTGGGCGGCGTCCGTGTGCGGGTTGCCGATCGAGTGCCATCCGGTCATCGGGCGGCCCGTCTGGTACTGGGAAGCGAAGACGATCTCGACGGGTGCCTGGGCTCCCTTGCCCTTGCGCCGCGTCCCGAAGAGGTCGACGTAGCCCCGGGGGCTCCGCGCGACGGAGATGTACGGGTCCAACCCGGTTTCGGCGAGCAGGAGTTCGGCCCGCGACCAGCCGTCGGAGCGTGCGGATTCGGTCCAGCGCACGATGCCGCCGGTCCTGGCGGCGGCGTACGCCGTGAGACGGCCTTCGCCGTCCGGCACGAGCCATCCCGTCGTGCGCGGCGCGGCTGCGACGGCGCCCCGTGCGGGGGCGGACCGTCCCTCAGGTGCGGAAGAGGTCCCCCCGACAGGATGACCGGCACGCCTGCGCCCTGAACGCAAACCCATTGCTCCCCGCCCGTTCTTCACCGAGTACTTCCTCCGGTGCCGAACGGCGATGGGCGGAGTCCCCTGGCTTCTCTGTCGAATGACCGGTTTCGCTTTCACAGCGTCAACTGGTGTCACCATAATACTTGACAGGGGTCGATTTTAGAGTGCCTCCTATCACAGAATGCGACTTCGAGGCGTGAACGGCGCCTGGACGAAACGCGGCACGGGGATGACTTCGGCACACACGGACCGGAATGTCCGCCCTCTCCTCTCCTCTCGCACGCGCCGAGCGCGTCCCGACGGAAGAACCAGACGAGCCCATGACAGACCAGACCACCGGCGCCGGAGCGCGGACGGCCGACGGGCCCCGCACCGGACGCGCATCCAAGCCCCCCAGGCGCCGACGCGGACTCAGGATCACGCTCGGCGTCCTGCTGGTCCTCCTGCTCGCGGGCGGCGGCACGGCGTACTGGATGTACCAGGACCTCGACAGCAACATCAAGGGCGTCGACATCGACAAGGCGCTCGGTGAGGACCGCCCCGAAAAGCTCCCCACCGCTGGTCAGAACCTGCTCGTCCTCGGCTCCGACTCCCGTGCCGGGGCGGAGAACAAGGAACTGGGCGGGGGCGGCGGCGTCAGCGGGGCACGGTCCGACACCGCGCTGGTGGTGCACATACCCGAGGGCCGCACCGAGGCCGTCGCGGTGTCCATTCCGCGCGACACGCTGGTGGCCCGGCCCGAGTGCGTCAAGTCCGACGGTTCGACGGCGGCGTCCGCCGAGCGCGTCATGTTCAACTCCGTGTACACGCAGGTCGGTCCGGCCTGTGTGGTCAAGACCGTCGAGAAGATGTCCGGAGTGCGGATCGACCACTACCTGGAGATCGACTTCGCCGGGTTCAAGGATCTGGTCGACGCGATGGGCGGCGTCACGGTCGAGGTCGAGGAGCCGATCAAGGACGACGCCTCGGGGCTCGACCTGACCGCCGGCACGCACAAGCTGAACGGAACCGAGTCCCTCGCCTACGTCCGTACCCGGCACGGCGTCGGCGACGGCAGCGACCTGGGCCGGATCGGGCTCCAGCAGCAGTTCCTCCTCGCGCTGCTGACCGAGATCAAGTCGCAGGACCTGCTGGGCAGTCCGGCGACCACGTACAGGATCGCCAGCTCCGCCACCAAGTCGCTGACCACCGACGAGGGGCTCGCCTCCCTGACCTCGCTCAGCGAGTTCGCCCGCTCGATGAACGGCGTCGACCCCTCCTCCATGGAGACGGTCATGCTGCCGGTCGCCTACGACAAGCAGGACCCGAACCGCGTGGTGGCCGCCGAGCCGCAGGCCGGTGACCTCTGGAAGGCGATCCGCGCGGACGGCACGATTCCCGAGTCGGCGAAGAAGTCTCCGGCCACCGGCGGCTGACCTGGCATCCTTCGGGGATGACCGGTGAGAAGACCCTGGTGATCGTCGATGCCGCCAATGTCGTCGGGTCCGTGCCCGACGGC
>NZ_DATMVN010000161.1:0-4652 GCF_035563135.1 Streptomyces sp.
AGCGCCGCGTCCCGGCGCGGCAGGGCCACCGCCACCGCGATCACTCCGGCCCGGGCCTCGGCCGCCTCGCGCAGTGCCTCCACGACGAGGTCGGAGCTCGGCTGCCCTCTCCGGTCGGTGCCGCGCAGGGCCAGGATCTCCGCGCCCGGGGCGACCCCGGCGAGGCGGGGGCTGTCCCCTCCGGTCCCGGCGATCAGCCCGGCCAGGAACGTACCGTGCCCGACGCAGTCGTCAGCGGCCGCGCCCGGGGCGGTGACCCGGCCGCTGAGCCCGTTCGCGTCGGGGGCGACCCCGGTGCCGATCAGCGCGACGGTCACGCCCGCGCCGGTGCTGTGCCGGTGCAGCCGGTCCAGGTCGAGGCGCTGGCGTGACCAGTCCTGTTTCGTCGCCTCCTGGTGTGAGGCGGGGGTGCAGACCACCTCGTCGGCCTCCGGGTCGAACGCCGAGGGCATGCCGGGCAGTTCCTGGCCCTTCTTGCCGTCGGCCGCCGGGACCCGCGGGAGGGGAGCCGCCTGGGCCGGGACGGCGGTGGGCAGCAGCAGTGCGGCGGCGAGGCCGGCACCGGACAGGAGGCGGACGGCCCCGCGGGCGGGCGGCCTCATCGGGGAGCCACCTTCGGTGCTGCGGCCGTCACGTCCTCGGGGAGGAGGATGCGCAGGTCGTCCAGGGTGGGCGCGGCCAGCGAACTGAGCCGTCCCGCCTGGCGGGTGACCATCGACTCGACCACCTGGCGGGCCAGGCGGGCGTTGCCGAAGGAGCGGTCCCGGGGCACCGCGTCGAAGTACTCCTTGAGCAGCGGGCCGGTCCCGGGCCCGCACTCGTAGCCCATCTTCGACGCCTGGGCGCGCACGATGGTGACCAGTTCCTCCGAGGAGTAGTCGGCGAAGGCGATGCGGCGCGGGAACCGGGAGGAGAGGCCCGGGTTGGAGGCGAGGAAGCCCTCCATCTCCTCGGTGTAACCGGCGACGATGACGACCACCTCGTCGCGGTGGTCCTCCATCAGCTTCAGGAGGGTGTCCACCGCCTCCTGACCGAAGTCGGCGCCGCCGCCGCGGGGGGTGAGGGTGTACGCCTCGTCGATGAACAGCACGCCGCCCCGGGCCCGTTCGAAGACCTCACGGGTGAGCTGGGCGGTGTGGCCGATGTAGCGGCCGACCAGGTCGGCGCGGGCCGCCTCGATCAGCTGGCCCCGTTCGAGGACGCCGAGCTGGGTCAGGACCTCCCCGTAGAGGCGGGCGACGGTGGTCTTGCCGGTACCGGGCGGACCGGTGAAGACCAGGTGGTTGCTGAGCGAGGGGACCGGCAGTCCGGCCGCGGCACGGTGGCGGGCCGTGGTGATGAGGTTGACCAGATCCGCGACTTCGCGTTTCACCCCGGCCAGGCCGATCATGTCGCCGAGGCGGGTCAGCGGGTCGTCGTCCGGCACGGCGGCCCCGGAGGCCGCCTCGGCGGCGGTGGCGGACACGTCGTCCGGCAGCAGCAGCCGGAGATCGCGCTCGCTGACCTGCGGCTGTGCGGCGAGCCGGACAGCCTGTCTGTCCACCATCTCCTCGAACACCCCGCGCGCGGCACGGCCGTTGCCGAAGCCGGCGTCCCTCGGCATCGCCTCGAAGTGCGCGGCCAGAGCGGCGGCGGTGCCTTCACCCAGCTCGTACTGGTGCTGGGCGCACATGCTCTCCATGATCGCGACGAGATCGGGCACCGAGTAGTTCTCGAACTCGACGGTCCGTGAGAAGCGGGAGGCCAGACCCGGGTTGGAACCGAGGAAGGAGTCCATCTCCCGGGAGTAGCCGGCCGCGACCACCACCACGTCGTCGCGGTGGTCCTCCATCAGCTTCAGCAGCGTGTCCACGGCTTCGCGGCCGAAGTCGGCGCCGCCGTTGCCGCTGTCCGCGGTGAGGGTGTACGCCTCGTCGATGAACAGCACCCCGCCGAGCGCACGCTGGAAGGTCTCGGAGGTCTTGATCGCGGTGCCGCCGACGACCTGTGCGACCAGGTCGGCGCGTGAGACCTCGACCAGGTGCCCGCTGCGCAGCGAACCCAGCTCGGCCAGGATCGAGCCGTAGAGGCGGGCGACGGTCGTCTTGCCGGTGCCGGGCGGGCCCGCGAAGACCAGGTGCCTGCTCATCGGCGGGGCGGGCATGCCGAGTTGTTCACGTCGCTGGGCGAGCTGGGTCAGGTTGACCAGGGTGCGCACCTGCTGTTTGACGTTCTCCAGGCCGATCAGCGCGTTGAGGGCGCCGAGCGGCCCGTCCGCGCGGTCCGGGGAGGGCCCGTCGGCGGCGCCGGACCCGGCCGGGTCGGTGTTCTCGGCGCTGCCGGTTCCCCACGCGTCCCGTTTCCCGTTGCCCGTGCTGTTCAGCCCCTCGACCGCCAGCCGTTCACCGGGCGCGGTCTGCACGAGGCCGCCGCCCTCGTTCTCCCGGGCGAGGCAGTTGACGAGCGAGACCGGCGCGGTGGACTCCACCCGGAAGCCGTCCTGGGCTCCTCCGGTGGCCTCGCAGCCGCTGAGTGAGGCGAGCGCGCCCTCCTGGAGCAGGAAGCCGTGGCCCTTGGGGGCGTGCACCGAGGTGCGGTTGGCGGTCAGCTCGCCGCCCGCGGCGACCAGCACGCCCTCCTCGCCGGATATCTCGACGCGGAAGTCGCGGACGGTGACGTTGCCGCCGTCCTCCACGACGAGGCCGCTGGTGGCGGTGTCGGAGACCCCGCCGCCGGCGAGGTAGAGGGTGCCGCCGGAGGCCACACGCACACCCGCGCCCTTCGGCCGGACGATCTCGCAGTCCTCGGCGCGCCCCCGGGCGTCCCGGGCGGCCACGATGCCGTCGCCGGCGGGCTCCACCAGCCGGGCCCGGCGCAGCAGCGGGTTGGCGCCGCCGAGCACCGAGACCGCCGGTGAACCGCCGATCACCTCCAGGCGGTCCAGTTCCGGCGCCGAGCCCTCGTCCAGGAGCAGTCCGGCCCCGTCGCAGTCGCGGACCGTCAGACCGGTCAGCGCCGGGGAGGCGGCCCCGGCGACCCGCAGCGCCGCTCCCTGCGCGCCGTCCACCCAGCAGTCCTCGAAGGTGCCGCGCGCCCGGTCGGTGACCAGCACACCGTGCCCGCGGACGCGCGAGACACGACAGCGGCGCAGCACCGGGTCGGTGCCACCGGCGAGTGCGATGCCGTTCCCGGAGGCACCGGTGACCCTGACGTCCTCCAGCGTCGTGCGGCCCGCGCTGCTCAGGTGCACGCCGGTGCTGGTGTCGTGCACCACGGTGCGGATCACCGAGACGGCACAGTCCTGCTCCAGGGCGATGGAGGGTTTGTCGGTGGAGGAGATGTCGCAGTCCTCGACGCTGCCGCGGGTCTCACCGTTGGCGAGCACCCCGTTGCCGCGGGCGTCGCGCACCGTGCAGTCACGCATGCGGGCCTCGCCCTGCTCGGCGAGGACCAGGCCGCTGGTTCCCAGGTGTTCGAGTGTGCAGGACTCCACGGTGGTGGGCGTGGTGGACGTCACCACGATGCCCGCTCCTTGCGGGTTGCTCACCCGGCAGTCCCGCAGCGCGAGGGAGCCCGTGCCTCCGGCCAGCATCGCGGTCCAGGCGGCACCGACGATCTCGCAGCCGTCGAACGCGGCCTGCCCGCGCCGTACGTCCACGGCGGGCAGTTCGGCGTCACCGCCGCGCAGGGTCAGCTCGGTGAGCATCACGGCGTCGGCGCGCAGCGCGATCACGCTGCCCGAACGCGGCCGGATCTCCACGGTGCCCCGCCCTTCGGCGGCGGTGAGGGTGACCCTGGTGCTGATCACGAGGTTCTCCGCGTACGTCCCGGGCCGGACGCTGATGAGCGCTCCGGTCCGGGCGGCGGCGAGTGCCGCCCCGATCGTCGAGAAGCGGTCCCCGGGGCCGACCGACAGTACCTGGCGCGACACGCACCAACCTCCTTGCTACGGCGGCTTCTTCTACGGACGCCCCCGTTCGCCGGGGGCGCGTGCCGGCTAGCCGACGGTGTTCATCATGCCTCGTGCCCGGGGCATGGGGATTGCGGGAGGGGTGCTCCCGGCGACGAGGCGTCGCGGTCAGGTGCTCCACTTCTGGCTGTCGGCACCCGTGCAGGTCCACAGTTGCAGCGGTGCCCCACTGTTCCGGTTGCCGTCCTTGATGTCGACGCACATCCCCACGACCGTGTTGACGAGGTCGTGGTTGCCGTTCAGGGTGAACTTCTGGGCGGCGTTGCCGTTGCACCAGACGATCTGCATCGGTGTGCCGTTGCTGAAATCGGCGTTGGCCACGTCCAGGCACATGTTGTTGATGCGGACGGTGCCGTCGGAGGCGAACTGCCACTTCTGCGCGGGGGCGTTGTTGCAGTCCCACACGTGCAGCGCCTTGCCGTCGCTGAAGTCCTGCTCCGGTACGTCGATGCAGCGGCCCGAGAGGTGGCTGCGGAAGGAGACGGGGGCACTGAAGGTGACGCCGGACGCGGCCTTCGCGGGCTGGTTCACCGTGCTGCCGCCGGTCTTCTTCTTCGGGCTCGCCTTCTTCGGCTCGTCCTCCTCCGGTTCGGCGGCCTTCTTCGGCGCCTCCTCGGCCTTGCTCGGCGCCGGGGCCTGCTTCACCGGCTTCTCGGACACCGGTTTCCCGGTCTCCTTCTTCTTGGCTTCGGCCGGGGAAGCG
>NZ_DATMVN010000162.1:0-21947 GCF_035563135.1 Streptomyces sp.
CGACCGAGAAGGCCCGCGTGTCCTACGGCGCCGGGACCACGCTCGACGATCTCGTCGCCACCGTCGTGAAGACCGGCTACACAGCTCGTCCCGTCGACCGCCCTGCTCCCGCGCCGCGCCCCCCGGCGTCCGAGGGGGAGCTTTCCGCCCGCGCGCCCTCGGCGGACCGGGACGGCGAAGACAACACCCTCGACGCCCTCGGCACCCGCGACACTCCCCGCACCCGCGACGCCCTCCGCGCCGGGACCGCGCATACGGCCGACGGCCCCGGTGCGGGCCCTACGGCCGAAGCCCCCGGCGCGGAACGTGTGGCCGAGGTCGAGGCCCCCGGCGCGGAACGAACGGCCGAAGAGCCCCTCGACCCCGCCGACCGTGAGGCCGACGACGCCCTCGCCGCTCTCCGGCAGCGGCTACGGGTCTCAGCGGCGCTCGCCGTGCCGGTGGTCCTGATGGCCATGGTCCCCGCCCTCCAGTTCGACAACTGGCAGTGGCTCTCCCTCACCCTCGCCGCCCCCGTCGTCGTCTGGGGCGGCCTGCCCTTCCACCGCGCCGCCTGGGCGAACCTGCGGCACGGCGCCGCGACGATGGACACCCTGGTGTCGATCGGCACACTCGCGGCCTTCTGCTGGTCGCTGTGGGCCCTGTTCCTCGGGGACGCGGGCATGCCGCAGATGCGGCACGGCTTCGATGTCACCGCTTCGGGGGCCGGGCCCTCCTCCACCATCTATCTGGAGGTGGCGGCCGGAGTCATCGGCTTCATCCTGCTGGGCCGGTATCTGGAGGCGCGGGCCAAGCGGAAGGCGGGTGCCGCCCTGCGTGCACTGCTCCGTCTCGGCGCGAAGGAGGTCACCCTCATCCGCCCGGAAGCGGAACCCGGTCGCGGGGTCACCGAGGTGCGCGTCCCCGTCGGTCGGCTCGCCGTCGGTGACCGCTTCGCCGTCCGGCCCGGCGAGAAGATCGCCACCGACGGCACCGTCGTCGAGGGCTTCTCGGCCGTCGACACCTCCATGCTCACCGGGGAGTCCCTTCCGGTGGACGCCTCCCCGGGCGACTCCGTCACCGGTGCCACCCTCAACATGTCCGGGCGGCTGGTCGTCGAGGCCACCCGCGTCGGTTCCGACACCCAGCTGGCCCGGATGTCACGGCTCGTCGAGGACGCGCAGAGCGGCAAGGCCGCCGTCCAGCGCCTCGCCGACCGGATCTCCGCGGTCTTCGTCCCCGTGGTGCTGCTGATCGCCCTGGCCACACTGGTCGTCCAGCTCCTCGCCACCGACGACATCACGGGCTCGTTCACCGCCGCCGTGGCCGTGCTGATCATCGCCTGCCCCTGCGCACTGGGCCTGGCCACTCCCACCGCCCTCATGGCCGGCACCGGCCGCGGCGCCCAGCTCGGCATCCTCATCAAGGGCCCCGAGGTCCTGGAGACCGCCCGGCGGATCGACACGGTCGTCCTCGACAAGACCGGCACGGTCACCACCGGCCGTATGACTCTCGGACGCGTCCACACCGCGCCCGGCACGGCCGAGGCCGACGTGCTCCGCCTCGCCGGGGCCCTCGAACACGCCTCCGGACACCCGGTGGCCCGCGCGGTGGCCGCCGGGGCCGCAGCCCGTACGGGTGCGGCGCTCCCCACTCCGGTGGGCTTCACCGATGCCCCCGGCCTCGGGGTACGCGGCACGGTCGAGGGTCATCGCGTCCTGGCCGGCCGGCTCCAGCTCCTCACCGAAGCCCGGATCGACCTCCCGCCCTCCCTGGCCGACGCCCTGACCGAGGCGGCGGACCAGGGCCGTACGACCGTCGTCGTGGCGTGGGACGGCCTGGCCCGGGGCGTGCTGGAGGTGGCCGACACGGTGAAGGAAGGCAGCGCGGAGGCCGTCGCCGAGCTCCGCGCGCTGGGGCTCGACCCGATTCTGCTGACGGGTGACAACCGGGCCGCGGCGGAGGCCGTCGCTCGCGCGGTCGGGATCGACGAGGTGCACGCGGAGGTCCTGCCGGAGGGCAAGGCCGAGGTCGTACGGCGCCTCCAGGCCGAGGGCCGGTCCGTGGCGATGATCGGTGACGGCGTCAACGACGCGGCGGCGCTCGCCGTGGCCGATCTGGGCCTGTCGATGGGGACCGGGACGGACGCGGCGATCGAGGCGGGCGACCTCACCCTGGTTCGTGGAGATCTCAAGGTGGCGCCTGCCGCCATCCGCCTGGCGCGGCGTACCCTGTCCACCATCAGAAGCAACCTCTTCTGGGCTTTCGGCTACAACGTGGCCGCCTTGCCTCTCGCTGCGTCCGGGCTGCTCAGCCCCATGATCGCGGGAGCGGCGATGGCGTTCTCATCGGTCTTCGTCGTGACGAACAGCCTGAGGTTGCGCTCCTTCACATAAATTCCACAAAGAGACTTAGATCACACCGATTCGAGGGTAACCATCTGCTGAGTTGGTGAGTCTAAGAGTGCGATGCCAAGGATGTCTTGGGGGACGTCCGATGGAGTGTCTTGGGGGACGCTCCTGGCGCGTGTGGGCCGGGGGACGTGCACCGGGGAGCTTTGAGCGGCCCTCCCGTGCGTACGTACCCCGGCAGTCGCACAGCAGGACCGAACTGAAGACGCACCACCTTCGCACCACCTGAAGAACAACGGGAGTTCAGGCTCCCCGCAGACGCCCGGCCGGATCCCGTGGGGGGAATCCGCTCCGGGATATGGGAAACGCCCTGTCCGTCGACCCGTGGGGGGATCGACGGCGGGGCGTTTCTCGCGTGCGCGACAGGCCGCGTTCCGGGGAGACTCCCGCCAGGACGCCGGCCGCGTTCCGGGGAGACTCCCCCGGGACGCCGAATCGCCCCGGACACCGCGCTCCGACTGGTGCGAGCGCGGTACGCGGGGCGAAGGGTGCCCGGCCGTGAGCGGCCGGGGTGCAGCAGCGGGCCTAAGGGCTTCAGCGGCCCTCGACCGGGACGAAGTCACGGAGGACCTCGCCGGTGTAGATCTGGCGCGGGCGGCCGATGCGGGATCCCGGCTCCTTGATCATCTCGTGCCACTGGGCGATCCAGCCGGGGAGCCGGCCGAGCGCGAACAGCACGGTGAACATCTCGGTCGGGAAGCCCATGGCGCGGTAGATCAGGCCCGTGTAGAAGTCCACGTTGGGGTAGAGGTTGCGCGAGACGAAGTACTCGTCGGAGAGCGCGTGCTCCTCCAGCTTGAGCGCGATGTCGAGCAGCTCGTCGGACTTGCCGAGCGACGACAGCACGTCGTGGGCGGCGGCCTTGATGATCTTGGCGCGCGGGTCGAAGGACTTGTACACCCGGTGGCCGAAGCCCATCAGGCGGACGCCGTCCTCCTTGTTCTTCACCTTCTGGATGAAGGAGTCGACGTCGCCGCCGTTGGCCTGGATGCCCTCCAGCATCTCCAGCACCGACTGGTTGGCGCCACCGTGCAGCGGGCCCCACAGGGCCGAGATGCCGGCGGAGATCGAGGCGAACATGTTCGCCTGCGAGGAGCCGACCAGGCGCACGGTGGAGGTCGAACAGTTCTGCTCGTGGTCCGCGTGCAGGATGAGCAGCTTCTCCAGCGCCGAGACCACGACCGGGTCCGGCACGTACTCCTGGGCCGGGACCGAGAACGTCATGCGCAGGAAGTTCTCGACGTAGCTGAGGTCGTTGCGCGGGTAGACGAACGGGTGACCGATCGACTTCTTGTACGCGTACGCGGCGATCGTCGGGAGCTTGGCGATCAGCCGGATCGTCGAGAGGTGGCGCTGCTCCTCGTCGAACGGGTTGTGGCTGTCCTGGTAGAAGGTGGACAGCGCACTGACGACCGAGGACAGCATGGCCATCGGGTGGGCGTCGCGCGGGAAGCCGTCGAAGAAGCGCTTGACGTCCTCGTGCAGCAGCGTGTGCTGGGTGATCTCGTTCTTGAAGGCCGACAGCTCGTCGACCTTGGGAAGGTCACCGTTGATCAGCGTGTAGGCGACCTCGAGGAACGTCGAGCTCTCGGCGAGCTGCTCGATCGGGTAGCCGCGGTACCGCAGGATGCCCTGCTCGCCGTCGAGATAGGTGATGGCGGATTTGTACGCGGCTGTGTTGCCGTATCCGCTGTCCAGCGTGACCAGGCCCGTATTGGCCCGGAGCTTCCCGATGTCGAAGCCCTTGTCACCGACGGTGCTGTCGATCACCGGGTAGGTGTACTCGTCATCGCCGTACCGCAGTACTACAGAGTTGTCGCTCTCGCTCACGTCATCCCTCACCGACGTAGTGCCTCTTCTTCGAGGTGCCCTGACTGTCTCCACCCTCCCCCATTTGGCTCAGGAGAGTGCACTCGGGGTCGTCCATTGGACCTACTGGCGGCACTGAGTGCCGTCAACTTACTCATCCTGCCCCCTGGAATCCGGTTCCGGAAGAGTTCAGTGATGTTTCCCACCGTTTTGATCGATCATTTTTTCGGGTCCGTCCCCGGCCGTCCCGCCACGGAGCCGGAAGTCCAGCGCCGTGCAGCGCTTGCCTGCGGAAACGGTGCGTACGGCCTGGCCGATCGCCTTGCGTGAACCGACCAGGACGACCAGCTTCTTTGCCCTGGTCACAGCGGTGTAGAGCAGATTGCGCTGCAGCATCATCCAGGCGCTGGTGGTGACGGGGATGACCACCGCCGGGTACTCACTGCCCTGCGAGCGGTGGATGGTCATCGCATAGGCATGGGCGAGCTCGTCCAGTTCGTCGAAGTCGTACGTGATCTCCTCCTCCTCGTCCGTGAGGACCGTCAGCTGCTGCTCGTCCGCGTCGAGGGCGGTGACGACACCGACCGTGCCGTTGAAGACCCCGTTCTCCCCCTTCTCGTAGTTGTTCCGGATCTGGGTCACCTTGTCGCCGACGCGGAAGACCCGGCCGCCGAACCGCTTCTCGGGCAGATCGGGGCGCCCTGGGGTGATGGCCTGCTGGAGCAGCCCGTTGAGATGGCCGGCGCCTGCCGGGCCGCGGTGCATCGGGGCGAGGACCTGCACGTCACGGCGGGGGTTCAGGCCGAACTTGGCAGGGATACGGCGGGCCGCGACATCCACGGCGAGCACCCCGGCGTCCTCCGTCTCGTCCTCCACGAAGAGGAAGAAGTCGTCCAGCCCCTGGGTCAGCGGCGGCGTCCCGGAGTTGATGCGGTGGGCGTTGGTGACGACACCGGACTTCTGGGCCTGCCGGAAGATGGTGGTCAGCCGGACCGCCGGCACGGGGCCGCCCTCGGCGAGCAGGTCCTGCAGCACCTCCCCGGCGCCGACCGAGGGCAGCTGGTCCACATCGCCGACCAGCAGGAGGTGGGCACCGGGTGCCACCGCCTTGATCAGCTTGTTGGCGAGCAGCAGATCGAGCATCGACGCCTCGTCGACGACGACCAGATCGGCGTCCAGCGGCCGGTCACGGTCGTACGCGGCGTCCCCGCCGGGCTTCAGCTCCAGCAGCCGGTGCACGGTGGACGCCTCGGCGCCGGTCAGCTCCGAGAGCCGCTTGGCGGCCCGTCCGGTGGGAGCGGCCAGCACCACCTTGGCGTTCTTGGCGCGGGCCAGCTCGACGACGGAGCGGACGGTGAACGACTTCCCGCAGCCGGGGCCGCCGGTGAGGACGGCCACCTTCCTGCTGAGCGCGAGCCGGACGGCCGCCTCCTGCTCGGGGGCCAGGTCGGCTCCCGTACGCCGCGCGAGCCAGGCCAGCGCCTTCTCCCAGTCGACGTCCTGGAAGCCCGGCATCCGGTCCTCCGGTGTACGCAGCAGGCGCTGCACCTGGGCGGCCAGGGAGATCTCGGCGCGGTGGAAGGGGACCAGGTACACGGCGGTGACCGGCTGCCCGTCCTCGGGCCCCGGCACCTTCTCCCGTACGACGCCTTCAGGATCCTCCGCGAGTTCGGCCAGGCAGTCGATGACGAGCCCGGTGTCGACCTGGAGCAGCTTCACCCCGTCGGCGATCAGCCGCTCCTCGGGGAGGAAGCAGTGTCCCTGGTCCGTGGACTGCGACAGGGCGTACTGGAGTCCGGCCTTGACCCGCTCGGGGCTGTCGTGCGGAATCCCGACGGCCTGGGCGATGCGGTCGGCGGTGAGGAACCCGATGCCCCAGACGTCGGCGGCCAGCCGGTAGGGCTGGTTCTTCACGACGGAGATCGACGCGTCCTCGTACTTCTTGTAGATGCGCACGGCGATGGAGGTGGACACGCCGACGGTCTGGAGGAAGACCATGACCTCCTTGATCGCCTTCTGCTCCTCCCACGCCGCGGCGATCATCTTCGTCCGCTTGGGCCCGAGTCCGGGCACCTCGACGAGCCGCGCGGGCTGCTGCTCGATGATGTCCAGGGTGTCCACGCCGAAGTGGGTGGTGATGCGGTCGGCCATGACCGGCCCGATGCCCTTGATCAGGCCGGAGCCGAGGTAGCGGCGGATGCCCTGGATGGTGGCGGGCAGGACCGTCGTGTAGTTCTCGACGGTGAACTGCTTGCCGTACTGCGGATGGGAACCCCAACGCCCCTCCATCCGCAGCGACTCACCGGGCTGGGCGCCGAGCAGCGAACCGACGACGGTGAGCAGGTCGTTGCTCCCCCGCCCGGTGTCGACGCGGGCGACGGTGTAGCCGTTCTCCTCGTTGGCGTAGGTGATCCGCTCCAGGACGCCGGTCACTTCGCAGACACCTTCGCGGCTGCCCCGCTCGGCGTCAGCTCCTCCACTGGGCACAGCCCCACCTGCTCATTCGGTATACGCAGTCCCTGGGAGGCTATCGCCCGCCACCGACAGAGCGGGCTCGATCACCTTCCGCGAGGCTTCGGGCCGGCACCTGGCCGATCCGGGCCGCACGGCCCGCCTGGCTCCGCACCGGACGCTCCCTCTTACGGACTGTTCAGGGGCACGTGGAAGCCCCGCCGCACACCACGGGGGGGGTGCACGACGGGGCCGGTCGGCCACGCCCTCACCGCACGGGTTTCCCGGTGCGGCATCCCAGTCAAGGGGCGGACCGGGGCGAGTGCCTGAGCACGTCAGCTCAGACGGAGTACGTCCTACTCCTGCACAGGGCTTGTCCGGTCGGGAGCGTCGCCGTCCGATCCGCTGGACTGTCCTGCTCTCCGTCGTCCAGCGGGCCGGGGTCTACTCGTGACGGGTCACGCGGGCATGGTCGGTGTACTCGCGCCGGAACAGGTGGTGCCCGGTCCGACCGGTGTGCCGGAGAGCCCAGTCCTGGGCATCGTCCGGGTCGCCCCGGGGCCCGGAGTCCTCACCGCATTCCGCTGTCACGCAGAAGAGCTGTGCCGTGATCCCGCCGTCCGGCACGTGCGTGATGGTGTGGTCCACGAAACGCATCACCGTGCGGGTCATCAGTGCCCCTCCGGGTGCCGCCGCATGTAGACGTTGCAGTCGGTCACGGTCGTCATGTCGCCACCGGCGCGGGCCCAGTCCCGGACCTTGGCAAGTTCGGTGCACCCGGCGCAGCCCTCAACCGGCGCCGACTCCAACTGGTCTTGTCTCATCGGTAGTTCAACCGGATCACTCGGGTAGGTCTTCGTCTCGCTCACGTCCAACCCCCTGCATCGCTTCCCCGTCATCTGTCATCGGATGAGCAGTCAACGACCGTGAAGGGGCCACGCTCCACAAGCTTGCACAGACTTGCACGCTGATTCGGCACAGGTGGTCTTGACTGTCCGCGCTGTGGCAGAAGGATGGTCATGCAAGTTCAGGCAAACTGCGCACGGAATGAGGCTGACATGACGCTACGGTTCGTCGGGATCGAGCCGAACACCGATCAGGACCACTGACCTACCGTCTGGGCCGACGAAGAGACGGGAGAACTGGTGATGCAGAGCCGGAAGGCCAGTCCTGAGCTCCGCACGGCCTGCGAGTCGAACACTCCAGCCAACGGGTCAATCCCGGGCAGCGAAGAAGTCATCAGGATTCCGGCGCGCATGGTGCCGATGATCCGGAAAGCGTGCGATGCAGTCGAGCGTTCCGCCATTCAGTGAGCTACTGGCCGACACTCGCGAATCCGTCATTCATCTGGAAATACGAGATAATTACGGCACCAACCCGCGGCTGGAAGCATGGCAGCGCGGGGAACGCGTCGGCTGGAATGACCGCGAATCCTGGTGGCATCCATTCCACCAAACCATTGCGGACGCTGTCGCCAGGGGCGTAGTTATCCGGCGGGCACGCATGGTATCGGAACCCGTCAGCGAGTACATCCGTTGGGAGCACGACGCGACGCAAGCCAACACCGTCGCCGGGGAGAAAGTCCGGTGGCTTCCACGGAGCCAGGCAACAGGGTTCCTGGTGCCGGCCAATGACTTCTGGATCTTCGACGGCAACCTGCTCCGGGTGCACCACTTCGCGGGGGACGGAAGCCACGTCGTAGATGAACTCAGCAAAAATGCCGAGGCGTTGAAACTCTACACTTCGGCATTTGAGACCATCTGGCAGCGAGCAATCCCACACGACCAGTACATCATCTGAGCGCAACCGGACAGCCAACTTATGCCACCTCCTTCGTCCAGAGCCCAAGAGGCCAGGGAAGCCGTAGCCGTTCGGCTCCGGGAAATGAGGCTTGACGCAGGAATCACGGGGCGCGAGTTGGCTGTCCGGTGCGGATGGAGCGAGTCCAAGTCATCACGCATCGAGCACGCCAAGACTCCACCCAGCGACGCGGACATAAGAGCCTGGTGCGCAGCGTGCGACGCATCAGAACAAGCTGATGACTTGATTGCCGCCAACCGGCAAGCGGATTCAATGCATGTCCAGTGGAAGCGGCTACAGAGAACAGGTCTGAGACGACTACAGGAGTCGGGCGTACCGCTCTACGAGCAGACCCGGCAATTCCATGTCTACTGCTCCAATGTCGTCCCCGGATTCTTTCAGACTCCCGGTTACGCAACCGCCTTGCTGACTTCCATCGCACAGTTTCGCGGGACACCGGACGATGTATCGGACGCTGTGTCGGCACGAATGGAACGGTCACACGTCATCCGCGAAGGTGATCATCGATTCGCGGTACTGGTTGAGGAATCAGTGTTGCGTTACCGGATCGGCAGCGCCGAAGTAATGGCCGCTCAACTAGGTCACCTGCTGTCGGTCATGGCGCTCCCGTCAATCTCACTGGGCATCATTCCGTTCACGGCGCCCCGGCAAGCGTGGCCGCTAGAAACGTTCACCATCTTTGACCGTCAGCGTGTCCACGTAGAAACCCTGTCGGCGGCCATCAAGGAAACTCAGCCCAGTGACGTTGCGCTGTACCTCAAGGCGTTCGGGAACTTGAAGGGAGTTGCCGCCTACGGCGGGGAAGCCCGTTCACTCATCACAGCGGCTATTGATGCCGTGGGCTGACACACAGGAAGCCCCGACAGCCCCCCAGCGCGGGCGGTCGATCAGGGGCAGGGTTCAGAAGTGCTCCGGGCGGTCGCAGACGACGCCCAGGGCGAACCGGTCCGGGGCCGCACCGGCTTCAGCTTGGAACAACTTCCCGAAGAGCGGCCACGCCGAGTGAGCGGGCTGATCAGCGTTGAGGTTCACGCCCCGCACTTGGCGAGTGGATTGCCTACCTGCCGTGACCTGCGGCGCTTTGTTCATGCCCGCGCTGGAGCGCGAGGGTTTCCCGTGTCCGCCGACCTGCGTGGATGCTGCCCTTCCGGGCCCTCCCAGAACCGCGTGTCTCATGCGTTCGGAGACCCGGAGGGCAATGAATTCTGTATTCTCCGCAGCGAGACCGACCGTGCAGCCATGCCTTCCTGAGGCTCACACGCACGGCGGTGTTGGACATGTGGCCGACGGTACCGGGCGGGCTGACAGTTCGCGGCTCACCCTTGACTGCACCCATTGGTACCATAAATGGTACCAATGGGTGCACGCGGAAGAGAGACGGCATGTCGATGACGGGCAGCGAAGCCAGGAAGCACCTCTTCCCGCTGATCGAGAAGGTCAACGAGGATCATGCCCCCGTGCACATCACTTCCCGCAAGGGAAATGCGGTCCTCATGTCCGAGGAGGACTTTGCCTCCTGGCAGGAAACGATCTATCTGATGCGCTCTCCGGCCAACGCCCGTCGGCTTCTGGAGTCCATCGCAGAGGTCGAGGCCGGCGAAACGGAGTACCACGAGCTCGTGGACCTCCCGCACGACACGGACGACAAGGTCTCGCATGTCACAGCCCCTTGGGCTGTTGGCCATGCCCCGGGACGGATCAAGGCGGGTACCAGCCGCCTCCGTCGCCGGGGTTCTGTCTGGGCTGACACTACCTAGACTTGTCTACCTTCCTCTATTGACGTACAGAGACCTGGCCGGACGTACGCCCTTGTCCAGGCTGGTGGGATGCCCGAAATCGACCACGAGTCACCCACGCCGGTGTACCAGCAGATTGCTGCCTTGATCGCTCAGGAGATTGAGAGCGGCGCCCTTCCGGTGAACCGGAAGATCCCCTCAGAGGCGGCCCTGACTCAGCGCTTCGGCGTGGCCCGGGAAACCGCCCGCAACGCGGTCAGGCACCTTCGGGAAGAGGGCTGGGTGTTCACGATGCCCCAGCGCGGCACCTATGTGGCGGAACGGCCCCCGAAGACAGAGGGCGGCAGCGAAGAGGGCTGAGAGGCCCCGCCCACGCGCCACGGAGGCAGCACACGGACGGGGCCGGGGTTGTGACACCCTCACCGCTCCGGGGAGCGGCACCCCGCATACGAGGGCGGACCGGAGCGGGAACCTGCGCACGTCAACGCAGACGGGACACGTCCTGTCCCTGTTCGGGGCTGGTCCGGTCGGGAGTGCCACGGTCCGGCACGGTGAGCGTTCGGACGGGATACTGCCCGCCGTGCCAGGTCTGTGGGTCAGGCGAGATCTTCGGCCATGCGCCGGAGCGGCCCGACCAATTCGGGGTGGTCGCCCCGGGAAGCCGACTGCATGAGTTCCGTGATCACGATGATCCGAGCGACTCGCCCCGCCTCCGTGCCGAGAACGGGGAAGGTCTCCCGTACCCGTTCCGCGAAGGCGGGGGCCAGCAACGAGTACGCCCACAACATGGCCGGGTCGTAACCGACCGGCGCCGTTCCGAAGCCCTCCCAGTCCAACAGGTAGGGCGTACGGCTCGTCAGGTTGGCCGGCTGCAAGTCCCCGTGAGCCGTCTCCCACTCGGTCACCTGGGGCGCGGGCAGGTTGAGGAACCGGGGGACACTGCGGTCAACCCACTCCTGGCGAACGGCCACGCGGTCCGTCACGGCCTTCGCCACGGTACTGAGATCCGCGCGGAGCGATTCCCACCACGAGTCAGGGGGAATCACCGCGTCCGGACCCAGCACCGGCAACGGTGAGCAGACATCTTCGGGGATGTACTGGCTCAGCTCCGCCCGGTAGGCGTAACCGCCCCTCGCTTCCCCCGCAGACTCGTACAAGGCGGGTTTCGTAACCGTAGCGTCGAAGTATTCGGCTGCCAGGGCGTTACCCTCCCAGATCTTCCCCATGGCCTTGTCCTCCGGGGCGGACACGAGCCGGAGCCAACACCGCCCGAACCTCGTACAGCGGACACCGGCGCTCAGGGTGCGCCCGAACCACCCCCAGACCATTGGGCCGTCCACCCTGGCGCCCAGCTCGTCCACGGCCCGGCTGAACGCCTCCGTCATCCGCTGTCGGTCGGCCGGGTCAGTCGGAGGCGAGTACATCGAGCACCTTTCGGAGCGTGGCGACCGGGACCGGCGGCTCAGCGAGCGCCGTACGGGACTCGTGCCAGTGTGCCGACTCCGACGCGGACAGAAGAACCCGCGTCACCCCTGGGCATGACGCCACGGCCAGAAGACAGGCTTGGGGGACGTTGAGGTCCGGGTGGATCAGCTCCGTCAGTTCCCGGGTCGCCAGTTCGTTCAGCTCCCCGCCGAAGAGGGGTGCCGACGCGAACACGTCCCATCCCCGTTCGGCTGCCTGAGCAATCGGTCCCCGGTTGTCCAGGGCTTGGGTGAAGGCGTTGGCGGTCACGAGCGAGACAGGGAGCTGTACGGCGCGAAGGTGGTGGTACTCCGATCCGGCGGCAAGGGTGGCCATGCGGTCCAGGTTCGGGACGGAGAGCGCTCCGTTGTCGAATCCGTCCCAGGTGGCCACCCCGTACGCGTCCAGCGTGCCCGTTCCGACTTGCTCCTCCAACGCGGTGAAGGCACGAAGGAGGGCTTCGTCGGGGTCGCCGGCGGAGCGCTCCGGGTTGTGGGCGAAGACCATGTCGAGGCGGGGACGCCTCAACTGGGCCCGGTTCCGGTCGCACTGCCAGTGAACGAAGCGGGTGGTGAGGCAGTGGCCACGGGCGGCTTCGGAGGCGCTGAGCGCTCCGGCCGTGATTGCCATGGTGCCGGTCCCTTGAGCCACGAAGCCCACCTTCGTGGAAACCCTGACCATGCGGTCCCTCAGGGCCGGGGCCAGAAGGGTTTGGGCCCGGCCCCCCAGGTAGTTGGGGGCCGTGTCCACCCACGCGGTCCGAGGGTCCTCCGCAGCACGGAGAACGGCCTCACGGATGGCCGGAGGTCGGATGCGGTAGGTACCCAGCCCCAGGGGCGCCGGGGTCTCGGAAGTCACGTGCCGCCCCCTTCGACCGTGACCGCCTGGCCGTGGACCAACTCCGCTACCACTACGGCCGCATCGTCCAACGAGACCTGGGCCGTGGCTGCCAGCTCCCCCAGGGTGACCGCGTCCGGCACGGCGGAGATCAGGCGCCGCAGAAGTGGGCCGGCTGCCGGGGCCATGTCCCACTCGGCGCCGCACGCTCGGAAGAGGACCCCGCCGTCCGCGTCCTCACAAAACGCGCGAGCCGTGGTGAGTCTGACCCGTAGCTCTGAAAGCGCCGGGACGCTGCCGATGTGGGGGAGGCTGGGTCGCATCCGGGTCACGTCTTCGGCGTCTCGTACACCCATGTACCGGGCCAAGACGCCCGGGTCCTCAAGGGCGGCCGCCACTTCCTTCGTCAGCCGTTCCAGGTAGTCCGCCTGTTCCTCCGGCGGGGCGAGGACGGGAAGGTCCAGCCGGAACACTTCCTTGCGGCGCAGCTCGTCAGAGAGCCAGGACACGAGCTGTGCGCCGGTGGTCGTCTGGATACCAAACGTCAGGTGGAGAGAGTGCTCCCCTTCGGACGCGGCAACCGAGTGCCACCACCCACGCGGGAGGTAGAGGAGATCTCCGGGCTCCATGACGATCTCGGTGAGCGGCTTCTCCGGCGGGTCCTCCGGCTCTTCCGTGTCCTTGTACATGGGCGCGGTGCGGGTGGGCCCGTAGATCTTCCACCGCTTCGAGCCGTCCACCTGGGCCACCACAACATCATGGTCGTCCCAGTGGACTCCGAAGCCTTCCCGGGCGGTCCACGACGCGTACAGATTGGCTTGGACCCCTGTCCGGAGCCACTGTTCCAGCTCCATGGCCGCACGGCCCACGACGGGGTGGAGTTCGTCCACGGCGTCGATGACGAGCGAGGCACCTTCGGTCAGGCGCGCGTGAAGTTCCGCCGGGTGAAGGCGCTGCCAGACGGTGTGTCGGCGGGTCGTGACGGGGGCGCTGTACCGGTATTGCGGCAGCATTTCCCCCTCTGCGGAGAGGCGGAGCCGGGGCGGGTCCAGCCGATGAGTGGCGAGGATGTTGTTGAGGTCATCCCAGGTGATCAGGTCACCCGGGGCCGGGAGCGCACCCGGCACGTGGCGGTAGTGGCGGTGAAGCACCTGGGCCAGGAACTCTTCCCGGCCCAGGTGCGCCGCCAGGTTCAGCGGCAACAACGGATGACCTCCGGGTCAGTCGTTGCTGTCGGTGCGACCGGTACCGCCACCGTCGGACGGGGTGACGCCCCGCTCACGGGCGGAACCGATGGCGCGCTTGGCCCGGACGAGACCGGACCCCTGGGTCTGGCCTCCCGCAGTGGCGGGGGCGTTGTTGCTCTCCATACCGCGTACCTCCTTGTTGTCGTGCCTTTCGAAGACCCGCGTCCTGTCGGCGGGTCCGTGGTGCCCCGCCCCCTCCGGTTCTTCCTGTGGCCGTGAGGGAGCCGTCCGGTGCAACCGGCGAGGGCGGGAGTCTCATTCGGTCGGGATGGCCAGACACAGCAGGCAGGTGATCGGCCGCAACCATTCGGTGGCCTTGCCGCACTCCCGCCCGGCCTCACAGGCGGAGAGGAGATACGGCTCGCCCTTGTCGTACTCAGTGATGAGCTTGTGGACGGTGAGCATGTCGTCCCCGACCGTGCCCGCCTTCGTCTTCGTGTCGTCGTCCACCGTGGTCCAGCTCCTCATGCCAGTCCCCTTCGCTGTTGCGCGTGGAGCCTGCCGACCGCCACGAGTTGACGTTGTTCCCACGGAGACGCCGGGCGGATTCGGCAGAAGTGGACGCGCCACGTCAGACCGGTGGGCCGATCCACCTCGACAAAGGATCCGTTCCTCCCCCGCACCGTGGCAGGCATGTCGCGGTCCTTGTCGAACACCACCGCGCCAAGGGCGACTTCGCCGGCGCTCTTGAACGGGGCCGGAGCCGGGGGCTTGAGGCGGCGGGCCCCGCGGACTTCCGCCCTCACCACTCCGTCACCTGGTGATCCGTGTTCCGGCGGTGCGGGTGTTGCCGGATCGCCTCGTCCGCCGCACGCTCACTCACGGTGCTGCCCAGACTTCGGGCCGACGCGCGGGCGGTCACGGCGGTGGTGCAGATAGTGCACCCCTCGACTCCGACAGGCTGTAACAGGGGGACGTGAAGCGCGGGAGCCGTCGCCGTGTCACTCATCTACAAGCCTCCACAGTCCGGCCTGAACGTCCAGCAATGTGGACCGAGTTGCATCGCCGAGGCCGCGTGGCACCCACTCCGGGGCGAGTTGCCAGAAGCCTCCGACCGCTATGAGCTCGTCTGCGTCGTTGCGGCCCTGGGGGGTCGATTTGGCGTCCATGCCACGTGGCCCTTCGTTGCAGGCGGCTCAACCGCCTCGTGCATTTGTAACCGGGTCTGTACCCAGAGTGACCCACAAGGCGTACGCTCAACAGGCCTCAGCCCATGCCAACGCGACCGGCATAAATCAGAACCGGCAAGGCATACCGGGGAGTTGAACAGATGAGCGAAAGCACAGACCGTGAGGACGGTCCGAGGGATGCTGCCGCGTACTTCGGTGAAGAAGTCAAGGCGCTCAGGAAGTCCCTGGGGCTTTCACAAGAGGAGTTCACCACCAAGCTCAAGTACAACCAGGGGCAGGTGTCCAAGGTCGAGAACGGTACCGTGATGGCCTCTGAGCCCTTCGCCAAGGCCATGGACAGGGTTGCCGGTACGCCTGGGGTCTACCTCCGCTTACGCAACAAGCTGGCCAAGAGGGGCATCCCTGATTGGTTCGCGCCGTACGTCGAACTGGAGAAGAAGGCGGCGGTGGTGAAGATGTTCCACCCCACACTTCTGCCGGGACTCGTACAGATCCGGCCGTACGCGGAAGAGGTCTTGCGCGCCGGTCGGCCTACGGACTTCGCAGACCTGATCCGCGTTCGAATGGAGCGGCAAGAGATCCTGACGCGCGACGAAGACCCGGCGCGTCTGTGGCTGATCCTCAACGAGTCGGCGCTACGAAACCCGGTGGGCAGCCCAGAGGTCATGCGTGCGCAGCTCCGCCACCTCCACGAGCTGGCCGAGACCCCCAGGCACCGAGTCCAGATCATCCCGAAGGAGAAGATCAACAACCTAGTGGTCAGCCCCTTCGGTTTGCTCACCTTCGCGGACGGTCCCGCCGTGGCGCACGTGGATGGCTTTCCGCGCGGCTTTGTCCTGTCGGAGCCGGACGACGTGCTACAGGCCCAGGATGCCTATGATTTGTTGGTGGCCAAGGCCGCGCCGCCGGACGAGACGGCGGAGTTGATCAACTCCATTGTGAAGGACTGTTACTCATGACTCACGCCGACCGACCCGAAGCCCCAGACCGGCCCCAGACCCCTGACTGGACATCATCCAGTTTCAGCCAGAGCAACGGCGGTGAGTGCGTCCAGTGGGCGCCGAAGTACGCGAAGGCCACGGGTGAGTTCCTGATCCGTGACAGCAAGAACCCGGAGGGTCCCAGCCTCACCACCGATGCGGCAGGCTGGGCCGCCTTCGTCGCGTTCGCCGTAGAACACGGCTGAGCCCCGACCCCCGGCCCACTCACGCCCCGGCTCGAACTCTGCCGGGCAGAACGCAGAGAAGCCCCGTCACCCTTTTCAGGGCAACGGGGCTTCGTCACGTGCGGGGCGGGGGCCATGAGACGGGGATCATGGCCGTGGTTCACGCAGCGCATCTCTCCGCTTCGGCGGTCTCTCCCCAGATCATCCAGGGGTCCCGAAGGGGCGGAGGCGTCCCGTGTCCGGTGACGTGATCCATTCGTGTAGTCCAGCGGGCGTCCCAGTGTCGTACCGGTAGGCCACCACCCGGAAATGGTGCACGTCCTGACTCGCAATCCGAGGAGTACGCCCGGCTCTCGGGTCCCGAAGCTCGGGACCCGAGAGCCGGGAGCGGGCAGCTCACTCTTTCGTGGGTACGAAAAGGGGCTCGGGCCCGACGCTTGAGCTTCGGGATTCGAGGGTCGGGATGCGGGCTTCGAGGTTCGAGCGGTGTTGGTTTCCGGGAGGGAAAAGAAGGGGTTGGGTAAAACCTTCCCACCCTCCCTGCCCTGCCACGACCAGCAAGTATGACTAATCGTGAGCAACTTGCAGCGCGGCGTCACGACTGCTTACGGTGCCCTCAACGAATCGACCCCGACGCGGTGCTAGCAACACCGGCCGGGGTCTCACCCCAAGATCGAAAAGAGCGATCTCGTGGTTACCGAGCACCTTAGTCCCGCCTCGCCTGCGCCCGCAGCCTCGCGCCCGTACGCCAGGGCCCACCCCGGTTACGGCAAGCGCACCGCACCTGACCAACGCCCGCCCCGGTCCGATGACTTCGCGCTGCTGCCGGAGCGGGAGCGGTATGTCGCCGGGTACGTCGACCGGCTGCCCGAGGGTGGCGCCATGGACGTCAAGTCGCTGGCCAAGTCCTTGCCCCTGTACGGGCAGATGGCCGTGGGCAGTGCGCTGCGGGCCCTGGGTGTGGCCGGTCATCTGCGGCGCGTCCGGTGCCAGGTCGTCGGCGAGGGCGGCCAGAGCCGCTGGGTCACCCGCACCTTCTGGTCCCGCACCGCCCATGACAGCGAGTGGTGGGACACCTTCACCCGGACCGGAGCCGACAGCCGTCCGGCCACCCCGGCGCCCCGGCCGGACGGAGCCCAGCGGGCGGAACCTCCGCAGCCCGCTCCCGCGCCGCCCCCGCCCCTCGTGCCCGAGCAGCGGACAGCCCCGGCGAAGAGCCCGGCCGGCCTCTCGCCCGCCTACGTCACCCTCGCCCGACTCGGCCGTACCGAGCCCCGGCTGGCCCTGTCCGCCGCCGACTGCGCGGTGCTCGAAGGACTGGCCGCCGCATGGCTGGACCGGGGCGTGAGCACGGACTACCTCACCCAGGCCCTCATCGCCGGACTGCCCACGCAGCAGATCGGCTCCCCCGTCGGGTTCGTACGCCGTCGACTCACCGACAAGATCCCGGCCCAACTGCCAGGAGCGGCGGCAGAGAACGACTCCGACAAGCCCGTTCGCCGCATCATGATGGAGTGCACCGAATGCGGTGTGCCCGGACCGCCCGAAGCCCTGCCCGACGGCCTCTGCCGCTCCTGCCGCACGTCCTGCCCTGACTCCACGCCGGCCGCCCCCGCCGAAGCGCCCGCCGGACGGGACGTCCACGCGCTCGTCGGCAGCCTCCGCAACCTGATGCAGGCCCCCTGACCGAGGGCGCCCCGCCACCACGCAGGTTCCGCTCGGCTCAGGCCCGTGAGAGGAATGACTCGCGCAGAGCTGGGTCGCGCAGCAGGTCGAGCGTCTCTTCCTCACCGTCGAAGAGCAGGGCGGCCGCTGGGTGTTCCGACTGGTGGAACATCCCGACCAGCACATCGGCGAGAGGGCGGTTCCACGCGACCCGCACGACTTCGGCCGCCTTGTCGTGCTGTCCCCGGTCGGTGGCGATGCGCCACAGCTCGACCGACTGTTTGGCTGTGCCGTAGGCAGTCCTGCGGCCTTCGACGAGAACCGCCCGCTTGTTGAGGCCGAACACATCGATGCACGCCTCGCCCTGGTCCGTGAGCCCTTTGTACGTGCACAGGGGCAGAACTAACCGAAGGTGGCTCAACGGATCCTGGAGCGTGGGGTCCAGGAGTAGCGGGCCGCCGTCCTTGCGCGAGCGCGGGAAATGGTTCCGCTTCTGATTGCTGTTGCAGTAGGAGCAGGCCAGGAGATGGTTGAGCCAGTCGAAGGTACGGAGAGGCGCGAGGCTCTTCGGCTCGAAGTGGTCGATGTCCGTGCCCTGGCTGTCGCCGCAGTACATGCAGCGCTCATGCCCGGGAGCCATACCTGCGAGGGTGGCGAGGAGTTCGTCGCGCACCCGGCGCCGTACGGTCGTGTTGCCCCAGAGGTCCGCGGCCGTGGCCTTCCGGTCCGGTTCAGCCGCCTGGGCGATCTGCTGCGTGTACGTCTTGAGGTGTGCCGCTGTCTCCGGAGGCAGTTCGCCGCGCCTCAGCCGGATCATTCCGCTGCTCCCCCCTTTCCATCCTCGATCTCGTCGGCGATTCGCTGGAGCCTGGCCGAGGTCTCGTGAACACGGGCGGTGGGTGAGCTGCTGAGACGCTCCTTGAGCTCCTTGTACCTCATGACGGTCCCGGGCGAGGTGTCTCCGCCATACACCTTGGCCTCCAGGGCCACGAACTCCGACCGGAGTTGCTCCGCACGCATCGAATAAGGGGTGTCGAGACCGAAGAGTTCGGAAAGCACCGCGTCGTCCCCGCTCCCGTAGACCACACGCTCGTACAGGTCCTCGGGAACAACCTCGGGCAAGGCATCCTCATCCACACCCGGCAGGCGGATCAGCCCACCAGGGTCGGCCGCCTGGCAGATGTACGGGCTGTGTGTCGTCACGATGAACTGGATGTGAGGGAAGTGAGCGGTCAGCCAGGGGCCGATGCGGCGCTGCCAGGAAACATGGAGGTGAGCGTCGATCTCGTCGATGATCACAACGCCGGGAACCTGGAGAGGACTCGGCCTTTCGTCGTCCACTGCGAAGGCGGCGTCACCGAACGCGTCGTGGATCTGCTTCAGCAGGTCCACCACCAGCGCAGCCACAGTACGGAAGCCGTCGCTCATCTCCCGGAGAGGAAAGCGGTGGCCGTCGCGCATGACCCACAGTCCCTCGGAGTCGACTTCCTCGACGCGATAGCCGTCCGGGAGAAGCCCGTCCCCCAGCACGGAGAGCGCCGCTTTCTTGAGCGCTGCGGCACCCTCACGGCCTTCGAGGGCGCGCAGGTGCTGTTCGATCAGCCATGCGACCCCTTCGGCCAAGGAAGCGTCCTCGTGGAACAGGCTCGCCTGCCGAGCCACGGGCCCCGAGGCCAGCATCAGCCGCTGCACCTCACCCGACCCCCCAGCCATTCGCCGGAACGGACCGTAGGCAGCGCAGAACCAGCCGGCCGGGTTGTCAGCCCACGGCCCGCGCTGAGCGGGGCTTGCGTTCTTGGCTGTGGAATACCTGCGCTCGGTCAGAGCCGGCTGGGCGCCCTTCCGTCCTCCGCTTCCTTCGGCAGGCGCGGTCCACTGCAAGCCCACCCAGAAACTGTTCTGAGGGGTGCGTCCCGAGGCGGTGAACTTGTCAGCGGCCGTGTCCCTGACGATCTTTGCCAGGGCGCTGCCCTCGGCCGATCCTCGGGTGATCCAGTTTTCGAAGCCTTGGACCAGACCCCGCGCGGGCACCGGCCCGCTCAGCGCCAAGGCCAGAGCCCTCAGCAACGTCGTCTTCCCGGCCCCGTTACGGCCCGCGAGAACCGTCCAGCCGGCGTGCGAGCCGTCCGGGCGGGTCAGTGTCAGGTCGACGGTACGCGGGCCGTGGAACGACTTGATGTTCTCGATGAACACCCGGGAGACGTACATGGATGCCAGTTCCGTCCGGTATGAGAAAGAGACTATGCCGGTTCCGCGTCGGCCGGGACTTCGCCGCCCTGCGCCTCCGCTGTCGTCAGGCTCCTGCACCGCCCGGCCTCAAACGATACGTGTCGAGCTCACCATCAAACAATTCAGTCCTGGTAGGAAGCCACCATCCGGTGCGCGTACCCGCCCGCCGGTTCGATTTCATGAGCCGTTCGGCGGGCCTCCTGGGTGCGGCCCGTCTCACACTGCCGTCGGACGAGGACGTACAGGGCGTCGGCGGCACCCGCTCCGGCGCGGTCACGCAGTGCCGATTCCATCCCGCACCGACCGAGCGACCTGTTGAGCACCCGACGCGCGTGGATGTCCGTGAGCGCCAGTTCCATGAGCTCCGTGAGCCGTTGCGCGCGGAACAGCAGGCCCATGTGCCACAGATGGCTGTCGTGCTCCTCGGAGTCCCCGTAACACATGGCGTGGGCGCTGACCAAGGTGATGGCCGTGTCCCAGTCCTGCAGTTCTTCCGCTGCCTCGGCCTGCTCCCTCCACTCCATGGAGCCAGTGTCGCCATACGGAACGACCCGCGTCCCCCTCGCGCGTGGAGCGGCCGCAAGAACACACCGGAACCCCGGTCGGCCCTACGACAGGCGGTGACACTCGGCGTTACCGTCCGGGCATGGCAACCGAGCGCTTTTCGATCAGTATGTCCGCCGAAATTCGTGACCGGATCAAAGAACACGCCGCTGACGCCGGACTCGACGTCTCCACATTCCTGACCATCGCCGCGCAAGCACTGACGGACCAGCAGGATCGCGTCAGGAAGACCTTCGAATCGTACGAGGAAGACCACGCGGAAGCCGAGGAGCAGGCAACTACCGGCACCTGGGCGGGCGACGGGGTCGAGCTGAGCAGGCGGGAGCAGACGGAGGTCGAGACGATCCTCGGCCGTCTGTCCAAGGGTGAGGCCACCGCGTGAACGTGGTCGTCCACGATCGGGATTCGGGCGCTCGTGGCGTCCAGCACCGGTCCGGGCGGCGCTCCGGCGTGGTCCGCGTCCTCCGGGGCCAGGGCCGGAGAGCCCCCCGGTGGCAGCCAGGGGGATCCGCCTTACGGGCCGAAGCCCGGTGGTCATACCGTGAGCTTCACGGCCTCGAACCAGCTCTCGTTGTCGACGGTGCCGACGAACATGTACTCGGGTCGGCTGTTCTTGCAGTACTGCGGGCCCCAGCTGCCGCCGCGCAACCTGGCCGAGTGGCAGACGCCGCCCTTGCCGACGTTCATGGCGAAGCCCGTCATGAACGGGGCGCCCTGCTTCGAACTGCCTATGTAGTTGTCCTTGCCGTCCGCGACGACGGCCGTCCAGCTCGGGACCCACTTGGCGTTGCCGCTCGTCGAACCCTGGTCGTGCAGCAGGGCGTTGGCGGAGGAGCCGCCGACGTTCCACACCGCGATGTTGAGGGCCGTGATCTTCTTGCCCTGGCCCGCCGTCCCGGCCATCGTCCCGTCGCACACCGGTGCCTGCCAGCCGTTCCCGGCCACGAAGGCCCGGTAACAGATGTGCCGCCCCTCGGGGTCGGCCTTGGCGAGACTGCTCAACGCGCCGGCAGCCGTGTTCGGCGGCGCCTTCGCCGTCACCGTGGCCGTGGGCTTGCGCTCAGGCTTGACCGGCGGCGGTACCACCACCGGCTTGGGGGCCGGTGGCTCGGACGGCTTCACCTCCTCCTTCTCCTTCTCCTTCGTCCTGCTCGGACTCACGGAGGGGCTCGGTGACTTGCTGGTGTAGGTCTCCGGCTGCTCGGAGTGTTCGGCGCCCAGAACCGTTCCTGCCGCGTTCTGCGTGCGGTCCCTCTCGGGCTTGCGGTCGTCGTTTCCCGACACGAGGAACGGTACGGAGACCAGGAGCGCGCCGATGACCGCCGCCGCGGCCAGGATCGGTTTCTTCGGCCGGCTGCCGAACGGTTCGCCGGCCGTGCGCGTACCCGCGCCCGTGTCCCCACCGCCCGCTGCCGCCGCCGCTGCGAGGGCGGCTCCCG
>NZ_DATMVN010000163.1:0-4189 GCF_035563135.1 Streptomyces sp.
GTCTCCACCGCCCGCCCCGAGGCGTAGTACGTCCGACCGATCACCATCACCACATGGCCCGGCACCCCGCCGAGCGTCAGGAGCTCCTCCGCCAGCCCCGGGCGCGCGCCGACCTCCTCCGCCACGTTGTCCACGACGATGTCGATCGCCGCCATGCGGTCGACGACACCGCAGCCTCCCAGCGGCCCCTCCTCCGGAAGCATCACCGGCGTACGCCCCGTGACGGCCAGGGGCTCCCAGGAGGTGGACAGCATCATCGGCTCGCCCGCCTCCCGGAAGACGTACCTCGTGCGCATCACCCGGTCGCCGGGCTCGATCCCCAGCCGCTCGGCGACCCCGGCGCTCGCCTCCTCCTGCTCGCTGCGGGACTCCCAGGTCCCCCGCGCCCCTTCCGCCGTCTGCTCCTGGCGGAAGGGGTCGGCCCCCGCTCCGGGCCGATAGCCGGAGCGGGCGATCCGGCGCGGGACCGGGCGCGCACGCACATACGTCCCGGAGCCCGACCGCCCCTCGACGAGCCCTTCGGCCATCAGGACCTTGCGCGCCTCCAGCGCCACGGTGTCCGAGACCCCGTACTCCTCACGGATCCGGGCCTGGGAAGGCAGCCGGGCGTGGGGCGGCAGCGCGCCGTTGACGATCTTCTCCCTGAGATCGCTCGCCACGCGCAGATAGGCGGGCTGCTCACCGAAAGGCACAGGCCACTCCCAACAGGTTGACAGACAGCAACAGCGTGACAACCGTGGGTTGAATACCGCAAGCGCGGGCCATAGTTTCACTCGAAGTGATGATTCCCTGCTCACCAGCGCATACCTGACCCAGGCGCACGCCGAGTGCGCCCGGACCCTTGACCCTTTTTGGTCCAGACCAATACCTTCCTGTGCACAGCACGGCTCCCGCTGCCCCGCCAGCACCCGGAACACCCCCCGGAACGCCCCCGGAATCCGCACCGGAACCATCCCCCGGACCACGCACAGGAACGAGCCCCATGCGCCGAAGAACCCTGACCGGACTGACCACCGCCGCCTGCGCCCTGACCCTGCTGGCAGGCCTCGCCCCCGCCGCCACGGCCGGCGGAACCGGCCACGACCGCGGAACCGGCCACGACCGCGGTGCGGGCCACCACGACCGCGCGTACCGGACCGTCGGCTACTTCACCCAATGGGGCGTCTACGGACGCGACTTCCAGGTCAAGGACCTGGAGACCAGCGGTACAGCGGCCAAGCTCACCCACATCAACTACGCCTTCGGCAACGTCAGCGCCGAAGGCCGCTGCTTCACGGGCAACGTACCCGGCGAGGCCGACGCCTGGGCCGACTACGCCCGCCCGCTGGACGCCGCCGGATCGGTCGACGGCGTCGCCGACACCGATACGCAGCCTCTCGCGGGCAACTTCAACCAGCTGCGCGAGCTCAAGGCCGCACACCCCGGCCTCAAGGTGATGATCTCCCTGGGCGGCTGGAGCTGGTCCACCCACTTCTCGGACGCGGCCCGCACCGCCGCCTCCCGCAAGGCCCTCGTCTCGTCCTGCATCGACCTGTACATCAAGGGCAACCTGCCCGTGGACGGTGCCCGTGGGGGTGAGGGGGCCGCGGCCGGCCTCTTCGACGGCATCGACCTGGACTGGGAGTGGCCCGGCTCCGCCGGTGACACGGACACGGTCTTCCGCCCGGAGGACAAGCGGAACTTCACGGCTCTGGTGCACGAGTTCCGTACCCAGCTCGACGCCTACGCGAAGAGCAGCCGGAAGGACAGGACGAAGCCGAAGCACTACGAGCTGTCCGCCTTCGTGCCCACCGCGCCCGCCAAGATCGACGCCGGGTTCGACGTGCCCCGCATCATGCGGGACTTCGACTTCGTCAACATCCAGGGCTACGACTTCCACGTCTCCGGCGAGCCGACGACCGCGCAGCAGTCCGCGCTGTACGCCAAGGGCGACTTCAGTGTCGACCAGACGGTCCGTGACTGGATCAGGCGCGGTGCTCCGGCCCGCAAGCTGGTGATGGGCATGCCGTTCTACGGCCAGGGCTGGACGGGCGTCACCGGGGGCGGTGACGGGCTCGGCCAGCCGGCGACGGCGCCCGCGCCCGCCACGTACGCCGCCGGCTACGAGGACTACAAGGCACTGAAGAAACTGGCCGAATCCGGGCAGTACACGGTGCACCGGGACACCCGCAACGGCCATGCCTGGCTGTTCGACGGCACGACCCTGTGGACGTACGACGATCCGCAGGTGCTGCACGCCAAGACCTCGTACATCCGCGACCGCGGTCTCGGCGGGGCGATGTTCTGGTCGCTGGACGGCGACACGGAGGACGGCGAGCTGATGACGGCGGTCGACCGAGGGCTGCGGCGGCGCTGACCGGCGGTGAGGGCCGCACGGGACGAAGGACCCGCGCGGCCCTCACCGGGTCCGGATCACGGCCGTGCCGGGTGATCAGATTCGGCGCATGTCCGAGATCCGCATGCCCACGGCGGCATACTTCTGCCCTCAGGGCGGCTCCCGGGCCGGGTGCCGCCCACTCCCGCGGAGGGGAGCGCCATTCCGCGGCCGCCGCGCGGCCGGCAGGTCCTGGCCGCCGTCCGGGAGTCGGGCGGCACCTTCCTGACCGTGCCGGAGGAACAGATCCGTGCGGCGCAGAAGGACCTGGCCGCCCGCGGCTTCTCCGTCGAGACGACCGGGGTCGCCTGCTGGGCGGCCGTGGGCGGCGTGACGGACCGGAGCGTGGCCGTCCCGCTCCGCGGGGCCGGCCTCAGGACGGGCCTCGCGCCCTGAGGGGACCGGCGCCCCGGGGCCCGTGGGCCCGGCGCCCCTCAGTCCGTCCAGTACGTGTCGTGCTTGATGAAGAACTCCGCCCGCTCCTTCTCCGGCCAGTCGGAGACCTGCCCCACCTTCTCGAAGTACTCCTCCCGGGGCGCCCCCGGCGTGAAGAGCAGCAGCATCGACGCGGGCTCGTCGGAGTCGTTCCGGAAGGCGTGCAGACCGCCTTGGGGCACGTACAGGAAGTCGCCCGCCGTGGCGTCGGTCCATCGCTCGCCGTTGTGGATCCGCACCGTCCCGTCGAGGATGAAGAACGACTCCGAGATCGTCCGGTGGAAGTGTTCGGCCGGGCCGCCCGCCCGGGGCCCCATGTTGATGCGGTACAGCCCGAACTCCCCGTGCGTCGACTCCGACGTGGCCAGGTAGTGGGTGCTGCCGCCGCTGCGTGGCAGGAAGTCCGGGGCGGTGCCGGCCGGCCGGTACCGCGCGCTGATCTCGCCCTCGCCGCCCGTGTGGACGGGGTCCGGATACGACATGCCGCTCTCCCTGCCTCCGGCCCTGGACCGGTCCGCTCGTCCCGCGCGCCGGTACCGCACCGGCGGCGTCGTCTTCCCTACCTTCGTACGGTGAGCCTCAAGCGCATCCCTCTTCTCGCGTCCCTGATCGCAAGCGCGCTGACCGTCCCTGTGCCGCCGCTCTCCCACGCCGCCGGGCCGCCCGCCCCCGCCTCCGTGTGCGGCAGGACGGACACCCCTTCCGACGCGTCGTGGGCACCGGCATCCACCGCCTTCGGCGAGGCCGAGGGGTACGACCCCTATGTCGGCAACGGCTACCTGGGCCACCGCGTGCCCGCCACGGGCGCCGGATACGCCGCGACGGGCCGGAAGACCGGCTGGCCCCTCTACACCCCACGGTACGACGGTGCCTTCGTCTCCGGGCTCCACGCCCGCGACGAGGGCCTCGCCGAGGGCCGCGAGGTGATCGCCGCGCTCCCGTCCTGGACCACGCTCGACGTACGGGCCGGCTCCGAGACGTACGGCTCCGCCACCCCCGCCGACCGCATCTCCCACTACCGCCAGACCCTCCACCTGCGCTGCGGTGTCGTGGTCACCTCCCTGCGGTGGACCACGGCCGACGGCCGCGCCACCGACCTGGCCTACGAGGTCCTGGCCGACCGCTCCGACGTGCACACCGGCGCCGTACGACTGCGGATGACCCCGCACTGGAGCGGCACCGCGACGGTGACCGGACGGCTGGACGAGCGCGGGGCACGCCGGGTCGCACTCGCCGGCGACGGCACGTTCCGCACACTGGGCACGGGCACGCAGGGGGCGATCGTCCAGCTGGGTACGACTGGCACCCGGACGGTCACGGTCAGGGCCGGCCGCTCGTACACCTTCGAGAAGTACGTCGGTGTCGACACCTCGCTCACCT
>NZ_DATMVN010000164.1:0-15436 GCF_035563135.1 Streptomyces sp.
AGGCTCGACCACCGCGTCACGCTCGTGGTCCTTGAGGGACTCGGCCTCGGAGACCTGCTCAACCTCTTCGACCGACTCGTAGGAGCCCGTCTCGAGCTGGCGCTGCCGCTCCTCGGCGGAGTAGATCCCGAGCATCGACCGCTCTTCGAACGGCATGTAGTCCAGCGCCAGGCGACGGAAGATGTAGTCCATGATCGACTGCGCCATCCGCACGTCCGGGTCGTCGGTGAGCCCGGCCGGCTCGAACCGCAGGTTGGTGAACTTGGAGACGTAGGTCTCCAGCGGCACGCCGTACTGCAGACCGACCGAGACCGCGATCGAGAAGGCGTCCATCATGCCCGCGAGGGTGGAGCCCTGCTTGGACATCTTCAGGAAGACCTCGCCGAGACCGTCGTCCGGGTAGGAGTTGGCGGTCATGTAGCCCTCGGCGCCGCCCACCGTGAAGGAGGTGGTGATGCCGGGCCGGCCCTTGGGCAGACGCTTGCGGACCGGGCGGTACTCGATGACCTTCTCGACGGCCGTACGAATGGTGTCCTCGGCCTTGGCGGTGACCGCAGCCTTCTCCTTCTCCTTGGTCTTCGCGGAGAGGGGCTGGCCGACCTTGCAGTTGTCACGGTAGATCGCGAGCGCCTTCACGCCCATCTTCCACGCCTCGAAGTAGACCTCCTCGACGTCCTCGACGGTGGCCGTCTCCGGCAGGTTCACCGTCTTGGACAGCGCGCCGGAGATCCACGGCTGGATGGCCGCCATCATCCGGACGTGGCCCATGGCCGAGATGGAACGCTCGCCCATGGCGCAGTCGAAGACCTCGTAGTGCTCGGTCTTGAGGCCGGGGGCGTCGATCACGTTGCCGTGGTCGGCGATGTGGGCGACGATCGCCTCGATCTGCTCCGCCTGGTAGCCGAGACGGCGCAGGGCCTGCGGGACCGTGCCGTTGACGATCTGCATCGAGCCGCCGCCGACGAGCTTCTTGAACTTGACCAGGGCGAGGTCGGGCTCGAGGCCGGTGGTGTCGCAGGACATCGCGAGACCGATGGTGCCGGTCGGGGCGATGACCGAGGCCTGGGCGTTGCGGAAGCCGTTCTTCGCGCCGAGGCGGATCACGTCCTGCCAGGCCTCCGTGGCGGCCGCCCAGATCGGCGAGTCCAGGTCGTCGACGCGGACGGCCACGGCGTTGGCGTCCGAGTGCTGCTTCATGACGCGCTGGTGCGGCTCGGCGTTGCGGGCGTAGCCGTCGTACGCGCCGACGACCGCGGCGAGCTCGGCGGAGCGGCGGTAGGACGTGCCGGTCATCAGCGAGGTGATGGCTCCGGCGAGCGCGCGGCCGCCGTCGCTGTCGTACGCGTGCCCGGTGGCCATCAGCAGGGCACCGAGGTTGGCGTAGCCGATGCCCAGCTGGCGGTAGGCGCGGGTGTTGTCACCGATCTTCTGGGTCGGGAAGTCCGCGAAGCAGATCGAGATGTCCATCGCGGTGATGACCAGCTCGACGACCTTGGCGAAGCGCTCGGCCTGGAAGGACTGGTGGCCCTCGCCGTCGTCCTTGAGGAACTTCATCAGGTTCAGCGAGGCCAGGTTGCACGAGGTGTTGTCCAGGTGCATGTACTCGCTGCAGGGGTTCGAGCCGTTGATGCGGCCGGACTCCGGGCAGGTGTGCCAGTGGTTGATGGTGTCGTCGTACTGGATGCCGGGGTCGGCGCAGGCCCATGCGGCCTCAGCCATCTTGCGGAAGAGGGACTTGGCCTCGACCTCCTCGATGACCTCACCGGTCATCCGGGCACGCAGACCGAACTTCCCGCCGGACTCCACGGCCTTCATGAACTCGTCGTTCACGCGGACCGAGTTGTTGGCGTTCTGGTACTGGACGGACGTGATGTCGTCGCCGCCCAGGTCCATGTCGAAGCCCGCGTCACGCAGGGCGCGGATCTTCTCCTCCTCCTTCACCTTGGTCTCGATGAAGTTCTCGATGTCGGGGTGGTCGACGTCGAGGATGACCATCTTGGCCGCGCGCCGGGTGGCGCCGCCCGACTTGATCGTTCCTGCGGAGGCGTCGGCACCGCGCATGAAGGAGACCGGACCGGAGGCGTTGCCGCCGGAGGAGAGCAGCTCCTTGGAAGAGCGGATGCGGGACAGGTTCAGGCCGGCACCGGAACCGCCCTTGAAGATCATGCCCTCTTCCTTGTACCAGTCGAGGATCGACTCCATGGAGTCGTCGACGGCCAGGATGAAGCAGGCCGAGACCTGCTGCGGCTGGGGCGTACCGACGTTGAACCAGACCGGCGAGTTGAAGCTGAAGATCTGGTGCAGGAGGGCATAGGCCAGCTCGTGCTCGAAGATCTCGGCGTCCGCGGGGGAAGCGAAGTAGCTGTAGTCCTCGCCGGCCTTCCGGTACGTCTTCACGATCCGGTCGATCAGCTGCCGCAGGCCGGTCTCACGCTGCGGAGTGCCGACAGCACCCCGGAAGTACTTGCTGGTGACGATGTTGACCGCGTTCACCGACCAGAAGTCGGGGAACTCGACGCCACGCTGCTCGAAGTTGATCGAGCCGTCGCGCCAGTTGGTCATGACGACGTCACGGCGCTCCCACGCGACTTCGTCGTACGGGTGCACGCCGGGAGTCGTGTGGATGCGCTCGATGCGCAGGCCCTGCCTGGTCGCAGTCGACTTGGCTCCCTTGGTGCGGGAACCCCGTACCGGGCCGCTCGCCGTCTCTGTCATGCCGCCTCCCATATATGGGCAAAAACGCCCTGAAGTGCCCAGTTCTTCCCAGGGCACAGTGTGTGTCTGATGCTCCGGACGCCACGCACGGCGTCCCGGAACAGGTCTTGGTGCCGCCTGCCGCCGGATCGGCCATCCCGGCCGGCCGTCTTCGGTCAATCAGCGGCAGCTGTGGCGGGGGCGGGGACCTCATGGGTTCCACCGCTCCCGCCTCGCTCCGCGCGGGGCCGCTGTTCGCGGAGTTCCGCGATGGCGGCCTCGAAGTCTTCGAGCGAGTCGAACGCCCGGTACACCGATGCGAAACGCAGGTACGCGACGAGATCGAGCTCCTGCAGGGGGCCGAGTATGGCCAGCCCCACATCGTGTGTCGTCAGCTCGGCACTCCCCGTGGCCCGCACCGCCTCCTCGACCCGCTGACCGAGCTTCGCCAAGGCGTCCTCGGTGACGGGGCGGCCCTGGCACGCCTTACGGACCCCCGAAATGACCTTGGTGCGGCTGAAGGGTTCGGTCACGCCGCTGCGCTTGACCACCATGAGCGAGCAGGTCTCCACCGTCGTGAAACGACGGGAGCAGTCGGGGCACTGACGGCGCCGTCGGATCGACGTCCCGTCGTCCGTCGTGCGACTGTCCACGACCCGGCTGTCGGGGTGCCTGCAGAAGGGGCAGTGCATGTCTTTGAACCCTCCTTCACGGCACGACTGAATAGCCCTCCGTGCCCTGTTCAGGGCCCCTGAGGACGGTCACAAGCATAGGTGATGCACTTCGCCCCGACGGACCGGGGACCACTACTTGTGGGCGGCGACAGCAAGGAAACCACTACATCTAGGGGTTTCGCCCTACCTCTCCCCCCGCGCGTGTCGCGCGCGCCCACAAGCCGGGGGCAGCCTACGGCCCGGCACGAGGGTACGGGAAACGGGTGTCGGCCGTGGCCTCGGGGCCACCCGGCAGAACACCTGGACGCACCCCGTCGCAGTGCCTGCCGCGGCACGCAGGGCGACATGCACCCCGCGCCCGGAGACGGGCCGGCGGAGCGCTAGCGTGATCCCGGTCGCCGCCTGTGGACGGCGGTCCGCCGCATCAGCTCATACACCTCTCGGTAATTCCACGACAGCCCTTTATTTGTTTTTCACTCGAACGTGTGTTTGGCGCAACCTTTCGAAAGCTATTACCGTTGCCTAACCAGGGAGACCATTCGAGAGGGGCCGACGTGACCACCACCGCAGACAGCGCGACCATCACCGCCCAGGACCACCGCTCCCAGGGCCGACTTGAGCCGGTGCATGCCATGAATGACTCGATGATGAACGCGGAGGGGCCGGAACCCACACGGGCAGCACGCTCCTTGCCCGGTCGGCCTCCAGGAATCCGGGCGGACAGTTCGGGGCTCACGGACAGGCAGCGGCGCGTGATCGAGGTGATCCGGGATTCCGTGCAGCGACGGGGATATCCTCCCTCGATGCGCGAGATCGGCCAGGCGGTGGGGCTGTCCAGCACCTCGTCCGTCGCCCACCAGTTGATGGCCCTGGAGCGCAAGGGCTTCCTGCGCCGCGACCCCCACCGGCCGCGCGCTTACGAGGTGCGGGGCTCGGACCAGCCCAGCACACAGCCGACCGACACCACCGGAAAGCCGGCAGCCTCGTACGTGCCACTGGTCGGCCGGATCGCGGCCGGCGGCCCGATCCTCGCCGAGGAGTCCGTCGAGGACGTCTTCCCTCTGCCCCGCCAGCTCGTCGGTGACGGCGAGCTCTTCGTGCTGAAGGTCGTCGGTGACTCGATGATCGAGGCGGCGATCATGGACGGGGACTGGGTCACCGTCCGGCGCCAGCCCGTCGCGGAGAACGGTGACATCGTGGCAGCCATGCTGGACGGCGAAGCCACGGTCAAGCGCTTCAAGCGCGAGGACGGCCATGTGTGGCTGCTCCCGCACAACTCCGCCTACCAGCCGATCCCCGGTGACGAGGCGACGATCCTGGGCAAGGTCGTGGCGGTGCTGCGGCGGGTATGAACTCCGCCGGTTCGACTGGGCCCCGGGACCCCTGCGCCGGTCCCGGGGTCCTGACGTGTCCGGGGGTCCTGACGTGTCCAGGGGTCCTGACGTGTCCGCGACCCCTTGGGTACTCACTGCGACAAGCAGGGACGGGGCAGGCGCTGGGACGGGACGTCCCGGGGCGCCCCGGTGGACCGTCCTCTGCTCACTGCGCGGCCTTGGCCGCCGCGTCGATGGCCGCCAGAGAGCGCCGTGCCTGATTACGGTCCGTGGTGTACCAGAAGTCCGGCAGTGAGGCGCGGAGATAGCTCCCGTACCGCGCATTGGCCAGCCTGGGGTCGAGCACGGCGACCACCCCCTTGTCGCCCATGGCCCGCACGAGCCGGCCGGCGCCCTGCGCCATCAGCAGCGCGGCGTGGGTCGCCGCCACCGCCATGAAGCCGTTGCCGCCGGCTTCCTCGACCGCCTTCTGGCGGGCGCTCATCAGAGGGTCGTCCGGCCGGGGAAAGGGAATCCGGTCCATGACCACGAGCTGACAGCTCGGACCCGGGACATCGACGCCCTGCCAGAGGGACAGCGTTCCGAACAGACAGGTCTCGGGGTCCGCCGCGAAGTTCTTGATGAGCTCCCCGAGTGTCTCCTCCCCCTGCAGCAGGATCGGCTTGTCCTGCCGGCCGCGCAGTTCCTCGGCGGCTGCCTGGGCCGCCCGCATGGAGGAGAACAGCCCCAGGGTGCGGCCGCCCGCAGCCTCCACCAGCTCGGCGAGCTCATCGAGCATGTCGGTGCGGGAACCCTCCCGGCCGGGCAGGGCCAGGTGCCGTGCGACGTACAGGATGCCCTGCTTCGGGTAGTCGAACGGCGAGCCGACGTCGAGCCCCTTCCACTGCGGGCTGTCGTCGCCCGCCGTGCCCTCGGGAGCCAGGCCCAGGGACGCCCCCACCCCGTTGAAATCACCGCCCAGCTTGAGCGTGGCCGACGTCAGCACCACCGAGCGGTCGGCGAACAGCTTCTCGCGCAGCAGCCCGGACACGGACAGCGGCGCGACCCGGACCGAAGCGCCGAAGCGGTCGTGGCGCTCGTACCAGACGACGTCGTACTCGGAGCCCTGTGTGATGCGCTCCGCGACGCTGTGGACCGACTCGACGGACGCCATGGCCTGCTTGCGCACCGCGTCCTCGTCCTGGACGGACTTGTCCCGGGTGCCACCGAGGGCGGAGATCACCGTACGCGCGGCGTCACGCAGGGCCATCAGCGCGTAGCCGAGGTCTTCCGGCACCTCTTCGAGGCGTCCGGGGAGCGCCAGCTCCATGACGCGCTCGAATCCCTCCGACGCGGTCAGCAGGGCGTCGGCCGCCTTCTCGTTGACCAGCTTCGCCGCGCGGCGCACCGCCCGGTTCACCTGGCCGGGGGTGAGCTCGCCGGTGGCCACCCCGGTGACCCTGGAGACGAGCTCATGGGCCTCGTCGACGATGAGCACCTCGTGCTCAGGGAGGACGGGAGCTCCCTCGATCGCGTCGATCGCGAGCAGGGCGTGGTTGGTGACGACGACATCGGCCAGCTTGGCCCGCTCCCGGGCGGCCTCCGCGAAGCACTCGGCGCCGTACGCGCATCTGGTGGCGCCGAGGCACTCACGCGAGGAGACGGAGATCTGGGCCCACGCCCGGTCCGAGACACCCGGTGTCAGGTCGTCCCGGTCGCCGCTCTCCGTCTCGTCCGACCAGTCGCGCAGGCGCAGCAGGTCCTGGCCCAGCTTGCTCGACGGCGCCGCCGCTTCGAACTGGTCGAAGAGCCCCTCCTCCTCGTCCTGCGGAGCCCCCTCGTGGAGCCGGTGCAGACAGAGGTAGTTCGAACGGCCCTTGAGCATCGCGAACTCCGGCCGACGGCGCAGCAGCGGATGCAGGGCCTCGACCGTACGCGGAAGGTCCCGCTCCACCAGCTGGCGCTGGAGGGCCAGCGTCGCCGTGGCCACCACGACCCGCTCTCCGTGGGCCAGCGCCGGCACCAGGTAACCGAGGGACTTGCCCGTGCCGGTGCCGGCCTGGACGAGCAGATGGGCGTTGTCGTCCACGGCCTCGGCGACGGCCTCGGCCATGGAGACCTGGCCGGGCCGTTCCGTGCCGCCGACAGCGGCGACGGCGGCGTGGAGGAGCTCGGGGAGAGATGGCTTCGTCATAGCCCGTCCACCCTACGGCGCCCCACTGACAACATCGATCGGTCCCGGACTCACGCGGAGGGGTGGAGCGGATTGGGGACGGTGCCGTGGACTGCGGCGTGAGGGCGCTGCGGCCGGTCACGGTAGCCGTCCAGGTGCAGACGGTTGCGGTTGAGACACAGGCGCTCGATCGTCGGCGTCAGCATGTCGAAGATCTCGAACCGCTCCTTGAGGTCGGGGAAGCGGGCGTGGTGCCTCAGGATCTCGGCACGGACGAGTGACCAGAATTCACCCTCCGGTACGCCCAGTTGCTCCTCGCAGAGGGGGGACAGGTACCGGAAGACTCCCACGAAGAGCCCGGAGTGGATGAACTGGGTGAGGAAGGAGGGCTCCTCCGTGAGCAGGACGGCACGGACGCCGGCGGGCATCGTGTCGTGCTCGGGCAGCGGCCGGGCACTGACGTTCACGTCGTCGACGAAGTCCTTGATCGCCAGGCGGACCGGCACGTCGTTCTCGTCGAAGACGACGATGGCGTTCTCGCCGTGCGGTGAGAAGACCGTGCCGTAGCGGTACAGGAAATGCAGCAGCGGGGGCAGCAGCGCGGCGAAGAGCCGGCTCAGCCAGGCGTCCGGGGTCAGTCCCGAGCGGGCGACGAGCTCGGCGGTGAAGGAACGGCCGTGGGGGTCCGTGTGCAGCAGTGCGGCCAGCGTACGGGCGCGTTCGCCGGGTGCGAGGCGCGGCTGGAGGGGTTCTCGCCAGATCGCCCCGAGGATCTCCTTGAACTGGTAGGGGGACTCCGGGAGGTGATCGTAGAGCGGGTGCTCGACGGCCACCGAGGCGACCTCTCCGAGCAGGATGACGCCGCAGGTGTCACTGAGGAAGGGATCACCGTCGCACAGTCCCTGGACCCACTCCGTGACGGCCGGGGCGGCGAGCGTGCGCTCGGTCGGCAGGCCCCGCCAGACCAGGGTGTTGAGGATGGACAGGGGCAGCTTGACCGTGTGCCGGTCGGGGCGCCCCACATTGGTGAAGGTACGGATGGACTGCTGCGGCAGCCGGAGGTCGTCGTCCGCGTGCAGGGGCACGATGTCGCCGTCCGCGACCGCGGGGGCGAAGAGGGGGAGGATCCACTCGTCCCACTGCCACGGATGGACGGGGAGGAACAGGTAGGCCGCGGGATCGAGGCCCCGTCCGCGCAGGATCGCGGCGAAGGATTCCCGGACGCAGGGGTCCAGTTCCTGGTCGTAGAGGTCTCCGGGGGTGGCGACGCGGCCCACTCCCCGGTAGCCCGCTATGCGAGTGCTGACGGCGATCCAGGGCAGTGCGGTGACCGACCGGGCTTCCGGGGTGAAGCGGGCGGCGTCGGCTGCGGAGAAGCCGAGACGGCCCTTGTTCGCCACGAGCCAGGGGTGGCCGGTCTGGTGGCCTTCGAGCTCGGCGTACGGGAGTTCGGCGAGCCGCGCGGCACGGAGCGCGGTGTGGTCGAGACGCGCGTCGGCGGTGAGTGTGGCGGTGAGCTCACGGATGAGGTGTCCGAGCGTGGCACCGTCGAGGCCGAGGAGCCGGCGCCCGCGGGCGAGGAAGCTCAGCGGGTCGCGGAAGGGCGTGCCCTCGGCGTTCTCGTCGCCGGTGCCCGAGGCGGCCACCTCCCGGACCGTCTCGGGGTCGACACGCCAGCTGCCGTAGACACCACGCCGGGCGTGGAAGCTCAGGGTCGCGCCGTCGTCCAGCGGCACGGTGTAGCCGTCCCGCCCGGCCCCGTCGTCCGCCCTCGGTACGGGCTCGATGACTTCCTCGTAGGCGAACTCACCGAGCATCTTGGCGAGAAGCCTCGCCGCTGCCCGGTCCCAGGCGGTCCGGTTGAGTTCCGGAGTATCGAGCGGCGTATGGAGCTCCGCCGGGTGATGGCTCGCAGGATATGTCGGCACGGGGACTCCTCCGGGTGGGACCGATGGGGTTCGAGCGGGCTGTGCGGTGCGGCGAATTGTTCACAGGTGTTCACGGTGGGCTCGGTCACGGACCATCAGGGCCGCTCGCTTCTCGGGAAGATCCACTTCCGCGCTGAAGCGGAAGCCGGCGCTCAGGAAGGCGGACACGGACGGGGTGTTGCGCAGGTCCGGCTCCGCGACCACACGACCGCAGAGGGGACGGTGGTCGAGGAGGAGGTCGGAGACCGCCCTGAGCAGAACGGTGCCGATGCCCCGCCCCCGGCTGCCCACACCGCCGACGAGGAGGTGGACCCCCATGTCGTGGGGCCGTGCCGGGTAGTGCCGGGCCAGCGGGTCCAGGTCCGCGCGGTAGATCTCCCAGTAACTCATGGGTGTACCGCTCAGGACGCCGAGGCAGGGGACGCTACGGCCGTCCCCTGCCAGCTGCTGACGGAGGTGGGCGGCGGTCACCGACGCCGGCCCCGCGAGCTCCCAGAAGGCGGCGACCGCGGGGTCGTTCATCCACCGGCTGATCACCGCGAGGTCGCGTTCGGGTTCCACCGGGACGAGCCGGAAGGACCCGGCGGAGGTGGTGACAGGGCTCCACGCGCCGGGATCGCCCACGAGAGCGGAGAGGCCGGCCCCTGCGACGGCGGACGCGGGGGCATCACCGAGCAGGGCGAGGAGCTCCTCGGTGAGCCGCAGCTCCAGGGTGTCCTCGGTCCCGGTGGCGTCGGGCGGTACGGCACCGGTCCCGGTGCGGGCATCGGCGTGATGCACCGTGGCGCTCTCCTCTCGTGGGTTCAGACGGTCATGCCTTGTCGCTGCGGAGCGGATTGGCGATGGTGACGTACACGGACTGGGTGTCCACCGGCCCGACGAGTTCGTCGAGGCCCTGCATCCGGGTCAGCAGGTTCGCCTTGCAGCGGAGCTTGCCGGTTTCCAGGAGGTAGGCGGGCAGGGGGGAGCCCAGCTCGACGGTGCCTTCGAGGAAGCGGCGGAACGCGGCGAGGAGCAGTTGTTCGTCGGCCAGTCGCTGGGCACCGAAGGCCCCGATCAGACCGAACACGTTGTTGATGCCGAGGTAGTAGGCGAGCCGCTCGTCGGTGACGGCGTCGGAGACGAAGGTGTCGCTGACGGCGCCGATGCCCGGGAGTCGGCGTTCGAGGGCGGAGCGGTGGGACTCCCGGAAGTAGTAGCCCTGGTTGTCGCGGTACCTGCCGCCGACGGGCCAGCCGTCCGGGTCGAGAAGGACGAGCGTGTTCTGCTGGTGGGCCTCCAGGGCGACGCCCGCGTGTGCGTCCAGCCAGAGGACGGGCAGGACGACGCGGTCCAGGTAGCGCAGGAACCACTCGGCGCCCACCGCCCCGGTCGTCCTGCCCGTGCGGGCGGCGAGTGACAGGACCGTGTCGGCGAGCCGCGAGTGTGTGCCCGGACGGCCGGGCCACGGACGGGGGGCGGTGAGTCCGGCGATGCACACCGCGTCGTCGGCCGGGCCGAACGGATTGTGGCGGAGCATCACGTCGAGGCCGGGGACGGGCCTGCCGTCCGGGTGGTCGACGGCCAGCCAGGCGGGGTCCCGCACGATGTCGAAGCCCGGGTGTGCCTCCCGCCAACGGTCGGCCAGCCCGGTGCGCAGCAGCCGGTGGACCTCGGCCCCCCGGTGGAGTTCCTTGCGGAGGTTCTCCCGGCGGGAGTTGGTGATGCGTACGCCGAGGGACAGCTTCAGCATGAGGTCGGAACCGGGGCGGTGCACGGTCCGGACGGAGGAGGTGGGGTACCAGTGCTTCCCGTACGGACCGAGGTCGTGGAGGAGGCCCTTCTCGCACAGCGCGGCCACCTCGGGGCGGCGCAGGACCTCTGCGGCCTGCCAGGGGTGGAGCGGGAGGGCCGTGCTCCCTTCGGGGAGGCTCAGCCCTTCGGCGTGGGGTGCGAGGAGCGCCTCCGCCGGAACAGGCCTGCCGGCTTTCGTCCACGACGACTCCGTGGCCAGCACGGAGCGGTCCACGGCCATCCAGTGGAGCGGGAAGGAGCCGCGCAACTCGGGTGAGTAGATCAGCGTCTCGGACTCGGAGAGACCTTCGCGGCTCTTGGGCGTGGGATGCAGGGGGTGGCCGAACACGAGGGACTGCTCGGCGGTGAGGAAGGGGTCGGCCTCGGAGGGCGCGGTGGGTGTGCGGCGCCGGTCCGCGATGAAGGCCGCGGTGTGCCGTACGGAGTCGGCCACCCTGGCCACCAGATCGACTCCGGCGTTCCGCTCGCTCTCACGGCTCAGCAGCGCGGCCACCGTGACGGCGTCGACGCCCGGGGCGCCGGCGGGCGCGTTCTCCAACACCGGCGTACCGAAGCGGTGCCAGCCCGTCGCGGACCAGTGACCGATCGGGACGATCAGGGCGGTGCCGCTCGCGGGGAGCGGAATGCGCAGGGTGTTCCCCTGCGGGCGGGGCAGATCGTTCTCCCTGGCCCAGCAGCGCAGCAGATTCTCCGTCCCTGCCGAGTCCGCGGCCCGGAGCGGGTCCGGATGGTCCAGCGGGTTCTGGTGGGTGTGACCGGAACGGCCCTGGAAGGCGTCCGGGAGGGTGTCCGCCCCGGTCCGCGGGTTTCCGTGCGGACCGGCCTTCTGGCGCGGCACGGTCGTCGATTCGACGGCGAGGGGGCCCTCCGGCAGGTCGTTTCCTCGCTGGTGGCTGGTGAGGGGGCCGTCGGCCTCGGGCGCAGGGGTGGGGTTCACGGCGGTCTTCCTTGTGAGGGGTCCGGGATCAGCGGGTCTGCCCGGCAGCGGCCCGGCGGTACGGAGAGCGCTCGGCCGCTCTCAGCGCGTCGGCGAGGCGGTCGACGACCGCCACCGCCTGTTCGTCGGTGAGAGTGAGGGGAGGGAGCAGCCGGACCACGGCGCTGTGGCGTCCGCCGAGTTCGACGATGAGGCCGCGGCGCAGGCATTCCTGCTGGACCGCTGCGGCGAGAGCGGGATCGGGCGGCGGGACGGAGCCGGCGTCGACGGAGACGGTGGCCGGCTCGGCCTCGGGGTCGACGAGCTCGATACCGATCATCAGACCGCGGCCCCGGACGTCACCGATGCCCGGGTGGTCCGCACCCAGCGCCCGGAGCCCGGCGAGCATGCGCGCGCCCAGCGTCCCCGCGCGTTCGGCGAGCCCGTTCTCCCGTACGTACGCGAGGGTCGCGGCACCGGCCGCCATGGCGAGCTGGTTGCCCCGGAAGGTGCCCGCGTGGGCGCCCGGCTGCCAGAGGTCGAGCTCCGCGCGGTAGACGATCACCGCGAGCGGCAGTGAGCCGCCGATGGCTTTCGAGAGCACCATCACGTCGGGCACGACACCGCTGTGCTCGACCGCCCAGAAGGTGCCGGTCCTGCCGACGCCGGTCTGCACCTCGTCCGCGATCAGGGCGACGGAACGCTCCTGGGTGATCTCCCGCATCCGGCGCATCCAGCCGTCGGGGGCGGGATTCACCCCGCCCTCGCCCTGGACGGGTTCCACGATCATGGCGGCCGGCGCGGGCACACCGCCCTTGGGGTCGTCCAGGAGGGACTCCGTCCAGCGCGCGGCGATGTCCGCGCCCCGCTCCCCGCCCACTCCGAAGGGGCAGCGGTAGTCCTGCGGGAAGGGGAGGCGTGTCACCCGTACCTCCGGGGCGCCCCCCGAAGCGGCCAGGGCACCGGCGGTCATCCCGTGGTACGCGCCGGTGAAGGCGAGGAGTTCACTGCGTCCGCTCGCCGCCCGGGCCAGCTTGAACGCCGCCTCGACGGCGTCCGTGCCTGCCGGGCCGCAGAACTGGATCCGGGCGTCGTCGGCCAGCTCCCGGGGCAGGGTGGCGAACAGCTCGGTCGTGAAGGCGTCCTTGACGGGCGTGGCCAGATCGAGCACGTGCAGCGGTGCCCCGGAGTCGATGACCTGCCTGATGGCCTCCAGCACCACGGGGTGGTTGTGGCCGAGGGCCAGGGTGCCCGCCCCCGAGAGACAGTCGAGATAGCGCCGGCCGTCCGCACCCTCGATGGTCATGCCCCGCGCGCGCACCGGGACGATCGGCAGGGACCGCGCATAGGTGCGGGCCGCCGATTCGCGCAGCGCCTGACGCCGCAGGATCCCTTCGTGCACGGACGGGAGTGCCACCGGAGCTGGTTCGGTCACGGCCACGGCTTCTCGGTCCTCCTGCTGTAACAGTTGCGTCGCGCATCGGGCGGTCCCCGGGGGCGGGCCACGCCGATGAACGCCGTCCGGGGCTCCCCCGTACGTACCAACGACACAGAAGGCGGGAGATCACGGGTAAATCGGAAGATCCTTGCGCATGCGGAACCACGGCCCTGCCGCAGGCCGTCCCCTTCGGCACCGGCATAGTAGGGGCCGCACTCAGGACGGAGCCGCCGCTCCGAGGGTGTGCGCCGTGGTCCGCAGGCCCGTGCCACGCACCCCGGGTCCGCAGTGCAGTACCGAAGTCAGTGACGAAGTCCCAGGGGGATCACCAGATGCGACCCATGCGCCCGACCGACACCGCACGCCGCGGGGGGAGCGCCCGTCGCGCCCCCCGGGTGTTCGCCGCAGCCGCCCTCGCCGCTGTCCTGACGCTCACCGCCACCGCCTGCGGCCCGGAGGAGGACGGGGCGGTCAGCGAGCCGAGCAGCTCCGCCGGCCGGTCCTCCGACGGGAAGGTGGTGATCCCGGACGATCTCAAGGACCGGCTCAAGGAGCACGGGATCGACCTCGACAAGTGGAGGAACGGCGAGTGGAGGAACTGGGACAAGGACACCTGGCTGCGTGAGGCCAAGGACTACGTCAACCCCGTCATCGAGGACCTCTGGAACCCGGACCGGATGCGGGAGGCCGACAAGCCCCCGGAGAACCCGGTCGTCAACGACATCTCCGGTGACGAGGGCGTGACGGACCCGGCCCCGGCACCGGTCGAGGCGGCGAACCTGCGGACGCCGTACCACGAGAGCGCGCCTGAGTCCGGAAAGCTCCTGTTCGACGGCCCCGACGGTTCGATGGTCTGCTCGGCGACCGTGGTGCAGGACCCGGCCCACCCGGGCAGGTCCAACATGGTCTGGACCGCCGGGCATTGCGTGCACGCGGGCAAGAACGGCGGCTGGTACCGCAACATCGCCTTCGTCCCCTCGTACAACGACAGCGGCATGTCGACGGCGGAGCTGCAGAACGCGTCCAAGGAGGAGGTCGCTCCGTACGGCGTGTGGTGGGGGCAGTGGGCGCAGACCTCCGAGCAGTGGATCGACCAGGGCGCCGCGACCGGCGGGCAGGGCGCTCCGTACGACTTCGCCGTGCTGCAGGTGACTCCGGAGAAGGGCTCGACGGGCAAGTCCCTGGAGGAGACGGTCGGTTCGGCCCTCCCCGTCGAGTTCGACGCCCCGGCCGTCCCTGAGATCGACAGCATGACGGCGACCGGTTACCCGGCGGCCCCGCCGTTCGACGGCCAGAAGGCGCTCCGGTGCACCGACGGACCGGGCCGCCTCACCGTCTTCGAGCAGCAGCCGACCATGTACCGCATCGGCTGCACCATGACCGGCGGCTCCTCCGGCGGCGGCTGGGTCGCGGACGGCCAGGACGGCAAGCCCGCACTGGTCTCCAACACCTCCATCGGTCCGGTCACGGCGGGCTGGCTGGCCGGCCCTCGCCTGGGCGAGGAAGCCAAGGGCATCTACGAGGCCGTCAGCAAGAAGTACGCGGGACGGTAGGACCGCGCACGTCGGGCCCCGGTACGGCGAGCAGCCGGCCGGGGCCCGCGGTGTCGTGGGGCGCCGTCGGCGCATGCCCTGGCGGGCCCGGCCGGACGGCGTCTGCCGAGGGCCCGGCGAAGACCATGGCGGCAGGAGGCCGCTCAGGGAGTCAGCGGCCCGGCGCCCGCACCGGTGGAGACCCGGCCCGGGGAACTTCCGTACCACGCGCACGCGGTCCCGGCCGGCAAGGTCTTCTTCGGCTCCCCCGAGGGCTCCGTGATGTGCTGTGCCCGGGGCATCTTCGCGGTGATGAGTGAGAAGTCCGCGGGCCGGCAGCCACGCGAGGAGGCCGGGCTCCCCTCTGCGAGGGGAACCCGGCCTCCTGTGCGACTACCCGCGTGCGGTCACCGTGTCAGTGGGTCACCGGGGTGAACACCGCCAGGTCGGCTCCGAGCTGCTCGTGGACCCGCGCCTTGAGCAGCGTGCCCTCCGGCGTGTGCTCCTCGGAGATCACCTCGCCCTCGGCGTACACCCGTGAGACGAGCCCGCCCTGGGTGTAGGGCACGAGTGCCTCGATCTCCACGGACGGCCGCGGCAGCTCGGTGTCGACGAGTGCGAGCAGCTCGTCGATGCCCGCGCCGGTCCGCGCCGACACCGCGATCGCGTGCTTCTCCGTGCGCAGCAGACGCTGCAGCACGAGCGGGTCCGCCGCGTCCGCCTTGTTGATCACGACGATCTCGGGTACGTCGACCGCGCCGACCTCCCGGATCACCTGACGCACCGCTGCGAGCTGCTCCTCCGGTACCGGGTGGGAGCCGTCCACCACATGCAGGATCAGGTCGGAGTCGCCGACCTCCTCCATGGTGGAGCGGAACGCCTCCACCAGGTGGTGGGGAAGGTGCCGCACGAATCCGACGGTGTCGGCCAGGGTGTAGGTCCGGCCGCTCGGGGTCTCGGCCCGGCGCACCGTC
>NZ_DATMVN010000165.1:0-9599 GCF_035563135.1 Streptomyces sp.
CGTCCTTTGGCCTGCCACGCTCTCTGACCAGCTACAACGCACGCTTTCGCATGGTCGTGACACAGGTACCACGAGGAGCAGACGGTGGCAGAGGAACAGGCATCACGCTGGGTTCTCGCGTTCGACGACGGCTGCGGCACATGCCGCGAGATCTCGGCCGTGGTGCGGAACGTATCGCAGGGGCGGTTGGGCGTCGCGCCCCTGCGCAGCCCGGAAGTGGAACGGTGGCGGACGCTGCACTTCGGCGCCGAACCACCCTGGGCGCCCACCCTGTTCCGCCTCTCCGCGGTCTCCGGCCCGCAGGACACAAAGGAGGCGGGGGAACCCACCGTGCTGGGCGCCTGGACCGGCCCGCGCATGGCCGCCCCACTCCTTCGGGTCCTGGGAGCCAGGTCGGCCTGGCGCGTGCTCCACGCGCTCGGGCGTCTGCGCCGCCGGGCGGCGGGCAAGGCGGACGCACTCCCCGGTGCGCCCCGCGGCCGCGTGGCCGTCAGCAGGGCCCAGTTCCTCCGTTACACCGGCGGGGCGGCGGTCGCCACCGCCCTGGTCCTGACGGGCAGGACCCCCGCGTTCGCCGAGCAGGAACAGGCCAGTGCCCACCGCTGGGCGGCACGGCGTGCGGCAGAGGGCCGTCTGCCGCAGACGTACACCGAGGTGTCCGCCTATCCTCCGGCCTACCGCAAGGCCGTCTACGCGCAGTCCGTGCCCCAGGTGCGCAGCTCGCTCTGGACGGACCACCTCACGGCCTTCGAGGCGTCGCGGAAGGAGCTGAACCCTGCTCAGCGGGCCGTGCTGGCGAACGCGCGGAGGATCGCGGGCGAGCCGTCGAACTTCGACAGGGCACGGGGCTCCGAGGGGCCGGCGGAGCCGCTCAAGGGGCGTCTGCTGGAGCTGCACCGGGACGCGGCCGACGCGTTCGGGGCCGACGGCGCGTACGCGATGCTCGCGAACCTCGGCCCGGCCGGTGCCCCGGAGGAGGGAGCGGGCGAGGTCCACGTGGCCATCCCTGACTGCGGATGTTCCGTCCGCGACCCGTACTGCGTGCTGGGCCGCTGCGAGGCGGGCAACGGCCGCTGCCGGGTGATCGTCGACGACTGCGGCACCTTCTACGCCTTCGACTGCGACGGAGGGTGCCCCGGCATTCCCTGGTGACCGCGTCGCTCCGGCCGTGCCGCGTCGGCGGCACGGCCGCTCATCCGCGGCCGGACCGTGCGGCCGGCCGCGGGCCAAATGGCCGACCGGCGTCCGGTGAGCCCTCCATCGTCGGTCCGTCCCCCGGCCGGCCCACCGCGACCGCGACGCGGTGCAGTCCCGGCGGTATCCATGACGGCGCTCCCCTGTGCGGTCCCGCCCCTTGTCCTGGGCGGAGGTGGGCCAGGGCAGAGGCTGCTTCCTCGGTTCGCTTCGAGCAGTCATGAGGAGCAGACCGACGACGTCGTCCCAGGAGGAGAGCGTCACATCCACAGGTGCCGGCTGGGCGGACTCGGCGTTCTGCCACCGCACGGACCTGGCCGGAAAGACACCCGGTGACCATCCGGGCTCTTGCTGCAGGGAGACATCGGGGCGTTCCTCGTCCGCGCTGCTGAGTTCAGCAAGAAGGACGCGGATCCGCGCCTCGCCGGGCTCACCGAACTCCTCGCCCATGGCGTCGTACATGAAGCAGGTCATGGTCATGCTCTCCGGTCGGACGGTGCACTGTTGAGACCGGGCCGGCCCTATCCCAGCCCCGGCGACGAGGGCGAAGACGCGAGCGTCTGGTCCGGCGGTCCTGTGCCGGGCCCCGGGCCGGTGGAGACAGAGCGGAGAGCGACGGAACATAGCGTCGCACCCGGTGGCTGGGACCACGCTGCCGGCCCTGCGGTGCCGCCTGTGCCCGCCGGATCCCCGCAACCGCACGAACCGCCCCACCGGGTCCGCGACGAGGTGCGTGCCCGGGGCGTCGACGAAAGGACACATGTGGTGAAGGCACGGATTGCACGTATGGGAGTCGCACTCGTCGCGGCCGCCGCAGCCGTCGTCGCGACGACGTCGGCCGCACAGGCCAACTCCGGCTTCTCCGTCGAGAAGTACGAGCAGATCCAGTTCGGGATGACCTTCGACGAGGTCTGGGAGATCGGCGGTGGTGAGGCGGCGTGTGACACCGGCGGCGTCATAGGCGACTCCATCCTCTGTTTCACCGAGTCGGGTGACTACGCCCCTTACGGAGGCTTCTCCTTCACCGACGACGGCGAGTTGTACAGCAAGCGCAACGAGTTCCTGTACAAGCCGAAGACACCGTCCATAAGGCTGTCGCACTACAACAAGACCTCTCTGGGCATGACCGAGGCCCAGGTGTGGGCCGTCGTCCCGAAGGACTCCTGTGTGGTGCAGGGAGAGAGCTATCCCGACTGGCCCGCCCTCACCGGGTTCGTCAAGAAGTACGCCTGCAAGGCCCAGACGGGCCTCTTCCCGCCGACGGCCTACTTCGACTTCACCGAGGGTGAGCTGACCTACCGCAGCCAGCGCAGCCTGACCTGACCCCGCGCGGATGGCGGTCGCACCTCCCCCGGCCGGTCCCGGTCGCCGCCGGAGCAACCGTGAGCGCCGCCCCGCACCGCCGTGTTCCCGGTCTCACCGCACAAAGGGACGGAACGGGTGGCCCGCCGGGCCGGCGTACACGCGGAAGCCGGGTTCACCGTCCCGGCCGTCGAAGCCCGGAGGGGTCGCGCCGAGCGCCGGTACTTCTCGTTGCGCACGATCGATGTCGACCGCGTCGGAGTCCAGGTGTTCCCGCAGCGGATCGCGGTCGCTGCGGAGCCGGACAGACGGCCGGTGATCCGGCGTCCCCTGCACCGCGATGTGCACACCGTCCGGGGTGGATGTCGTACCGGTCGTCGCTGTCCTCCTTGGTCTCACCACCGAGGACGGCCTGGCGGAAGCCGTCCAGGACTTCGGGGGCCGGGCAGCCGAGAGCGACGAGGCAGTACGCGGCGATGGGCGTGGCCGGTCTTTCCTCCATCTGCGTGGTCAGCGGAATCTCCGCGCTCTCCTGATGGAGCACCGGCCCCTGCCGTCCGCGTGGATGCGAACGGTACGCGGGAGAGGCCATGTCCCCAGTCCCGAACGACCGGGTCCGCAACCGACTCAAGCGCGGCTCGCCCGGCGGACGGCCACCCGGGTTCGACAAGGACGACTGCAAGCAGCGGCACGCGGTCGGGTACGGCGTCGACCGGCTCAAGCGCCACCGGGCGACCTGGAACGCGGCTTCGGGGATCCGCAGCGACGGCGGACGAAAGCCCATCGCGCCGGCCCCCTCGAAGCCGCGCGTGCCGTAGCAGTGCGGCGAACCCTCCAGGAACACCAGCGGCACACCCTGGCTGTCGGCGGCTTCAAGGGCGTATGCGACGAGCTGAGCACCGATGCCCTGACGCTGGAACCCCGGGACCACGCCCAGCGGTGACAGGGACAGGACGTCCACGATCCGGCGCGGCGCGTCCAACCGTGTCGCGCTCAGCAGCACATGCCCGACGACCCGGTCGTCGAGGACAGCGACGAAGGACATCGGCGCCGAGGCGGCCTCCGCGGCGCGAAGTGCGTCCACGAGCCCGGGAACCCGATCATTGGCGCCGAAGGCGCGCGTATGAACCTCGCGCACCTCTCGGTAGGGACCTCAGGCCCAGAAGCCCACCGCCCCGACCAGGCCGGCGGTCGGACCACTGCCCGGTCCGTTGCCCGGCGACCCCGGCCAGCAGGTCATGAACTGGCACTGTCGCGTTCACACCGCAGGGGTCGTTCGCTTGCTGCAGGCAGTGGTCAGGGCTGTTTCCGTGCGGCCGGGACGGCCGGTGAGGCAGATGTGAAGGCCGATGGCGCTACGGCGGACGGTGATGGCCATGAGGTGGAGGGGGCCGGTCGCGGCGGCCGCTACTCAGTGATACTTTATAGAGGTATTCAGTACTACACAGTACTGGCAGCACTGAGGAGCATGCGCGATGGACGACCTGACGGAGATGCTGAAGGGCACGCTCGAAGGATGCGTGCTCGAAATCATCGGCAGCGAGGAAACCTACGGGTACGCCGTCACTCGTCAGCTGAACGAGCTCGGCTTCACCGACGTCGTCGAGGGGACGGTGTACACCATCTTGCTGCGGCTGGAGAGGAACGGACTCGTCCAGGTGACGAAACGCCCCTCCGGGGTCGGTCCGCCACGCAAGTTCTACGCGCTCAACGACGCCGGACGCGAGGAACTCGCGAAGTTCTGGACGAAATGGCAGTACGTCTCATCACGTATCGACAAGCTCAAGGAGGGCGGGAGATGAACTTCCGGGAGACCATCACGGGCAGCGATCTCACCAGGGACTGGAAGGCGTTCGAAGCCAGGGCCGCGGCCCTGCCGGACGACCACCGGGCGGCGTGGGAACAGATCAAGACCCGCCTCTTTCCCCATGGGGACTTCACCGGCCGCAGCCTGATGCCCATCCTCGATGCCGCTCTGGGGCTGCTCGAAGAAACAGCAGCGGACGGGCAGAGCGCACACGAGGTGTTCGGCGACGACATCCAAGGCTTCTGCACGGCGCTGGCCGGCGGAGAAGGGGCCCGAACCTACCGCGACCGATGGCGCGAACAGTTGAACAAGAACGTCGTGAAGAAGCTGAGCCGACTGGGAGGCTGACGTGAGCATCCAGGACATCATCGAAGGCAAGAAACAGTGGCGGGCGCACACAGCTCGGGTCAAGGCGCTCCCGCCGGACTACCGGATCGTCTACAAGGAGATGCAGAAGTACCTGTTCAAGGTCGGCCCGGTGGACCTGCCCGACGGGCCCCTGCTCCCCGGAATCGTGGATTTCTTCGAGGAGGGCGCCGCTGCGGACAAGGGAGTCCTGGAACTCATCGGCAACGACGTCGCCGCGTTCTGCGACGGCCTGGTCAAGGACTCACGCACCTACGCGGACCTCTACCAGGAGTCCATCAGCGGGAAACCCGGCACGGCCGAGAAGTAACACCCGTCCTCTCGTGCGAGTGGGCGTAGCCCGCCCGCTTCCGCACCATGGCGACCTACCGGGGCTCCCTGCTCGTCGGGCATGTCGCCGGCGGCGTGATCCAGTGCGTGATGAGCGCGGTCCTGTCGGCGCCGCCGGGGTGGCGAGGGGGTTCCGGACCACGGACGCCACGGTACTGGAGTGGCCCGTGGTGTCCGGGCTGATCACGCTGTTCGCCCTGGCACTCACCTGGATCGCGGCCGGCATGGGCGCGGCCGGCCCGAACCCCGGGGCGGCCGGCAATACGGCCGTGCCGCTGATCCTTCTGCCGCTCGTCTCCAGCGCCTTCGTCCCGGCCGGTGCGATGCCGGGCTGGTTCCAGCCGATCACCGACCACCAGCCCTTCACCCCCGCCGCCGAAACCTTCCGCGGCCTCCTCCTCGGCACCGAAACCGACGACACCGGCTGGATCGCGATCGTCTGGGGCGCCGGCCTGGTCGCGCTCGGCTACCGCTGGTCGACGATGCGGGATCCGGCGGAGGAGGCCGTCAAGAACGCCAAGCGTGTCCTCGATGCCGCGCGATGCGGACTGCTGCGGTGGATACGGGACATCGAAGCCAGGTGTGCGCGTGTACCGGAGCCGGTGCGGTGGTGCGGGCCACGGCGCGGATCGGCGCGCGCACCGCCGGCGCGGACGGCCGGATGGTGCGCGCGCCTGGGTGCACCGGTGTGCGCACCATCAGGGTGGGCCGAGAAGCTCGGCCCACCCCCTTGTGTGTCACCCCAGAGGGGTCGTGCATTTCGTCGTCGTACCGTCGCTGAGGCACGCCCGGACCGAACGGCCGTCCGTCGCCTTCATCGTGCCGGCGTCGGCGACCTTCTCGTACGAGCCGCTGGGCGTCTTGTCCTCCAGCCATGCCGTGACGCCCTGGGCGTCGGTGCGGGCCCAGGCGTAATAGTCGGTGACCGACCATTGCGGACGGGAGCCGGCCAGGGTGACCCGGGCGCCACTCGGCAGCGTCGCCGTAGCCCAGTCGGTCGCCACCGAGGCCCACGTGGTGACGCTGCCCGGGGAGACTCCCTCGCACGCCTGGCCCGGCGCGCACGGGCCGATCGGACCCTCGGTGGACGTCTGGTAGATGTTGTTGCCCTGCTGGGTGGCGAACGCCCACTTCTTGCCGTCCACGACCAGCCCGGCGATCTCGTCGCCCGACAGCGGGTCCAGCGCGACCATCTTCGTGGTGCCCGAGGCCGTCAGCCGGGCTCCGGGCAGGGGCTCCGGCCGGGTCGTACGTGAGTCGACGCCGCCGGACGCGTGTTTCATGAGAGTGGCGGACACATCGTCGCGGCCGGGCGGGAGTTCGGCCTCACCCCAGTAGTACATGTGGTACGGATCCCAGGCCGGGCGCCCCTGGTAGATCGTGAACCGGCCGCCCAGGTAGATGTTGGCGTCCTCCACCACGTCCGGTTCGTAGTTCGGCATCCACTCGGTGACGCTCGCCGGATCGATGCCCGTGCACGGCAGCGTCGCGCACGGTGCCTGGGTGGGTTCCGTGGCCGATGTGTCCTCGTCCGTGGTGCACTGCGTGCCTGTCGCGTCGCTGACGCAGGCACGCAGTTCCGGAAGCCAGGAATACGCGCGGGTGGAGCCCGTCGACGTACGCGAGGCACCGGCCGGGGTGAACTCGGTGTACACCTGGCCCCAGCGGCCCTCGCCCTGCCAGGCCTCCAGCCACATGCGGCCACCGGCGGGCAGCTCGCCCTCGGCCCATCCCAGATAGGTGCCCTGCTTCAGCCTTCCGTCGACCTTCTGTACGAACGCACCCGACGGCAGCTCGGCCTTGTCCAGGTCGGAGCGGTCGACGTACGACCAGTCGGATGCCGGGATCGCGTCCGGATCGGCATCCGAACACCAGCCCTCGCACGGCCCGGCCGGGACCACCTGGGCGCCGTACGAGGCGACGCACCCGCGCTCGGCGCCGTCGCTCACACAGGCACTGTTGGTGTACGCACCCCGGGGAGCCCCGGTCGAGTACTGGAACATGCCGGTGGTGCCGGTCGTGTCACGGTAGGAACGCGGGTGTTCCAGCGTCGTCGTGATGTTGATGCCGTCCCCCCAGTTCTCCTCGGCCCGCAGCCACACACGCCCTTGGGTGACCCCGGCCCCGAACCGCACCTGCGCCCAGGCGTAGGTACGGCTCGTGTCCCAGGCCGGTTTACCCGTGTACAGGGTGATCCGCGTTCCCGACGCGAGCGTCGTCTCCTTCAGGACCTTCGGCGCACCACCGGACTGCCATTCCGTCACCTGGCTCGGATCGGCACCCTCGCAGGGGAGTTGGGGGCAGGGCGCCGGCACGGCGGCGGGCGCTGCAGCCGCCGTGGGAGCCGTCAGTATCGCGGCGGCCACGGCGATCGCTGCCGGCCACACGCAGCGGGACCATCCCCGCCACGCTCCGGTGCCTGCCCGTCTTCGTCCACCGCTTCCCGGTCGTCGGCCTCCCCCTGCTCTGATGGCTGCCCCGCTGTCCATCGCACCTCCAATGCCTCGTGTCCCTGCTACCACGGGCGCATAGGCCCAGGGCGATGGAACCGGCAGCCGCTCTCCGGCCCGTCTCGCCCATGTCTTCTGAGGCGAAATCCGGTCACCCCGGGCACCGGCACGGAAATGGTGCCGCGGCCCGGGCCGCGCCTCCCGTGCGCGCACCACCGTGCGGCGGCCGGGAGTACGGCGCACCACCGCGCCGACGCACCGGCGATGCCGGCGGTCGACTTCGAGGTTCGTCAGGACGGGCAGAGCGCGCAGGAGCCGGGTGGGGTGGGCAGGATCAGTACGGAGTTTGGCGAGAACCCGCCAGTTCTTGAGGTGGGCGCAGCCGTGTGGGGCCGGTGCACGTCCGACGGCGAGGAGTCGGCCGGTTTCCTTCTGGTCCGGGGTGAACCCGTGGGTCTGGCCGACGGTAGAGCCGGTGACGGTCACGGGGTCGCACATGCCGTTGTCCAGGCCGCGGGAACCGAGGCCGGTCGACGCCCCGAGACCGGTGGCGTGCAGGGGGGCCAGAACGTGGTCGTGGCGGACGGCGTGTTGTCGTGGGTGTGGCCGGACCGCGCGAAGGACATGCGGATCAGGCGCCTCTTCTCGTCGGCCAGGACGAGGAAGCGCAGGCCATCGGCCGTCGGGCGAGCGCTGACCACACCACGGCACACCGGTCACACGATGTCGTACCGGCCGAGATCACGCGAAGGGGCCGAAGAGCGTCGCCCGAAGGACGGGGGGATCCCCGGAGCAGAACTCACCGGCTCCCCGGGTGATGACAGCCGCGCCATCGAGTCAGGGACCGGCGGGCGCAGCCTGGCATGGCGGCCGTCACGAGCGGACGGCGGACACGCCCGGCTCCAGCCGGGCGCCGAGGGTTGCGGCGAATTCCTCGGCTCGGGCCAGCTGGACACGCAGCTTCTCCACCTGATCGACAGCAGCCTGCTCGTAGACACGTATACGCTCCAGCAGGGCCTCCCGCTCCCCGACGTCAAGGACGGCGCCGGCGTCGAGGCGGTCGGTGGCATCCAGCAGGTCACGCATCTGCTCCAGGGTGAAGCCCAGCGGCTTCATCCGTCGGATCACCATGAGCCGGGCGATGTCGGACTCGGTGTAGAGACGGAAGCCTCCCTGGGAACGGGCGGAGGGGACGACCAGGCCGGTCTCCTCATAGTGACGGATGGTGCGCAGGGACAATTCGGTCCGTGCGGCGACTTCGCCGATCTGCATGTGCTTGTCGTCCACGACCGTGTTCCTGGCCCTTCTCATCGAGGCGGACCGCGTTCCGCGCAGCCTCACCGGCCTCTACTCTAACGTTAGGGTAGAGTTGCTGACGGCGAGGACGGCTGGACCGCCCCGCTACTGACGTTCCGGGACCGATGGCGCCCCCGGCGGAGATCCGATTCCTGCAGGAGAGAGCGTGCGCGAGCCCATGACGCCGATCGCCGCCGCCTGCCCGCCGTGACCCTCCGCCATCGGACGCGAGTTCCCCGGTCGCCCGTCCACGACCGGCCCTGACTTCGCCCCTCTCTTCGGCTTCCGGGCCGTCCGCGGGGTGCCGGCCCGGCCCCTGCGCGTCCTTCCGCACTTCCCGGCCCGTCGGCAGGGTGTGCCTGAGCACGACAGGTACCCGTCTCCTTGTCTTCTTCTGCAGTAACTCCCGCCGCGTGGCTGCGCGGCCTGCGCCCCGACTGGTTGAGCAATCCGAAAGTCTGGCGTACCGAGGTGCTGGCCGGCCTGGTCGTCGCCCTGGCCCTGATTCCTGAGGCGATCTCCTTCTCCGTCATCGCCGGGGTGGATCCGGCGATCGGACTGTTCGCCTCCTTCACCATGGTCGTCACGATCTCCATCGTCGGCGGACGCCGCGCGATGATCTCCGCCGCCACCGGCGCGGTCGCGCTCGTCATCGCTCCCATGAACCGTGAACACGGTCTGGGTTACCTGATCGCCACCGTCATCCTGGCCGGCGTCTTCCAGATCGCCCTCGGTGCGCTGGGCGTGGCCAAACTCATGCGGTTCGTCCCCCGCTCGGTCATGACCGGCTTCGTCAACGCCCTCGCCATCATGATCTTCATGGCGCAGGTGCCCGAGATGCACGACGTGCCCTG
>NZ_DATMVN010000166.1:0-2969 GCF_035563135.1 Streptomyces sp.
GACACCCGGGACGGATCCCTGAAGGCCTGCGGCAGGAACACCCAGGACGAGACCTTCACCGGAGGCACGACGCCCGGGGAGGGCCGGTGAACGTCTGGATCGCCATCGGGCTCACTGCCGTGGGCTGCTATCTCGCCAAGCTCCTGGGGCTCCTGGTCCCTGCCGGAGCCCTGGAACGCCCTCTTGTGCAGAAGCTGGCAGCGCTCATGCCGGTGGCGCTGCTCGCAGCTCTCACCGCCCAGCAGACCTTCGACGGCGGGCAGCAGCTGGTGCTGGACGCCCGGACGGCAGGGCTCGCCGCGGCGGTGACCGCCCTCGTCCTGCGTGCTCCCTTCCTGGTCGTCGTCGGCGTCGCGGTCGTGGTCACCGCCCTCGGACGCGCCCTGCTCTGAAGTCGGACGCGCCCTGCTCTGAAGCGGGACGGATCAGCGCGGACCGCGACCGTACGCCCGGAGGGTCCGCAGGGCGCCGAGTGTCACGACCGGGCGGCTCTCCAGGGCCGTTCCCGGGGCCCACTGCCGCCATTTGACCGGCCAGCCGCCGTCCTCCTGCTGTTCGGCCGCCAGATGATCCAGGGACCTCTCCAGCTCGCTGTCGCTGAACCACCGGCGTGCGAGCGACCCGGGTGTGCGGGCGTAGTCGTGAGGGAAGTGGTGTTCCCCCGGGGCGTAACCGGGAGCCACCGGGCGGTCCGCACGGCCCCGCGGATCGAGCACCACCAGCCGCTGCTCACGTACCAGTTGCCCCAGCCGGTCCGCGGCCGCCTCCGCACGCGCGCGGTCGGGTACGCCGTCCAGGAAGGCGACGGCCGCCTCGATCTCGTACGGATGGGACTGTTCCAGGGCGTCCACGGCGGCCCAGCAGAAGTCGGTGGCCCTGAACAGCCAGGCGTGCCACACCTGATTGCGGTGCAGCAGCCCCACCACCGGGCCCGTCGCCAGGAGTTCGGCAGGCGGGTCGTCGACCACGGGGATGAAGGGCGCCGCGGGGTAACCGCGTTGGGAAGGGTGGATCGCGGGCAACGCGCCTTCCTTGGTCGACACGTCCGTGAGATAGCGGCAGATCCGTTCCACGCGCGGACCACCGCAGCGGCCGATCGAGTCGAGGACGCTCAGCGCGTGAGCGGTGTGGAGGGGCTGACTCACGGGTCCGCGAAGATCGGGTTCGAGTGCGTGACCGTAGCCGCCGTCCTCGTTCCGATAGGCGGCGAGCGCGGTTTCGACGGCGTCCGCGCTTCCTTCCAGGAAGAGATGGGCGAACCGCCGCTGTTCGAGAACGCGTGCGGTGAGCCAGATGAACTGCTCGGCGTGGGCGAGGGGGTCTGCTCCGGTTCCGGCCATGGACCGACCGTAGAGGGGAACGGGCCGCCGACGGGGCCGTCCCGGCCCGGCTGCACTCTCAGGAGCGGGATACTGGGGGCATGCGGTTGACGATTTTCTGGGAACGGATGGCGGACCACTTCGGCGAGACGTACGCCGACTCCTTCGCGCGCGATCACGTCATGGCGGAGCTCGGTGGCCGTACGGTGCACGAGGCCCTGGCCGCGGGCTGGGAAACCAAGGACGTCTGGCGCGGGGTCTGCGCGGCGGTCGGCGTGCCCCCGGAGAAGCGCTGAGCGACGCGGTCCCGTCCCCCGCAGCGGCTGTGCAGCCCACGCCGCCTCCGGGCTGCGGGGCCGGTTGTCACTTCGGTGAGCGAGACTTGTCCCGTGGCACCGACAGACGAGACCGCCCAGACCCAGCCGCCCGCCTCGCCGCCCGTCCCGCCGGCCGCACCACCGAATCCGCCGCCCGGCACCGGCCCTGTCCGCATGCCCGGCTGGCTGCCGCGTGCGATCGTCATGGCTCTGGCGCTCTACGGCTGCTTCCAGCTCGGCAGCTGGGCCTTCTACCAGCTCATCGGGCTGCTGACCAACGTCCTCATCGCCTTCTTCCTCGCACTGGCCATCGAGCCGGCCGTCAGCCGTATGGCCGGACGTGGAATGCGCCGGGGACTCGCCACCTTCCTGGTCTTCCTCGCGGTGCTGATCGCCGGGGTCGGTTTCGTCGTCCTGCTCGGCTCGATGCTCGCCGGCCAGATCGTCGACATGGTCGAGGAGTTCCCCAAATACCTCGACTCGGTGATCAACTGGGTCAACCAGACCTTCCGCACGGAGCTCTCCAGGGTGGAGGTGCAGGACAGCCTGCTGCACTCGGACTGGCTCCAGAAGTACGTGCAGAACAGCGCCACCGGCGTGCTCGACGTCTCCACCACCGTGCTCGGCGGACTGTTCCGGCTGCTGATGATCTTCCTGTTCTCGTTCTACTTCGCTGCCGACGGGCCCCGGCTCCGGAGGGCGCTGTGCTCCGTACTGCCGCCCTCCCGGCAGACCGAGGTGCTGCGCGCCTGGGAGATCGCGGTCGACAAGACCGGGGGCTACATCTACTCGCGCGGGCTGATGGCGCTGGTCTCCGGTGTGGCGCACTACATCCTGCTGGTGGCCCTCGGGGTGCCCTACGCGCCCGCGCTCGCGGTCTGGGTCGGCCTCGTCTCGCAGTTCATCCCCACGATCGGCACGTATCTGGCCGGCGCGCTGCCCATGCTGATCGCGTTCACCGTCGACCCCTGGTTCGCGTTGTGGGTACTCGGTTTCGTCGTGGTCTACCAGCAGTTCGAGAACTACGTGGTGCAGCCGAAACTCACGTCCAAGACGGTCGACATCCACCCTGCGGTCGCCTTCGGCTCGGTGGTCGCGGGCACCGCGCTGATGGGGGCCGTCGGGGCGCTGATCGCCATTCCGGCCATCGCGACGCTCCAGGCGTTCCTGGGTGCGTACGTGAAGCGCTACGACGTGACGGACGACCCGAGGGTGCAGGGGGGCCACCGCCGGCGCGACGGCGAGCCGGCGCTGTCCAGGATCCGCCGGGTGGTGCGGCGCGGGGGCGGGGAGAGCACGGATCCGGCCGGCGGCAGCCGGTGACACCGGCCGC
>NZ_DATMVN010000167.1:0-3354 GCF_035563135.1 Streptomyces sp.
CGAGGTGGTTGGTGTGCATCAGCTCGAGCGTCTTGCGGCCGAGGATGCGTGTGCCGTCCTCCGCCTTGCCGGTGAGCAGCATGTTCGCGAAGCGCAGGTAGTCCGAGCCCGTCCCGAAGAGGCCGAGGCCGCCACGCTGGAAGACCTCCGCCGCGTCGCTCGGATAGGTCGCCTCCACGTCGCGGCGGCCCAAGTCGCCGGCGGCGAACGCGCCCGCCAGGGTGCTGAACGTCATGTCCTGGGCGAGGAGGTCCGGCAGGCCGTACATGGCGTAGATGTGGCCGCGTGCGGACTCCGGCACGCCGAAGGCCGTGTCGGTCATCCCGAGCGGCCCGAAGAGGTGCTCCTGGAGGAAGTCCCCGAGTTTCTGGCCCGAGATGACCTCGATCAGGCGTGCGGTGACGTCGGTGCCCAGGCTGTAGTGCCACTTCGTGCCGGGTGCGAAGGCGAGCGGGATCGTCGCGAGCTCGTCGATGACCTGCTCGAGCGTGCGGGTCGGGTCGTGCATGAGCTGCTTCGCGCGGTACTGCTCCGCGACGGGGAAGTCCTCGAGGAAGTCGTAGGTGAGCCCGCTCGTATGGCTCATCACGTCGCGGATCTGCATCGGGCGCAGCGGTGACTGATCCTCGAGCGTCCCGCCCGGCCCGGCGATCTTCGTCGCCCCGAACGCCGGGATCCACTTGGCGACCGGGTCGACGAGCTGGAACCTCCCCTCCTCGAAGAGCGTCATCAGCGCGGTGCAGATGATCGGCTTGGTCATCGAGTACAGGCGGTAGATGGTGTCCTCCGCCAGGGGCACCTCGGCTTCACGGTCCTGCCAGCCGATCCGCCCCGCATGGACGAGCCGGCCGCGGCGCGACACGAGCGTCGTGAAGCCCGGGTAGCCGCGCTCGTCGACGTACTTCTGCATCGCGGGCGCGATGCGCTCGAGGCGGTTGGCGCTCATCCCCACCGACTCCGGAGACGTGAGACGGGATTCGACCTGTGTCATGCGGAACTCCTTCGCCCGGGAGGGGCGCCCACCATATGCCGGTGGCCCGTCCTCGAACGGGCGGCTGACCACCGGCTCTCGCCGGGCAGGCACCGGCCTCGCCGGCGGGGGCGCCTGGTCGACCGGCGACGGCGTGTGGACCGTGACAACCTCGCTCGCCCGGAGCCTCCCGTCGAGCGAGCTGGGCCGAGCGCCCGCACGAGGCCGCGGTGCTGGTCCGTGCCGCCCGGACGTTGCCGACGAGTGACACCGGCCGCCCCCTCCGAGCCGGTGGACGACCCCGGGCGGTGGGGCGTGTGCAGAGGAGCGGCTCTCCGTCCACAGCTCGCGAGGTCCCGTGGTCTCCGGGGTCGAGCGGAGCCGATCGTGCGCCGGGTCGAGGCCGGTAGCCGGTCCGGGCCGCGAGTCCCGCAGGACACGCCGGGGGGACGATGCCGACCGGGGACCGACCCGTGAACCGGCGCGGCGGGCTGGCAGGATGCCCGGATGTGAGGCACGCCACAGTCTTGCTCTGCGTCCTCGGCCTGCTCCTCGCCGGCGCCGGCGCCGGCGCCGCCCAGGCCGCGCCCGCGGACGGCCCGGTGCCTCCCGGGCCCGTGGCGCTGGACAGCCCGGAGTTCACCGCCAACGTCATGGCGCCCCTGCGGGTGACCGACTGGGCGGCGTTCGAGGCCGACCTCGAGACCGTGGCCGCCTATGGCGTGGACGCCGTCAGCGTGGACGTGTGGTGGGGCGACGTCGAGGGCGAGGCGGACAACCGGTTCGACTGGGGCTACTACGACCGGGTCTTCGACCTGATCACGTCCAAGGGTCTGGACCTCGCGCCGATCCTGTCCTTCCACCAGGCCGGCGGCAACGTCGGTGACGACTACACCAGCCTGCTGCCGTCGTGGCTGTGGTCCAAGTACGCCGGCGTCCACCACCGCGGCATCGTGCTCGGCCCGACGGGACTGCAGCACCGGAGCGAGCAGGGGAACCACAGCGCCGAGAGCGTGCAGGGCTGGGCCGACTCGGTGGTCCTGGACGAGTACCGCGACTTCACCCGGGCGTTCGAGCAGCAGTACGGGGACGTCTACGCCGAGGAGGTGGTGGAGGTCAACGTCTCGCTCGGCCCGTCCGGCGAGCTGAGGTACCCCTCCTACAACCAGCACGACGAGGGCACTGGCTACCCGACCCGGGGCGCCCTGCAGGCCTACTCCCCGTTGGCCGTGCAGGACCTCCGCAGTCAGATGCTGCACCGGTACGGCTCCCTGGAGGCGATCAACCGCGCCTGCGGGACCGACCTCGCGTCGGTGCAGGAGATCGGCCCGCCAGCGGACGCCGATGCCTTCTTCGCCGGACTGGACTACCTGGACACCCAGTACGGCCGCGACTTCGTCGACTGGTACAACGGCTCCCTCGTCGAGCACGGCGAGCGCGTGCTGTGGACGGTCATCGACTCCCTCGGCGAGGACTTCCCCGAGGCAGACATCGGCTACAAGGTGCCGGGCATCCACTGGTCGATGACCAACCCCGCCCACCCGCGGGCCGCCGAGGTGACCACCGGCCTGATCCAGACCAGCGTCGACCTCGACTCCTGGGCGACCGGGCACGGCTACCAGCGGGTCGTCGAGCTGGCCAACCGGTTCGACGGCGGACCCCGCGAGGTGGTCATGCACTTTACCGCGCTGGAGATGGATGACGACCCGGTGGAGCCCGCGTACTCGCTGGCGCAGACGCTGGTCGGCTGGATCGGCGACTACGCCTACCGCGCCGGCGTCGAGCTCAAGGGCGAGAACGCGCTCGCCGGCGGGGTCGCGTCCGAGGAGGGCTGGGACAACATCAACGAGGCCTTCGAGACGTGGGGTTACCTCGGGCTGACCGTGCTCCGGATCGGTGACGTCTCCTCGGGCACCGGGGCCCGCCGGTACGCCGAGTTCATCGCGACGTACAGCCCCGACATCTGACCCCCCGGCGGCGGCACTGCTCCAGTGCGGTCAGTGCGGTCGGCCGGATAGCAGGGACCGCCGGTGGCCGTTGAGAGGGACTGCTACCGGTTCAGTTGACTCCGTGCCTGTGGGGCTGCGGCCCGCGCTGGCAGAACAAGATCCGCGCGGGAACGAAGGTTACTTGGGCGGTGGCCGGGCAGCCAGATTAGACGTGTCCTAACCGTCACTTTGACCTGACGATGGCGCCGCCCGTCGTACTAGATTGCGCCGCCCCGCCCGGGCTCTCTCGTTTCAGGGGGCTGGGCGGCGTCCTCGGGATGGCAGTGCAGGACGAGGCCTTCGGGTGACGATGTCGCGGTGACGAAGCGGGAGCGCATCGACCACGACGTCCTGCATCGCCGTGCCCAGGTTGCGGTGATGTCCGGCTTGGCGGCA
>NZ_DATMVN010000168.1:0-6824 GCF_035563135.1 Streptomyces sp.
GCGGCGGTGCCAAGGGCGGCCCGAGGACGGCGCAGAACGTGAGCAAGGGCGGCCGGCGCCAGGGCGCGCCCGCCCGCCCGCGGGAGCTCGACGCCAAGATCGAGCAGCGCAACCGCGACCGGTACGCGGAGAAGCCCGAGATCCGCACGCCGAAGACGCATCCCGGCGCCGAGCAGGAGGGCGAGCGCCTGCAGAAGATCCTCGCCCGGGCCGGCATGGGCTCGCGCCGGGCGTGCGAGGAGCTGATCGAGCAGGCCAGGGTCGAGGTCAACGGCGAGGTCGTCCTGGAGCAGGGCATGCGCGTCGACCCGCAGAAGGACGAGATCAAGGTCGACGGCCTGACCGTCGCCACCCAGTCGTACCTCTTCTTCGCGCTGAACAAGCCCGCCGGCGTCGTGTCCACCATGGGCGACCCGGACGGACGCCAGAACCTCGGTGACTACGTCAACAACCGTGAGACGCGGCTGTTCCACGTCGGACGGCTCGACACCGAGACCGAGGGCATCATCCTCCTCACCAACCACGGCGAACTGGCCCACCGTCTGACGCACCCCAGGTACGGCGTGAAGAAGACCTACCTGGCCGCGATCCAGGGGCCGCTCCCGCGCGACCTCGGCAAGCGGCTCAAGGACGGCATCCAGCTGGAGGACGGGTACGCCCGCGCCGACCACTTCCGGGTCGTCGAGAACACCGGCAAGAACTACCTGGTCGAGGTCACGCTCCACGAGGGCCGCAAGCACATCGTCCGCCGCATGCTGTCCGAGGCCGGCTTCCCGGTCGAGCGCCTCGTGCGGACGTCCTTCGGGCCGATCCCGCTGGGCGACCAGAAGTCGGGCTGGCTGCGCCGCCTGACCAACACCGAGGTGGGCATGCTGATGCGCGAGGTCGGCCTGTAGTCACCGCGCTCCACTCCGAACGGCCCGCGGCCGGTTCCTCGTTCGTTTTTTCCGGACAGGAACCGGCCGCGGGCCTTTCGCGTCCGCGTTTTCTTCTTTATAGTCAGTATGACTATTAAGAAGGAGGCGGCGTGACGCTCGCGGACATACTCGGCCCCTTGCAGCAGCCCCTGGTGACGGTCCTGGGCACTCCGGTCAGCTGGACCGAGGTGCTGGGCTTCGGCAGCGGTGCGCTGTGCGTCTGGCTCGTGGCCCGCCAGCACCTCGCCAACTGGCCGATCGGCATCGCCAACAACCTGTTCTTCATCCTGCTGTTCGCCCAGTCCGGCCTGTACGCCGACGCCGGCCTGCAGGTCGTCTTCATCTCCCTCGCCGCGTACGGCTGGTGGACCTGGACCCACGGGGGTGGACCGGGCGCATCCGTCCTGCCGGTGCGGCGCACCACCCGCACCGAATGGGGCTGGCTGCTCGCGGCGGGGGCGGCGGGGGCCCTCGGTCTCACCCTGCTCCTGTCCCGGGCCACGGATTCGACCGTGCCGTTCTGGGACGCCCTGACCACCTCGCTGTCACTCATGGCGACGTACGGGCAGTGCCGCAAGCGCGTCGAGTCCTGGTGGCTGTGGATCGCCGCCGACGTGGTGTACATCCCGCTCTACGCGCACAAGGAGCTCTACCTGACCTCCCTGCTGTACGCCGGATTCCTCGCGCTCTGCGTCGCCGGACTGCGCAGCTGGAACCGGGACCTGGCCCCGGCCCGGCGCGAGGACGCGGCGGTGCCGGCGTGAAGCGCCACGGGCACGGTCTGGTCCTCGGCAAGTTCTATCCGCCGCACGCCGGCCACCACCACCTCGTGCGCACCGCACGGGACCGCTGCGAGAGGCTCACCGTCCTCGTCTGCGCCGCCTCCGTCGAATCCGTGCCGCTCGCCGACCGGGTCGCCTGGATGCGGGAGGTCCACCCCGATGTCCGGGTGGTGGGCGCCGTCGACGACATCCCCGTGGACCTCACCGACGCGGCCGTCTGGGACGCCCACATGGAGGTCTTCACCACGGCCGTGCCCGAACGGGTCGACGCCGTCTTCACCTCGGAGCCGTACGGCCGGGAACTGGCGCGCCGCTTCGGCGCGGAATCCGTCCTCGTCGATCCGGACCGCGTCCTCTTCCCCGTGTCGGGCACCGCGGTCCGCGCCGATCCCGCCCGCTGCTGGGACTACCTGGAGCCGCCCGTGCGGGCCGCGCTCGCCCGCCGGATCGTCGTCCTGGGCGCCGAGTCCACCGGCACCACGACGCTGGCCCGCGCCCTGGCCGGGCACTACCGGGAGCGCGGCGGTGTCTGGGCGCGTACACGGTACGTCGCCGAGTACGGCAGGGAGTTCAGCGAGGCGAAACTCGCCGCCCTGCGCAGCCGGTGGCCGGACGCCCGGTGGGAGGACGTCACCTTCACCACCGACGACTTCCCCCTCATCGCCGAGACCCAGAACGCCAGGGAGGAGGCCGCCGCGCGGGCGGGGTCCCCGGTCCTCTTCTGCGACACCGACTCCTTCGCCACCACCGTCTGGCACGAGCGCTACGTCGGCGGGCGCAACCCCCTCGTCGAGACGACCGCCGACCGTGCCGTCCACCACCTCTGGCTGCTCACCGACCACGAGGGGGTCGCCTTCGAGGACGACGGACTGCGCGACGACGAGGAGCTGCGGCCCTGGATGACGGACCGCTTCCGTGCCGAACTCACCCGTACGGGAAGGAAGTTCATCGAGGTCACCGGGAGCCGCAGCGAACGCCTCGACACGGCGGTCGCCGCCGTGGACGACCTCCTCGCCGCCGGCTGGCACTTCACCGCGCCCCTGCCGGAGCGACGATGAGCACCGCCCCCGAGGGGTACGACCCCCACGCCTTCTTCCCCTTCGCCGTCACCGTCGACCTCGCCGTCTTCACGGTCCGCGAAGCACGGCTCCACGTGCTGCTCGTGGAGCGCGGCGAGGCCCCCTACCAGGGGCGGTGGGCGCTGCCCGGCGGCTTCGTCCTGCCCCGGGAGTCGGCCGAGGAGGCGGCCCGCCGTGAACTCGCCGAGGAGACCGGGCTCACGAAGAAGTCCGTGTGCGCCTTCCACCTCGAACAGCTGCGCACCTACAGCGATCCGGACCGCGACCCCAGGATGCGGGTCGTCTCCGTCGCGTACGCCGCGCTCGTGCCCGATCTCCCCGAACCACGGGGCGGCGGGGACGCGGCCCGGGCCCAGTGGTGGGACGCGGGTGCCACCGGGGCGCTCGCCTTCGACCACGACCGCATCCTGTCCGACGCGCACGACCGGATCGGCGCGAGACTCGAGTACTCCTGCCTGGCCACCGCTTTCTGCCCCCCGGAGTTCACCCTCGGTGAGCTCCAGCAGGTCTACGAGACCGTCTGGGGCGTCGAGCTGGACCGGCCCAACTTCCGGCGCAAGGTCCTCACCACACCCGGCTTCGTCCAGGCCGTGGACGGACCGCCGCGCCGCACCGGCGGACGGGGGAAACCGGCCGCCCTCTACCGGGCGGGTGCCGCCACCGCCCTGCACCCACCCCTGTTGCGCCCGGAAGGGCGTCCGGAAGGACGGACACCATGATCCCGACACGAATCCTCACCAAACAGGCGGCCACAGGAACGCTGACCGGGCTCGCGCTCGGCGACGCGCTGGGCTTCCCCACCGAGTTCGACGACGTCCCCGCGATCCTCGCGAAGTGCGGGCCCTGGCGCGGGATGCGGCTCCCGGAGCCCGCGCTCGTCACCGACGACACCCAGATGACCCTCGCCCTCGGACGCGGCATACGCACCGCCATGGACCAGGGGCTGCTCACCCCGCAGCGGATGGTGGGCCCGGTCCGGCAGGAGTACGTGCGCTGGAACCGCTCACCCGACAACAACCGCGCTCCCGGCCGCACCTGCCTGGAGGCATGTGCGCTGCTGGAGGGTGACCGGGCCTGGCAGGAGGCCAGCAGGACCGGCTCCAAGGGCTGCGGCGCCAACATGCGCGTCGCCCCCGTCGGCCTCGTGCCCGGCCTCAGCGACGAACAGCGTGCCGGGGCCGCCCAGCTCCAGGCCGCCCTCACGCACGGCCACCCCACCGCGCTGGCGGCCTCCGACCTGACGGCCCGCGCGGTGTACCTCCTGGCCCAGGGGGCCGAACCGCTCGGCCTGGTGGGCCAGCTGCGCTCCTACGCCTACGAGAACCGGGGCCGCTACCTCACCCGGTGGCTCGGTGACCTGTGGCGGTACACCGGGGACGCCTCGCCCGAGGTGTTCATCAGCCGGGGCTGGGACGAGTGCCTGGCCATGCTGGGACACGTGCAGGACGCGCTGCGCCGGCCGTCGCCCGAGACCGACCCGTGCGAGCGGACCGGCGACGGCTGGATCGCCGAGGAGGCCCTCGCCACCGCTCTGCACTGCTTCCTGCTCTTCCCCGAGGAGCCGGTCACCGCCCTGCGCCGGGCCGCCTGCACGAGGGGTGACTCCGACTCCATCGCCTGCCTCACGGGCGCGCTGGCCGGAGCGCACCTGGGGGCGGGGGCCTGGCCCAAGGAGTGGTCGGAGCGCATCGAGTACCGCAGCGACCTGCTGTCACTGGCCGCGCTCTGGGACGCCTGACCAGGAGCGCGGGAATGCGGCCGTGGACCTGCGGGGGGTCCACGGCCGCGCTCCGGGGCGGCCGGGGCCCCGCCCCGGCCGCCTCTCACGCCCGTTCGCGCAGATGGGAGCGGCGGCCGTCCCGGTCGAAGATGCCGAGGACCTCGGCCGGGCCGCCGACGGCGCCCAGCGCGTGCGGGAGCATCGTGGTGAACTCCGCCGCCTGCCCCTCCTCCACCCGCAGCCGCCGTTCCCCCAGCAGCAGCACGACCGTGCCGGACAGCACCGTGAACCACTCCCGGCCGGGGTGCGCCTTGAGCGCGGAGGGGCCCTCGGGCGGCGGGCCGGTCAGCCGTATCCGGGCCACCGTGACGCCGGGATCACCCCGCAGCGCCCACTGGGTCAGGCCGTGCGCCGGGTGGTGGGTGGGGTTGGTGACGACGTCGTCGGCCTCCGTCTCGACCAGCTGGTCGAGCGAGGTGCCGAGGGCCCGGGCGATCCCGGTGAGCTGGTCGAGCGCGATCCTGCGGTGGCCGGTCTCGATCCGGCTGAGGGTGGAGGGGCTGAGGTGGCAGCGGGCGGCGAGGTCGTCGAGCGACCAGCCGTGCGCGGCCCGCAGGGCCCGGATCCGTTTGCGTACGAGGCCGTCGAGGCCACTGCCTTCTTGCGTCATGGGCAAGACAGTATGCGCTGGGCGCAAAGCTTCGTAGGCTCGGCCGTATGACATCTTCCGCTTCCCCCACGCACCACCACGGCCCCGGACATCACCATGAGCACGGCCATGGACAGGCGGACACCGGCCAGGACGACGCTCTCGCCGCCGTGCTCGATCTCGACGCCGAGATCTTCGCCCCGTACCTCGACGCGGTCACCCGCCGGGTCGCCGAGCTCGCCGGGGGCGGCGTCACCCACGTCGTCGACCTCGGATCGGGCACCGGGGCCGGCACGTTCGCCCTGCTGGAGCGCTTCCCCCGTGCCCGTGCGACCGCCGTGGACAGCTCTCCGGCGATGCTGGCCCGGCTCGCCGAGTCGGCCCGGGCGAAGGGCCTGGACGACCGGGTGAGCACCCTGGAGACGGACGCGGGCACCGGGCTCGGCGGCATCACGGACGCCGACCTCGTCTGGGCATCGGCCTCCCTGCACCACCTGGACGACCCGGCCGCCGCCCTCTCCGGGATCCGCGCCGCGCTGCGTCCCGGCGGGCTGCTGGCCGTCGCGGAGCTGGACGGGATGCCGCACTTCCTCCCGGACGACGCCGTGGCGGGCCGCCCCGGCCTGGAGGACCGCTGCCGCGAGGCGCTGGCGGGCCTCCACGCCGGACAGGTGCCGCACCTGGGCGCCGACTGGGGCGCCCTGCTGGCCGCGGCCGGCTTCACCGTCGAACAGGAACGCACGGAACGGCTGGAGCTGCGCGCCCCGCTGCCCGACGCCGTCGGCCGGTACGCACACCTCGTGCTCGGCCGTGTCCGCGGCGCCCTGGACGGACGGGCCGACCCCGCGGACCTCGCCGCGCTCGGCACCCTGCTCGACGGCGGCCCCGGGGACGTGCGTCACCGCGAGGACCTGGTCGTCCGCTCCACACGTCAGCTGTGGCTGGCCCGCCGCTCCTGAGACATGTCCGCCGAAGCCCGCCGGGCCCGCACCAGGAAGTCCTCCACGCGGTCCCGGCCGGGCTCCGGCGGCAGCGGGGAGCGGGCGGCCGCCTCCTCGTTCTCCTCGGCCAGCCGCGTCATCCGGCGCTCCACCTCGGCCCACGGGACCTCGCCCCGCTTCACCGCCAGCAGGTCCTCGCGCGCGTCCCCGGCCTCGATCCGCAGCTCACCGGTCCGCAGCAGGTCACGGCCGCACGCCAGCAGCCGCAGCAGGTGCATGGCGTGCTTCCAGCGCGGAGCGCCGTGCGTGCGGACATCGGCCTCCAGCTTCCGCCGCTGGCCCAGCGCGTAGCGCAGATACGTCCCGTGGGCCCGGCGGGACAGGAACGCCCCGCGCAGGCCGATGAGCTCCCGGCCCGTGGCGTCGATCCGCTCCACGAGAGGGGAGTGCAAACACTCCAGCACGTTGGGGTTCGCCCGCAGGGCCAGCTCGCAGAAGCGTTCCAGCTCCCAGGAGAACTGCTCGGCGGCCGGGCCCTCGACATGGGCCGGCGGTTTCGTGAAGCCCCAGAACAGCGGGGTGGGTGCGAGGAAGACCCCGCGCCGGTCCGTGTCGCTGTCCTCGGTGGCCAGGCCGAAGGCCCGGGAACCCATCACACAGGAGTAGACGGTGTGCTCCCGCACGAGCCGCTCGCCTTCGGAGGTGATCATGCGCGCGAGGGTACGCGCCGTGCGCG
>NZ_DATMVN010000169.1:0-5218 GCF_035563135.1 Streptomyces sp.
CGGTGCGCACCTCGGCGGTGAGGGCGTCGGCGGCGTCCGTCCGCCCTGCGGTACGCAGTTCGGGCCACTGCTCGGGCGTGGGGGCGTCCGGGGGCGCGGAGGGCGCCGCGGACGGCGCGGAGGCGCCCTTGCCGAGCCGGCCGGCGAGCAGTCGGCGCCAGCGGCCGAGGAGGGCGAACGGCCAGAGCACCCCGAGGGCGATCAGGGTGTAGATCACGTTGACGACGGTCTGGCTCTGGTAGATCTCACCGCCCGCGACCGACGCGACGAGGATCAGCACCGGCCGGACGACCGGCACGGCGTCCTTCCACACGAGGAGCTCGGCCAGGACCGCTCCGGCGGCGGCGGCCAGCCCGAGGAAGGGCTGTCCCCGGCCGGCGACATGGCGCCGGAAGATCTCGGACCAGTTGCCCAGGCGCCCGCATCCGTAGACGAGGAGCCCGAAGAGGACGGCTTCGTAGACCGTGAGGGCGTCGGCGCCCTCGATCGTCCGGGGCCCGCCGAACGTACCGGCGTACCACCAGTCGCCGGGGGTGAACAGCTTCACCGGGACGAGCCGGTAGGGGATGTACCCGTTGCGCCAGAGGGACCACAGGAGCAGTCCGCTGAGTACGGAGATGAGCACTCCGACCAGCAGCGAGCGGTCGGACACCCCCTCGGGCTCCTCGGGCGGGCGCGGGGTGTGTCCGTAGCGCCATACGCCCGGTTCCCGCACGGGGCGCGGGGTGCGCAGCCATTCCTCGACCCCGGCGTCCCCCGCCGGCGGCCGTCGCGGGTGCGGGTACGGGGCATGGGCGGGAGGCGGTGGCACCGCGGGCGGCGGCCCGGCGGGCCGGGGGACCCGGTCCGCGCCCGTGCCCCGTGCGTCGTACGTGCCTTCGGTGTCCATGAACCGCTGCCCCCTGACCAGCCAGGTCCGCCTTCTGCACCGGCCAATCTAGTGCCCGGGCACCGGGAGTTCAGCCATGCGGGCGTACGACCCGGCCGTGAGCGCCCTCGTGGCGGACCCATGTCCTGCCGGGGCTTCTGTCCGTCACGGACAAGGACACGCCCCCACCACTCCCGATCGGAGCATGACCGCTGCCCGCACCCGCCCCTAGCCTGCAGAAACAGAAGCGTCCGAAACACCCCCCAGGAGCCCCGCATGTCCGACCTCCCGCAGGAGCGCCGCGTCGTCACCGCCATTCCCGGCCCGAAGTCGGCCGAGCTGCAGGCCCGCCGTGTCGCGGCGGTCGCCGCAGGGGTGGGTTCCACGCTGCCGGTCTTCACCGCTCGGGCGGGCGGCGGAATCATCGAGGACGTGGACGGCAACCGGCTGATCGACTTCGGTTCCGGTATCGCCGTGACCTCGGTGGGCGCCTCCGCCGAGGCGGTCGTGCGCCGCGCCTCGGCGCAGCTGGCCGACTTCACCCACACCTGTTTCATGGTCACGCCGTACGAGGGCTACGTCGAGGTCTGTGAGCAGCTCGCCGAGCTGACGCCGGGTGACCACGCCAAGAAGTCGGCGCTGTTCAACTCGGGCGCCGAGGCCGTCGAGAACGCCGTGAAGATCGCCCGCGCGTACACCAGGCGCACGGCGGTCGTCGTCTTCGACCACGGCTACCACGGCCGGACGAACCTCACGATGGCGCTGACGGCGAAGAACATGCCGTACAAGCAGGGCTTCGGCCCGTTCGCGCCCGAGGTGTACCGCGTGCCGGTGGCCTACGGCTACCGCTGGCCGACCGGCGCGGAGAACGCCGGAGCCGAGGCGTCCGCGCAGGCCATCGACGAGATCACCAAGCAGATCGGCGCGGAGAACGTCGCCGCGATCATCATCGAGCCGGTCCTCGGCGAGGGCGGTTTCATCGAGCCGGCCAAGGGCTTCCTCCCGGCGATCGCGCAGTTCGCGAAGGACAACGGCATCGTCTTCGTCGCGGACGAGATCCAGTCCGGCTTCTGCCGCACCGGCCAGTGGTTCGCCTGCGAGGACGAGGGCATCGTGCCCGACCTGATCACCACGGCCAAGGGGATCGCGGGCGGTCTTCCGCTCTCCGCGGTGACCGGCCGCGCCGAGATCATGGACGCCGCCCACGCCGGTGGCCTCGGCGGGACGTACGGCGGCAACCCGGTGGCCTGCGCGGGTGCGCTCGGCGCCATCGAGACGATGCGCGAGCTGGACCTGAACGGGAAGGCCAGGCGCATCGAGGAGGTCATGAAGGGCCGCCTCGCCGAGATGCGCTCGAAGCTCCCGAACGGCGGCGCCATCGGGGACATCCGGGGCCGCGGCGCCATGATCGCGATCGAGCTGGTGAAGCCGGGCACGAAGGAGCCCGACGCGGCCGCCGCGGGTGCGCTGGCCAAGGCCTGCCACGCCGAGGGCCTGCTGGTGCTGACCTGCGGCACCTACGGCAACGTCCTGCGCTTCCTGCCGCCGCTCGTCATCGGCGAGGACCTGCTGAACGAGGGCCTGGACATCATCGAGCGGGCGTTCGCGAAGCTCTGAGGTGTGCGAATCACCCGGCCCCCGGAGGCTGTTCCTGAGGGCGGCGGCCGGCGGCCGGGTGAGGGCGTGTGAAGAAGGTGTGCGGGGGCCATGGCGGGATACCGTTGCCACTTCCGGAGCCTCCTTCCCCTGACGTACGGTCTTCCCAGATGAGAGAAACACCCCGCCCGCAGGGGACTGCGGGTGATGCCGGGCCGGGACTCCCCCAGCGCCGTCCCGGCCGTGCCGTCGCGCACACCGCTGGAGCTTCGGGCTCCGGGACTCCTCACCGATCGGATGGCCGCCCGCCCCACACCCCCCGGGGCGCGCGGCGAACCGATCCGACCGGCCACCTCGGAACAATCCCCCCTGTTCCCCGGTGGCCGGTCCTTCCCGTTTCCGCGGCCCTCGCGCTGCCGGTGCTGTTCCTCGTGATCACCTGGCAGGTGCTGGCCGACGGCCCGCTGCTGGGTCCCGACGAGCGGCTCGGCCTGGAGCTGGCCGGACGCGGGCCCGTCCCGCTCACGGAGTTCTTCGCCGACCTCGGCAGCACGCAGGCCGCCCTGCCGGTGCTGGCGTGCGCGGTCCTCGTCGCCTGGTTCCGCCGCGCCAGGCGCGCGGCACTGTACGCCGTCCTGGCCATGGCCGCCGTCCCCGCGCTCGTCGTCCCGCTCAAGCTGTGGACGGACCGCCAGGGGCCGCTGACGGAGGCGACGGGTTACTACCCCTCCGGCCACACGGTCACGGCGACGGTGGCGTACGGGGCCGCGGCCCTGCTGCTGGCCCCGTATCCGAAGCGGTCATGGATGACGCCCGTCGCCGCCGTCCTGCTGACGGCGGCGACGGGCGTCGGTCTGGTGCTGCGCGGCTACCACTGGCCGCTGGACGTGGTGGCCGGCTGGTGCGTCGGCGGGATGCTGCTGCTCGCCCTGCGGGCGGCCGGCAGGAGCGGTCAGCCGCCGAAGTAGGCGTCGAAGTTCTTCGAGAACTCCCAGTTGTTGAAGCGGTCCCAGTTGATGGACCAGGTCATCAGCCCGCGCAGCCCGCTCCAGGTGCCGTGCGTCCGGTAGCTGCCGCAGTCGGTCTTCTTCGTCAGGCAGTTCAGCGCCTTGGTGACCTCGGCGGGCGAGGTGTGGCCGTTGCCCGCCTGGGTGGAGGCCGGGAGGCCGAAGGCCACCTGTTCGGGGCGCAGCGCCGGGAAGACCTTGGTCCGGTCACCCGCGACGGGGAAGCCGGTGAGCAGCATGTCGGTCATGGCGATGTGGAAGTCGGCGCCGCCCATGGAGTGGTACTGGTTGTCCAGGCCCATGATCGAGCCCGAGTTGTAGTCCTGGACGTGCAGCAGGGTGAGGTCGTCGCGCAGGGCGTGGATGACCGGCAGGTAGGCGCCGGCCCGCGGGTCCTGGCCGCCCCAGGGGCCCGATCCGTAGTACTGGTAACCGAGCTGCACGAAGAAGGTCTCGGGGGCCATGGTGAGGACGAAGTCGTCACCGTACCTGGCCTTGAGCGACCTCACCGCGGAGATGAGGTTCACGATCACCGGGGTCGTGGGGCTGCGGAAGTCGGTGTCCCCGGTGTTCAGCGAGAGCGAGTGGCCCTCGAAGTCGATGTCCAGGCCGTCCAGACCATAGGTGTCGATGATCTTGGACACCGACGAGACGAAGGTGTCGCGGGCGGCCGTGGAGGCGAGCTGCACCTGGCCGTTCTGGCCGCCGATCGAGATCAGCACCTTCTTGCCGGCGGCCTGCTTGGCCTTGACGGCGGCCTTGAACTCCGCCTCGCTCTCGACGTTCGGGCACTCGGCCACGGGGCAGAGCGAGAAGCGGATGTCGCCGGAGGTCACGGACGTCGGCTCGCCGAAGGCGAGGTTGATGACGTCCCACGAGCCCGGCACGTCGGCCATCCGCGTGTATCCGGAGCCGTTGGCGAAGCTGGAGTGGAGGTAGCCGACGAGGGCGTGCTCCGGGAGACCGGCGTCGCCGCCTCCTCCGCCGCCCGTGGCCGTGGTGACGTTCACGGCCGCCGACTTCGCCGACTCACCGGCCGCGTTGACGGCGGCGACCTGGAAGCTGTAGGCGGACGAGGCCGCCAGCCCCGTCACGGTCGCCGAGGTACCGGTGGTGTCCAGGACCTTCGTACCGCCGCGGTAGACGCGGTAGCCGGTGGCTCCGGCGGAAGCGGTCCAGGACAGCGGGACGGAGGTCGCGGTCGCCGTGCCGGCCCGCAGGCCGGTGGGGGCGGCGGGCACGGCGACGGGGCCGCCGCCGGGGCCGGTCAGAGTGAGGTCGTCGGCGTAGTAGGCGGGGGTGCCGTACCAGCCGTGGGTGTAGAGCGTCACCGACGTGGTCGCGGGGCCGGTTCTGAACGTGGTGGTGAGCTGCTTGTACGCACCGGCGGACTGGGTCCAGGTGGAGACGTCGGTGGTCCCGGTGCCGGATGCGCCGAGGTAGACGTAGCTGCCCTGCACCCACGCGCCGAGCGTGTAGGTGGAGTCGGGCTTCACCGTCACCGTCTGGGAGCACCGGGCGTTGTCACTGCCCGCCGGTGTCGCCTTCAGCGCCGAAGTCCCGCTGTGCACGGGGGTGCTGACGGCCGCACCGCTGCCGCCGGTGCAGGTCCAGCCGTCCAGTCCCGCCTCGAAGCCGCCGTTGCGCGCCAGGTCGGCGTCGGCCGCTCCGGCGGCCGGTGCCGTGGCGGCCAGGGCACCGGCGGCGAGGAGGCCGGCCGAGAGGACGGCGAGGAGCCCGGAGGGGC
>NZ_DATMVN010000170.1:0-20529 GCF_035563135.1 Streptomyces sp.
CCGAGGGGGCATGACATGCCCGCCCCCGCATCCATGGACCCGGCACGGCTGACCGCGATCGACGTCCACACGCACGCGGAAGTCTCCCGTACCGGCCACTCCTCACTCGGCCCGGAGCTGATGGCCGCCTCCGAGAAGTACTTCGGTGACAGCGGTCACCGCCGGCCCACGATCGCGGAGACGGCCGGCTACTACCGGCAGCGGAACATGGCGGCCGTCGTCTTCACCGTCGACGCCGAACACGCCACGGGCCACCCGCCCATCTCCAACGAGGAGATCGCCGAGGACTGCGCCGCCCACGCCGACGTCCTCATCCCCTTCGCCTCCATCGACCCCTGGCGGGGACGGGCCGCGGTCCGCCAGGCCCGCAGACTGGTGGAGGAGTACGGCATACGGGGCTTCAAGTTCCACCCCAGCCTCCAGGCGTTCTCACCCGACGACCGCATGGCCTACCCGCTCTACGAGGCCGTCCAGGAACTCGGGGTGCCCGCCCTCTTCCACAGCGGACAGACCGGCATCGGCGCGGGCGTCCCCGGCGGCGGGGGCATCCGTCTGAAGTACTCCAACCCGATGCTGATCGACGACCTGGCCGTCGACTTCCCGCACATGCCGATCATCCTGGCCCACCCGTCCTTCCCCTGGCAGGACGAGGCCCTCTCGGTGGCGACCCACAAGCCGAACGTCTACATCGACCTGTCCGGCTGGTCACCGAAGTACTTCCCGCCGCAGCTCGTGCGGTACGCCAACACCCTGCTGAAGGACAAGGTCCTCTTCGGCTCCGACTACCCGGTCATCACCCCCGACCGCTGGCTGGCCGACTTCGAGAAGCTCGACATCAAACCCGAGGTACGCCCACGCATCCTCAAGGACAACGCGCTGCGCCTGCTCGGTCTCACCACCGGCTGAACACGCCTGCGCCCGACTCGTCCGACGGCCCCTTCGCCCTGGGCGCCCAGCGGTCGTGGCGAGGGGCCTGTCCCTCACCTTGCAAGCGTCCCATCATCCGAAAGGCAGGGCTCCGGATGCACAATCACGGCATCGGCTCCTGGACCGCGCGACGCGCCCGCAAGACCCCGCACCGAACCGCCCTCGTGCAGGGGGACGTACAGCTCACGTACGGAGAACTGCACGCACGTGCCACCCGCCTCGCCCACCACCTGCGTCGCCTCGGGGTGCGGCCCGGTGACCGCGTCGCCCACCTCGGCCCCAATCGCCCCTCCTTCCTGGAAGTACTGTTCGCGGCCGGCCAGCTGGGCGCCGTCTTCGTCCCGCTCAACACCCGCCTGGCAGAGCCGGAGCTGCGGCACTGCCTGGTGGACTCCGGGGCCGGTGTCCTGGTGCACACGCCGGAGTTCGAGGAGTTCGCCGCCTCCTGCGCGCTCCCTCACCGTGTCGCGACGGGCCCCGGCCTGGAGGACGAGCTCGCCGCCTGCGAACCGGTCCCGATCGACGTGCCGGTGTCCCACAGCGACAACGCGCTGATCATGTACACCTCAGGCACCACGGGGCGGGCCAAGGGCGCGGTACTCACCCACGGCAACCTCATCTGGAACAGCCTCAACACCCTCGTGGACGCGGAGTTCGGCGCCGACGTCGTCACCCTGCTGTCCGCACCGCTGTTCCACACGGCCGCGCTGAACATGACGTGCCTGCCCACCGTCCTCAAGGGCGGCACCCTCGTCCTGGAGGAAGCCTTCTCCCCCCGCCGCACCCTCGACCTGATCGAGCGCCACCGGGTCACGGTGATGTTCGGGGTGCCGGCGATGTACCAGCAGATCGCCGTGGAGCCCCGGTTCGACGGAGCCGACCTGTCCTCGGTGCGGATGCTGATGTGCGGGGGCGCGCCGGTGCCCGAGGCACTGATCCGGGCGTACCAGCGGCGCGGGCTCAGTTTCATCCAGGGCTACGGCATGACCGAGGCGTCGCCCGGCGTGTGTCTTCTCGACGCCGAGCATGCCCTCGACAAGCCGGGCAGTGCCGGCCTCCCGCAGTTCTTCAGCGACGTACGCATCGTCGACCCCGCAGGCCGGAACGCCTCACGGGGCGAGCTGCTCGTGGAGGGCCCGAACGTCATGAGGGGGTACTGGAACCTCCCCGAAGAGACGGCCGCCGCCCTCCAGGACGGCTGGTTCCGCTCCGGAGACATCGCCCTCGCCGACGAGGACGGGTACGTCACCATCGTCGACCGCGCCAAGGACATGATCATCTCCGGCGGGGAGAACATCTACCCGGCCGAGGTGGAGAAGACCCTCCACGAACATCCCGCGGTCAGCGACTGCGCCGTCATCGGCGTCCCGGACGAGAAGTGGGGCGAAGTGCCCCGAGCCGTCGTCGTTCTCTCGCCCGGGACCGACGTGAGCGCCGACGACATCCTCGCGTTCCTGCACGGGCGACTGGCCCGCTACAAGATCCCCAAATCCCTCGTCCTCACCGACGCCCTGCCCCGCAGCGGCACCGGGAAACTCCTCAAGCCCCGCATCCGCCAGACCTTCGGCACCACCTCCTGAAAGGCATCGCCATGACCGCCGCACGCACCGCCACCGGACTCGACGAGATCAAGGCCCTCGCCGGAGCCGACCTCGGCCGCACCGACTGGCAGGAGATCACCCAGGAAAGGGTGAACACCTTCGCCGACGCCACCGGCGACCACCAGTGGATCCACACCGACCCCGATCGTGCCGCCACCGGCCCCTTCGGCGGCACGATCGCCCACGGCTACCTCACCCTGTCCCTGGTCATCCCCCTCTTCAACCAGCTGCTGGCCGTCGAGGGCATTTCGATGAGCATCAACTACGGCCTGGACAAGGTACGTTTCCCCCACCCGGTCAAGGTGGGCGCGAAGATCCGCCTGCACGGCGCGGTGGAATCCGTCGAGGCCGTACGCGGTGACGGCGTCGAGATGCGGCTCACCTTCACCCTCGAGATCGAGGGCGCCGACAAGCCCGCCTGCGTCGCCCAGGCCATCTACCGCCACTACGCCTGACACCCCCAGCCCTTCCGACTGCCTGACGGGCTGCCCTGCCATGGGCGCGACCTGCGCGGCACCTGTCGCCGGCATGTCCCGGCCATGGTCCGGGGCTCCGTGCCCGCGCGGCGACGGGGCATTCCGAGCACGGCGCGAGCCGGGGCGGGAAGCGGCCCGGCCCCGGGTGCCCTCCCGCAGGATCGCGGTCGGGCACACCGGCGCCGGGCCGGTCGGTGGCACACGTGCAGCAGCGCACCGGGGGCGCCTCATGCCATCGGCGGGACCCGCTCGGCGACCGGTCGGACCGACGGACCAGGACGTCCGGCAGGTGATGCCACCTGGGCCCTCAGTCCGTCAGCCCCTGCGACGAGAGCCAGGATTCGATGACGCCGGCGACCTCGCCGCTGTTGCGCTCGGACATCATCATGTGTCCATTGCCATGGACGCCGTGGTCACCCAGCCGGATGTGCTCAGCGGCGACGCCCGCCTGCTGGAGGAACGCGACCGTCCCCGGGTCCGTGCCCGTCGCCCATGACGCCTCAGCGGTGACGACGGCGACCGGGACGCCGGCCAGTTTCGGCAGCTTTCGGGCGGGTTCCGTCTGGAGCACGGCACTCACACCCGAGGGCAGGGTGGTCACGGACAGTCCGAGTTCCTCCGGCGTCGTCGCCGGCGGCTCGAAGGTCAGCGGGAGGGCGGTGAGCCCCCAGGTCAGCGCGCCCGGGGGCGCTGCCTGGAACGACGGCCCGAGCGGCTCGACCGCGACGATGCCCGCCACGAGCTCGGGGCGGGCATCCGCCAGGAGCCAGCCGACCGGGCCACCGGCCGAATGAGTGACGAGGATCGCTTCGCCGACCAGGTCGAGGAGCTCCACGCCGCCGCGCAGACAGTCGCTGTAGTGCTGCGCGGCGTCTGCGTGCATCGGGCCCATACCCGCCAGGAACGCGTCGAACACGGCGTCCCCGTACCGCCCGCCCCCGACCCACTGTGTGTGCTGCTCTGCGCCCTGATGCCGCTCCGGGAACTGTGACGGAGCACTGAACAGCCGCTCCACCATCGGTGAGGGAAGCGACGGGCCGAGCGGCCCCTGAAGCACCGGATCGGCCGGCGACCGACCGTGGCCGGGCCGGTCGACGACGTAGACCGCGTAACCCTGGCGGACGAACCGGTGGACCCACCCCTCTCCGCCGGCAAGGTCGCCGAGGTAGTCGAGCCCCTGGCCGCCGCCCCCGTGGATCATCACGACGGGCAGGCGGTGTCGCAGATCCTGCGGGATCCAGTACTCCACGTACATCTGGCCGCGGACCGCCGGCCCGCCTTCTGACGTGATCGGTTCGATGCCCGTCCAGAAGAACCCCTGGCGCGCGAGCACGAGCGGCTCACCGGCGTCGGCGTGGAGCCTGGCCGGGCTGAAGGGAGTAGTGGTCATGTACGGTCCTCGTCTGGCTCGGTGGTGTCAGGCGACGTTGCCTGCGAACGTGTCGAACTCGGCCAGTCCACGCAGGTAGTCGACGAAAGGCTGGCTCGAGGGGTGGATGAGGTACATCTCGGAATCACGCAGGTACCGCTGCATGCTGTCGTTGCGCCCGGAGGCACGAGATCCCGCACTCTGGAAGAGCAGTTGGACGGCCTCGGCGCCCAGCATGGCGGCACGGCGGGCGAGGGCGTGCAGGCGGAGCAGTTCGGACGGTGTGACCGGCCGGCCGTCCTGGGCCCATCGGGCGTACAGGGCGTCGATCCGACGTGCGGTGTCGGCCATCACGGCGTGGGCTGCGTCGGCCAGTGCCGCCCCCTTGCCGAGCGCGCGCAGCGCGTCCGGGTCCTTGTCCATCTTCTCGGCGCCCAGGATCTGCTTGGTGGTCGGCATGAGCTCGGCCATCCGGTCGACGGCTGCCCTCGCCGCACCGGCGAGGATCGCGGCGAACGACATGTGGTAGAGCGGGTCGAAGAGGCCGAGGTACCGGGGGTTCCCGTGCAGCTGGGTGCCGGGGGTCCCCTCGGAGAAGTCGACGCGGGTGCCGAACAGGATGTCCTGGTCGGTCACCCAGTGCTCGGGGATGAACTGGTCCTCGATCTCGACCGTGTTCGAGCCACTGGCCTGCATGCCGAGGGTGGTCCCGTCGCCCCAGTCCGGGAGCACGGTGTACTGGTCGCGGTGCGCGACGAAGGTCACCACGCGCGACTGCTCACCGTTCTCGTGGACGAGGCCGTCCCCGATGAAGTGTGTCGACACGGGGGAGCCGGAGGAGAAGCTCCACCTGCCACTGACCCGGTAACCGCCCTCCACCGGGACGAGCTTGCCGCCGGCAACCGCTCGGTGCGGGGCCCGGAACTCTCCGTCGCCCAGGATCTCGCGCTGGGCCTCCTCGCTGAAGTAGGACGCCACGACTGCGACATGCGTCGCGGACAGGCAGAAGCACCACCCGGTCCCCGGATGCCCGGCAGAGATGCGGTAGACGACCTCGAAGAAGGTCTCGGTGTCGAACTCGTAGCCTCCGAAGAGCTTCGGCTGCAGCATCCGGTAGAAGCCCGCGTCTCGGAAGTCCTTCAGCACGTCGTCGGAGAAGTGGCCGCGTTCGTCCGCGTCCGCCTGCAGCCCGCGGAGCTTCGGGATCATCGCCTCGGCCCGCGCGATGACGTCCGCCTGACTCAGGCCGGGCTCCGGCTGCGGGAGGGGCTCAGTCAGCGGTGACGTCCCGTTGAGACTGTTCATTCGGCGGCTCCAATCGTCTGGCGGTCAGTCCGCATCGTCGGTGTGGGCGAGGCACACGGACGGCCTGTGTCCCGATAGCGCAAGGAAGCCGTCATGGCGTGTCCCGCACTGTCAAGTGGGAGGGTGACCACCTGGGCCGCCGGCTCCGGTTCTCCGCCCGGGACCCGCTGCTGAGCCCATGCCGGGCTGACGCGGCCGGTGACAGCGCCCTCCTCCTGCGTCACCATGCCAGTATCGGGCGCTGACCGTACAGTCGCGCGCCAAGCGTGCACTATGGCCTGCGTCACAGCGAGGTCAGCCGCACAGGGGCCACGCATTCACGAGAACCCGGCGTTCGTCCCCTGGTCCAGGCCCGACTCAGCTACCCATGCGCGTCGACCCGGCCCAGCTCCGTGTCCCCGGTGCTGGTGCCTCGTGACAAATGCCCCAGGTCGATACTGTTGCGGCCGCCGGTGATCGCGCTATAGCGTCCCCAAGGTGACGCGGCGGTCTCCGGAACGTCAGCGGCCTTCGGCGGACTGGGCAGTCCACTCCTGGCCGGCTCCGCAATCCTCGCCGCACGGACAAGCCGAGGACAAGGTCCCCGCCTTCCCCTTACTGCAGCACCACACTTCCGTCTGGAGTGGAGTCCGACTGTGCCGAAGCAGCCCTCGCAGGCCCCAGGCCACCTCGTGGAGTTCGACACCGCACAGGTCGGGCCGAAGTCGCGCATTCCCTTGTGGGAGGTCTTCAACCGCCGGTGGTTGTCCCCCCTGCGTTGCCGCACGCTCACGGCCGGCGGCCTCACCGCGAAGGTGGGGTGCACACAGCTGGGTGACGTGGGAGTCATGGAAATAAAGGGTCAAGGGCACTTCGTGGAGCGGACCCGCGAGCACATCGCGGCCGGGAACCGGGACGACGTCTACTTGTTGGTGCTGTTGAAGGGCGAAGGCCACATCCTGCACTCCGGAGGCACCGACCGGATCTCGGCGGGCGACGCCCAGCTCTACGGTGCCCGGATGCCCGCTGTCTTCAGCCTGCTCAGCGAATTCCACCAGATCGCCATCCGTGTCGACGCCGACAGCATCGCCGACTTCACCGCGGTCGCGCCCTCCATGCCGACGGTGATCCGCACGGCGGACGGAGGCCCCCGGTCGGAGTACGTTCGCCGGGCAACACTTATAGCCCAGTCCGCCCTTCGGCAGCCCCTCGACGCTCCGGAAGCCGCCGAAGGCGCCGTGAAGGAGCTTTTCGGCCAGCTCTTGGGCGGGGGCCGCGCAGCAGAGTCGTACTGGATCTCGGCGAACGACTACATCCGCCGTAACCTGCACGATCCGGATCTCGATGTGCCCCAGGTCGCAAGGGCGGCCGGGATCAGCGCCCGCCACCTCGCCCGGATCTTCTCAGAGCACGGCTCGACCGTCGCCCAGTCCATTCAGACGGCACGCCTCCAGAACGCCCGGGCGCTGCTCGTGGGCGACTCCTGGTCCACCAGCTCCATCGCCGAGATCGCCCACAGGTCGGGGTTTCGGTCGGCCTCGCAGTTCTCCCGCTCCTTCCGCGGCGCCTACGGCACCAGCGCGAGCGACGTCCGCCGGAGACTTGACCACTGAGGACAAGAGTACTTCCACATCGCGTCCCGCAGGATGCCGCCTCGGGCGGGTCACCGGCGTGACGGTGAAGCACACGGATAGGTGAAGGGACCGGTCATCATGCCGATTTCGACGTTTGACCTGACGCGGCTCGAGAGGGTGGCCTCCGGAATCGGAGCCTCGCAGGAGCTGGCCGCCGAACTCGATCAACGGGGAGCCTCACGCGTACTCGTCGTGACCACCGGGTCCCTGCTCGAGTCCACAGCCCTGACGACGGTCCGCGACGTCCTCGGTCCGCGTCTCGTCGGCGTACGGACGACGGCGCAGCACGCCCCTTCGGACCGAGTCCAGGACATCGCCCGCGCGCTCGACGAGACGGACGCCGATGCGGTGGTCAGCCTGGGCGGAGGCAGCGCCATCGACTCCGCGAAGGTGGCCATCGCGTCACGCCTAGCCGGTCGTGACGTCACGTCCGAGGCCGGCGTGCTGGACCCCGCCGCCGGCTTCGGCCCTGGTGGTGACACGGGTTTCCTGCACATCGCGATGCCCACGACCCTGTCAGCGGGTGCCTTCACCCCTGCCGGAGGCGTCTCCCACGTCGAGACGCATCTCAAGTTCGCCATCATCCGTCCCGAACTCCAGCCGCGTGTGGTCATCCATGACGCCGAACTGACGCTGGAGACCCCGGCCCGGCTCTGGCTCTCCACAGGGATGCGCGCCCTCGACCACGCTGTCGAGGCCATCTACGCCAGGCGCCACCATCCGCTGTCGGACGCGGTGGCCGAGCAGGCCATCCGGATCCTGGTCACTGAGCTTCCGCGATCCGTGGGCACGGGACACACTCTGGACAGCCGCCAGCGCTGCCTCGATGGCGCCTGGATGTCCCTCTTCGGCGGCTTCAACACCGGGCTGGGTCTGTCCCACTCCCTCGGCCACCAGATCGGGCCGGCCTGGGACGTGCCCCACGGGTACACCTCGTGCATCATGCTGCCCCACGCGATGCGGTTCATGGCTGAGGTCGCCCCTGAGCGCTTCGGGCCGATCGCCCGCGCACTGGACGTCCCGTACGACGCCGCCGCTCCGCATCAGGCAGCGACGGCCTGCGCCGAACGGGTCCGCCAGTTCATCAGCGCCTTCGACCTGCCCACCTCTCTCGAGGAGGTCGGGGCGAACCAGCAGGATCTGCCCAGGGTCGCCGAGCAGACGCGCGAGGAGCTCGCGGGGTTCGATGCTGTGGACCGGCCCGTGTCGGCCGACGAACTGCTCGCGCTCCTCCGTGCCGCCTTTCCACGGACAGCGCAGCCGGCGTCCGGGGCGCGACATTCCTGACAGGGAGTCCCTGGGAGGGTGTCCGGACTCGATGCGCCGCCGCGGGATGCGCCGGGCCGTTCGCTGAACTCCGTAGGCGACCTGTCGACGGGCCGGTCGGCCGGTCTCGGGAGCGACTGCTCGTCGGCCGGTGCGAGCCTGCGCCCGGCGTATGGCACCGGCGTGCCCGTCGGCACGGTCGGCGCCGATTCGGCACCGCGACGCGCTTCATCACGCCCCCGTCCGAGCCGGACATGTGACTTGCGCGTTCACGCCAAGCCGGTCAGCAGCCCTCGGCAGAGTCTAGGTTCGTGGCCTCAGTCAGCTGGACAGGAGAAGCAGTGGACAGCGAACTCCATCGAGACGTCATGGGCCACTACCCCACCGGCGTCGTCTTCGTGAGTGGCATGTGCTCGGGTGAGCCGGTCGGCATGGTCGTCGGCACTTTCAATTCCGTCTCTCTCGACCCACCCCTGGTGTCCTTCATGCCGATGAAGGCCTCGCGCTCGTACGCCCGTCTGCTGGAAGCACCGGTGCTGTGCGTCAACGTCCTCGCCCATGACCAGGTCGACGTGTGCCGGATACTCGCTGGATCGGCAGCAGACAGGTTCGACAAGGTTTCGTGGACGCTCTCACATCACGGAGCGCCTGTGATCGACGGGGCCGTCGCCCACGTCCACTGCACCCCCACGACTCAGGTCGACGCCGGGGACCACTGGATCACCGTCTGCGATGTCGTCGACATGGAGGTGGCCCGACCTGTCACTCCGTTGCTCTTCTTCCAGGGCGGCTACGGTGGCTTCTCCCCGAAGCGCATGTCAGCCCGGGGCGACGCCGAACTGTTCGCCGCGCTTCGCCTCGCCGACGTGGCGACACCTGAGATCGAGGCGCTCGCGGCCCGGCTGCGATGCGAAGCAGCGGCTCTGGTCGTGGTCGATGACGACGAACTGACGACCGCGGTCACGGCCTACGGCGGTGACGCGGAGCTGGGCGAGCAGCTCGGCCAGCGGATCCCCCTCATTCCGCCTGTCGGTATGGCGTACATCGCGGACGCGGCGCCCTCGGTGGTCGAACGGTGGCTGGCCAGGGTGGCAGACCCCGATCGGGCGGCGTCGTACCGGCGACGACTCGACAGCGTCGTCGCGCACGGCGTCGAGATCACGATGAGGGGATCCGACGCGGGTGCATTCGAGCGCATGGAGGAGGCCTTGACCGGTTACGCCGCCGGCCGCCTCCCTCCCGCACGTCGACGCGCCGTCGGCACCGGCCCGGCTCGAACTCCGCACTGCCCGGAAGAGGTGCGCCTGACCGATCACGAGATCTTCGACGTCGGTTCGATCGTGGCTCCGGTCCACAACCCGGAGGGGGACGTCTCCCTGCTGGTGAGGGTCGGACAGCTGCCCCCGTCGAGTACCGGAGCCACGGTCAAGACCTGGGTCGCGCTGCTCAAGGACACCGTCGCGGCCATCGAGAGGGGTCTCCTCCACGGGGTCGGCCGGACTCGTCTGCAGGAGTACCGCAAGTGGTGCGCGGGTTCGACCGGAAGGCCGGCCTGACCGTCTCCGTCGACGTCCGGCCGGGCAGGTGCCGGGCCGTCAGCCGGCCGCCTGCGCCTCCGATCGGCCGGCCCCGGCACACCGACGGACATCGGTCACCACTTCCTCGGCACTCCCGACGGCTCCCGGCGCCTGCGCAGGCGTGGCCTCGTCGCGGTGGCGCTCCTGCCCGCCCCGCGTCCGCCGGCATCTCCACGGCCGGCTGGGCCCCCGGTGCCAGGCCCTGGACGACGACCGGTCACCCAGGCGGCTCCCGACCTGCCGCTGCAGGTCATTCTCACCGGTCGCCACCGCGACACCTTCCACCGTGTCGACGGCGTCCGGTGGTTCGGCACTCGCGCCATGTACGTCGACCGTGTCGGTGATCTGCCGCGCGCCACTGATTCTCCCTGCGAGCGCACTCACCGCCGACCTCCGACGGGCTCGTGTCGTCGTTCTCGAGGCCGTCGACGAGGGCCACGAGCTCTTCGGGTTCCGTGAACCTGCCGTCGGCGGCGAACCGAGCATTCCCGGATCGTTCGATCCCGGTGCCGCGAGGGACTGTCGACGTGCGCCGGCAGATCGGCGAGGGCCCCGGTCGCGCCGACCGGGGCCCTCGGGTTCTACGTCGTGCGCCTCACCATGGGATGCGGTGTGTCTCGCGGGGAGCCGCCCATCGCGTCATTCCTGCGGTTGCACTCCGCCGAGTCGGCCCGCTTCCTGGAGGAAGTCGGAGAGACGTTTGTTCCCGCCGTGGGACCACTCGCCGCCGTCCACCGGGATCTCCGCTCCGCTGATCCAGGAGGATTCCGGTGAGACGAGAAAGACGACGAGCGGGCTGACGTCGTCCACCGTGCCGAGCCGGCCCAGCGGCACGTTCACCAGGGTCGCGTCGCGCATGGGCTGCCCCAGGAACCCCACCATCGGCGTGTCGATGAACCCGGGACTGATGGTGTTCACCCTGATCCCGCGTACGCCCAGCTCCTGGCTCGCGCTCCGGGACAGCCCTCGCAGGGCCCATTTGCTCGCCGTGTACGCCGGCAGCGCCGCACCGAGCATGCCGGCGAGCGAGCTGACGTTGACGATGGAACCGCCGTCGGTCATCAGCGGGGACAAGTGTTTCATCCCGAGCATCGGTCCCGTGACGTTGACCCCGAAGACCCGGTTCCATTCCGTCAGTTCGAGCTCCTCCAGCGCCGGTGCGGAGCTGGCCACCCCGGCGTTGTTCACGAGCGCGTCCACCCGGCCGTAGGTTTCGCCGAGCCAGCTCGCGAGAGCCCGCCACTGCTCCTCGTCCGCGACGTCCAGTGTCCGGAACACCACTCCTTCGGGGAGCTTCTCGCGCGGCTCGCCGATGTCCGTGGCGATCACCGTGGCGCCCTCGGCCGCCAGCGCGACCGAGTGCGACAAGCCCTGCCCACTCGCCGCACCCGTGATCACCACCACTTGGCCCCGGGCCCGGACCCCGCTCATCGGGCGTCCTCGGCCGACGCCGTCACGGCGGCCAGCAGGTTTGCCATGTGCTGCGTGTCCATGTACTCGCGCACGGTCCTGATCCGGCCGTCGACCACCTCGTACGTGGTGGAGTACCGGTTCTCGTACACGGTCCCGTCCCGGAAGGAGCCCGTGCCCTGGGCCTCCGCGACCACCCAGCTTCCCTCGACGATCAGCTGGGTGATCTCCACCCGGGGACTGTCGTCGGCGAAGAGGCCCAGTACGGCGGGCAGTTGCTTGAGCGTTGCCTCCCGGTCCATCGTGCCGGCGCCGGGCAACTCGTAGCCCATGATGGTGTACTCCACGTCGGGCGCGAGCAGCTCACCGTAGCGTTCCCAGTCCTTTTGGTTGAGCGCGTCGAGAAGCGCCCGCACAGTGGCCTTGGCCTCGTCCATCGTCGGTCTCCTTGGCAGCCGGGGTGTGGTCAGTCGAAGAAAGCCATGAACCGGGCTTCGATGCTCTCCCTCGGCACGGCGTCGGCCGGGGCGTCGGGTATCCGGAAGGCGGTGTGCATGACGCCGCCGACGCGGTTCGGGTCGGTCTCGTATCCCTTGAAGACGAGCACCTCGTCGGCGCGCATGTCCGGGAAGTAGTTCCAGCTGTGGTGCGGGTTGGCCGTGGCGAGCCGGGACTCGAAGAAGCACGACGGGAAGTTCTCCGGGCCGAGCCGGGTGTCCATCAGGAAGACGTCCTGGTCGGGCACCGACGCCGGGTCGGCCACGGCCAGCAGGTTGTCCTGCGGCGGCGGCGAGATGACCCGCCAGGTCTGGTACAGCGCCATGCGCCCGTAAGGCGCGATCGGACCGTCGTCGGTGGCGGACAGTTCCAGGAAAGCCTCCATCGAGCGGTCGGTGAAGTCGAGGTGCGCGAAACCCGCGGGCAGCAGGTGGTCGTTCACGCTCTCGGCTTCGCCCTTGTTCATCCTGGACCGGCGGATCTGCATACCGCTGCGCTGGGGCCGGACCTCGCGGGCGCCCGTCAGCTCCTTGATGAACGCGCTCATCTCGTCGAGATAGGTCGTCTCCAGCTCCTGCCGGGTACCGGTGACCGCGATGGAGCTGCTGTGCTCGTACAGCCGGAACCCGTTCACATCGAGGTCGAGTCCGGCGTTGCGGGGCCGGGCGTCCCGCACCGTCACCGGCGAGGGGGCGATGGATACGGTGGTGCGCTCCTTCTCCACGAGGTCGAATCGTGCGCGCCCGTCGACCTTGAGCGCGTAGTTGATTTCCGCGGCAGTCATACGATCAATCCCCTTCGACACGCTGCTGATGCATTGCTGAGTCCGGCTGTGTCAGCCGAGCCGTTTGCTGAGCCATTCGAGGATCACGGTGAGCGCTTCGCGGTTGTTGCGCTCGAACATCACACCGTGGCCGTTTCCGTGGGCACCGTGGTCACCGAGGCGCACCAGGTCGGCGTCGCACCCCGCCTGTTCCAGGAACGCCATGAGGTGACCGTCGAACCGCATGAACGGCGACTGCTCGGCGGTGACCACGGCGACCGGCACCCGGGCGAGGTTGACGAGCGTGCGGGCCGGCTCCTCCTGGAGAGTCATCGGGGGCCCGCTGTCCTGCGGCGTGGTGACCAGCCGCAGCTCCGCGGCGTCCGCCACGGGTGGGTCGAAGGTCAGCGGCGCACTCGCCAGGCCCCAGTCCAGGCGGGCGCCCGGCCCCCTGCTCAGGAAGGGCGGTCCGATCGTCTCGATCGCCACCAGTGCCTTCACCAGCCCGGGACGGGCATCGGCGGTGAGATAACCCGCCGGACCGCCCGCCGAGTGGCAGAACACGATCGCGGGGCCGACCTGGTCCAGGAGCTCGGCCATCCGGGCCTGTTCCAGAGTGTGCATCGCCGCCCAGTCGGCCGGCATCGGCCCGAAACTCGCGTGCAGAGCACGGACGAACGGGTCATCGGCCGCCCGGCCACCGGGCCACTGCGTGTGACCGGCCGCTGCGGCCGCCGGCGCGAAGATCTCCAGCATGGCCTCGACCGGCATCGACGGCGCCATCGGACCGAGCACCTCCGGATCATAGGGCGACCGGCCGTGTCCGGGCCGGTCCACCACATAGACCTCGAAACCGGCCTCGACGAGGAAGCCCGCCCAGCCCGGCCGCCCGTCCGGCGTGCCCAGATAATCCAGACCCTGGCCACCGCCACCGTGCACCAACACCACCGGATACGGCTGCGTGACCTCTTCCGGCGCTTCCCACTCCACGTACATCTGTCCGTACGAAACGGTCCCCGCACCAGTCGTCCGCTGATCCGAGCCGACCCAGAATTGTCTCCGTGGCACAAGCGTCCTCTTTCACTCTGAGCGACGGGCGAGCACCGGTGGCGAGGGTGCAGAAGCCACGGGACGGGCTCACCCGTCGGGACCGACCTGTTCCGTCGGACTCGACGGGGACCGGAGGGGAATCGAGCACCGGCTGCCGCTTCGCGCGGGCCGCCATCGCTCGTCCTCCGCACCGGCACGGTCGGCCGTTCCCTGTCCCGGACTGTGTCACGGGCAGGGAACAACCGGATGACGTCGGCGGATTCGGTCACTTCGTTGGCGGCAAAGTACACACCGACGACCCGGCGGCAGGCGGCACGTGCCGGTGCCGACGACGCGGCCCCCTGCGGGCGACCTCGGGTCGCCCGCAGGGGGCCGTATGCGTCGGGTCCGGCACGGTGCCCTGCCCCCGTCAGCCGGGGGACGGCCGTCCGTCCTGACCAAGGCCCCAGGCGGGGCCGGCATCGCTGCGGTGTCGCGTCACATGTGGACGGCGGGGGCGGCGTCCGGGTCCTGCACCGGTGCGCCGCGGCGGAAGAGCAGCCCGCAGATGACCGCTCCTGCGACGAAGAGGACGGCGGACCACAGGTAGGCGGTGGAGTAGCTCTCCAGGGCGGACTGGCCGATCACCTCGGGGGTGGGCTTCTTGCCGGCGAGGTAGTCACCGGCGGCACTCGCCGCGAGGGAGCTGAGCAGGGCCGTGCCGATGGATCCGCCGACCTGCTGCATGGTGTTCACGCTCGCCGAGCCGACACCGGCGTCGGCCGGGTCGATGCCCGAAGTGGCGGCGCTCATGCAGGGGGCGAGCACCAGGCCGAGGCCGAGAGCGAAGACCAGCAGCGGAGGCAGGACGTGTGCGGCGTAGGTGGAGCCGGCGTCCAGTCCGGTGAGCCACATGAGACCGACGGCCGCCAGGACCATTCCGACGGGGACCATCGGCTTGGGACCGATGCGCGGGTTCAGGACGCTGGTCGCCACGGTCGAGACCACCATGAGCACCCCGACCATCGGCAGGAACGCCAGACCGGTCTTCAGCGGCGAGTAGTGCAGCGTCTGCTGGAGGTAGTACGTGAGGAACAGGTTCACACCGAACATGCCGGCCGCGGAGATGAAGATTCCGATGGAGGCGGCACCCCGGTTGCGGTCCAGAAGCACGCGCAGCGGCAGCAGCGGGTGCGCGACCTTCGTCTGCAGCCAGGCGAACACCGCGATCAGCACGACGCCGGCAGCCAGGAAACCCCAGGTCCCGGTGGCGCCCCAGCCGTCCGTCTCCGCGTTGGCGAACCCGTAGACCAGCGCGAACAGGCCTGCGGTCACCGTGATGGTGCCGGGTACGTCGATCTTCACACCCTGCTCCCGGCGGTGGCGCGGCAGCAGTACCATGGCACCGACGAAGGCGACGGCGGCGAAAGCCAGGTTCACGTACAGGCACCAGCGCCAGCTCAAGCCGTCGGTCAGCACGCCGCCCAGCAGCAGGCCGACACCGCCGCCCGCACCGGCGACCGCACCGAAGATGCCGAACGCCTTGGCACGCTCCTTGGCGGTGGTGAACGTCGTCGTCAGCAGTGCCAGCGCGGTCGGGGCCAGCAGAGCACCGAAGACGCCCTGCAGCGCGCGCCCGGTCACCAGGACACCGAAATTCGTCGCTGCGCCGGCCAGCGCGGACGCGGCGGCGAAACCGGCGAGGCCGATCAGCAGGGTCATCTTGCGGCCGATGAGGTCGGCTATCCGCCCGCCGAGCAGCAACAGGCTGCCGAAGGCCAGGGAGTAAGCGGTCACGATCCACTGCCGGTTCTCGTTCGAGAAGCCGAGGTCCTGCTGGGCGGACGGCAGCGCGATGTTCACGATCGTGGCGTCGAGGACCACCATCAGCTGGGCCACCGCGATGACGGCCAGGATCAGCCAGCGCCGACCGTGGTGCGGGTCGGCGGCATGCTGCCCGGTCTTCGGCGGACCGGTATCAGTCGAAAGGGCACTCACAACGTCTCCGAACGATGAGGAAGCGAAGCGGAGAGTTTTCTCCGGTTACTGCTCCAGCGTAGCAGTATGCGGAGACGTCATCTCCGCTTAGCGGTACAGTGAGGCCATGAGCCCCAGAAGCACCCCCGCCCAGGTGGCAGGGAGCCCGTCCCGCCCCCGCCCCCTACGGGCCGACGCCGAGCGGAACCGGCAGCGCCTCATCGCCGCGGCCCGGCAGGTCTTCGCCGATCGGGGGCTCGAGGTCACCCTCGACGACATCGCTCGCCACGCGGGGGTCGGCGTCGGCACCGCCTACCGGCGCTTCGCCGACCGCGAGGCACTGATCGAGGCCGTCTTCGACAGCGAGGTGCAGCGCATCGTCACCCTCGCCGAACGAGCCCTCGGCCACGAGGACGCCTGGAGCGGGCTGGTCGAGTTCCTCACGGCGTCCGGCCGGGACTTCGCCGAGGACCGCGGACTGAGAGAAGTGCTGCTCCACGGCACGCACGGCGAGAGCCGGATCGCCGCCTCGCGGAACCGGCTCACCCCCGCGGTCGGCGCCCTGATCGCCCGCGCCCAGCGGGAGGGCTCGCTCCGCGACGACTTCGAGGCGACCGACCTGCCCCTCATCCAGCTCATGATCGGGGCCGCGGCCCACCAGACCCGGACCGTGACGCCCGGCATCTGGCAGCGATACCTCACCCTCATTCTCGACGGCCTGCGCGCCGAGAGGGACGCCCCGAGCCCTCTGCCGCACCGCGCGCTGACCCAGGACGAGTTCGAACAGTCCGTACCCAGGACCGTCCAGCCCCGGGCGGAACCGCCGACCGGTCGCGGCACGAGGAAGGCACAGCCTCACGGAGGGGCCGGCCCGGCGGCGGACACGTGAGAAGGGGGCGCGGCAGCCTACGTCCGCGTCCGGACCTTGCCACAACGGTTGACGCATAGGGGAGCCAGACGTACGTTAACCGAACAATCGGGCGTCCACCGTACTCGAGGGAGAGTGGCATGTTCACCACCGATGTGCACGGCGGGCCCGGCGCCGACGTGCGCCCCGGGTGCGGCACGCCGCTCCCGGCAACCCCCTCGCATCACTGACCTGCCCCCGACCCCCCGGGCGCCTCCACATGTACGCACCTCACGCACCCGCAACCGCCCTGCTCCCGGCGCGGGCCTTCTCGACGGCACACGTCCCACCTGAGCAGCGGTTGCGGGCCTGGGAGGAACACAACGCGGACGCCTTGATCGCATTGGAGTGCCGCACACGGACGGGCGAGGAGTTCCAGGCCCGAGAGGACAACGTCCAGCTCGGCCGAGTGCACCTGGCCCGTGTGCGGAGCACCGCCCACACGGTCGAGCGCTCCCCCGATCTCATCGGGCAGCGTCCCACAGGCGCCGTGGCTCTTTTCGTTTCCCTCCGTGGGGATGCCCTGTTCGAGCAAGCGGGGCGACGACAGATCCTGCGCCCCGGCGACCTTCTGGTCTGTGACGCGGACGGCCACTTCGTTCGCGGGTTCGGCCACGGCCTGGAAGAACTGGCCCTCCGTGTGGACCGCCGTGTTTTTCCGGAGGGGACCCGCCCTCCCGCACCGGGGCAGCCACTCATCATCCGCAAGAGCGAGGCCAACCCGTACGGTCGCGCGATCACCCGTCTGGTCGGACGTGCCGTCGGCGGCCAGGACCCGGTGCCTGACGAGCGGACCGTCGTGGACCTCCTGTCCGTCCTCGTGAGCGACGGCACCGCACGGCCTCACGTCGTACACCGGGCGCTCGCCTGTGCCTACATCGAAGACAGGCTTCGCGATCCCCATCTCTCGGTCCCCGAGGTCGCCCGGGCGGTGGGGATCAGCGTCCGCCAACTCACCCGGGTCTTCGCCGACATGGGAGAGACCTTTCCGCGTCACGTGCTCCGACGGCGGCTCGAGCTCGCCCACAGCCTGCTGGCCGGCCCGCACGCTCCCGCATTGTCCACGGCAGCGGTTTCGGCCATGTGCGGATTCCGCTCGGCCGCGCACTTCTCCGGAACCTTCCAGAAGCGTTTCGGCATAGCCGCCGGGGAGCTCCGCCGAGCGGCCGCGAAGCGCGTCTGAACTCCTCGCCCCGTACGCATTTCGGCCGTCATCACATCGCTCCGGCCTGGTGAGCCGGCCCCGATGCCACGCTGCTCGGAGAACACCGTCAAGCAGAAGGTGAGGCACCGACGTGTCCGAGTTCAACGACGGTCTGGCAGAGACCGCACTTCCGACGTCATCGCTGGTGGAGACCGACGTCCTGATCGTCGGCTCCGGCCCGGCCGGCGCCTCGGCGGCTCTGCTCCTGTCGACCTTGGGGATCGACAACATCATGATCACCAAGTACCGCTGGACTGCGAACACGCCCCGCGCGCACATCACCAACCAGCGGGCGATGGAGATCTTCCGCGACATGGGGATCGAGGACCAGGTGCTGGCGGACGCCACTCCTCACGACCTCGTCGGTGACACCGTCTTCTGCACCTCCATCGCGGGCGAGGAGATCGGCCGAATCCACACCTGGGGCACCAGGCCCGACCGCGAGGCCGACTACCGGCTGGCCTCGCCCTGCCTCACGGTCGACATCCCGCAGACCTACCTCGAGCCGATCCTCGTCAAGAACGCCACCGTGCGCGGGACGCAGACCCGCTTCTCCTCCGAGTACCTGTCGCACACACAGGACGACGCGGGTGTCACGGTCCAGGTGCGGGACCGGCTGACCGGCCAGGAGTACGACATCCGGGCGAAGTACCTCATCGGCGCCGACGGCGCCCGGTCGAAGGTCGCTGCGGACATCGGCCTGCCCTACGAGGGCGCGATGGACATCGCCGGTTCCATGAACATCACGTTCAAGGCCGACATCGAGTCCTACGTCGGTCACCGGCCGTCGGTCCTGTACTGGGTGGTCCAGCCGGGGGCCAACGTCGGCGGCATCGGCGCCGGGCTGGTCCGGATGGTCCGGCCCTGGAACGAATGGCTCATCGTGTGGGGCTACGACATCAACTCCGAGCCCCCTGTGGTGGATGAGGCCGAGGCCGTCCGCATCGTCCGGCAGCTGCTGGGCATGCCGGATCTCGAGGTGGAGATCACCGGCACCAGCCTGTGGGGCAACAACGAGATGTACGCGACCCACCTGCAGAAGGGACGTGTCTTCTGCGCCGGAGACGCCATCCACCGTCACCCGCCGAGCAACGGCCTGGGCTCGAACACGAGCATCCAGGACTCGTACAACCTGGCGTGGAAGATCGCTGCCGTGCTCCGCGGGCAGGCCGACGCGTCGGTGCTGGAGACGTACTCGCAGGAGCGGGCGCCCGTGGCCGAGCGGATCGTCAAGCGGGCCAACAAGTCGGGCCGCGAATTCGTCGACATCTTCGAGGCCCTGGGCGTCATCGGCGCCAAGGACGAGGCGGAGATGCAGGCCCGTATCGAGGAGCGGAAGGCCAACACCCCCGCGGGTGCGGCCAAGCGGGCCGCCCTGGTGGCGGCGATGGAGACCAAGAACTACGAGTTCAACGCCCACGGTGTCGAGCTGGGGCAGTTCTACGAGTCCAGCGCCGTCGTATCCGACGGCACACGGCCCGCGGCCGGCAAGGACGAGGACCTCTATCACGTCATGTCCACGTCGCCGGGTGCCCACCTGCCTCACGCCTGGGTCGGTGACCACGTCACCAAGTGCGCGATGATGGACCTGGCCCCGTACACCCGCTGGACCCTGATCACCGGCATCGCGGGTGAGCCGTGGGCGGGGGCTGCCGACAAGGTGGCGCAGGAGCTCGGGATCCCGCTGGAGACGGTGGTGATCGGCCCGGGCATGGACGTCACGGACCTCTACTACGACTGGGCCAAGCTCCGCGAGATCGAGGAGTCGGGCGCGATCCTGGTCCGCCCCGACAAGCACATCGCCTGGCGCTCGATGGACCTCGCCGAGGCGCCCGAGGCGGCGCTCCGCAGCGCCCTCACCAAGATCCTCGGAAAGGACTGAACCGTGCGGTTCACCCATGAGACGCTGGGGCAGCGAGTCGTCTTCGCCTCCGGCGAGGCGCCGGCGGCGGTGGCCGCGGAGGTGACTGCGCTGGGCGCCTCGCGCGTCATGCTGATCGCTGCTCCCGCGGAGGCGGCCCTCGCCGACCGCGTCGGTGCGGACCTGCCGGTCGCGGTGCGCCACGACGAGGTCGTCATGCACGTCCCCGTCGAGGTGGCCGACCGTGCCCGGGAGGCCGCGGCAGCGGGTTCCGTCGACGCGCTGGTGTGTGTCGGCGGTGGCTCGACGACCGGTCTCGCCAAGGCGGTGGCGTTGACCATCGGCCTGCCGATCGTGGCGGTGCCCACGACGTACGCCGGTTCCGAAGCGACGAACGTCTGGGGCCTCACGGAGGGCGAGGTGAAGACCACCGGCGTCGACGCACGTGTCCTGCCGCGCTCGATCGTCTACGACGCCTCACTGATGCTGAGCCTGCCGGTCGAGATGTCCGTGGCCAGCGGCCTCAACGCGCTGGCGCACTGCGTCGATTCCATGTGGGGGCCGCGCGTCGACCCGATCGACCAGGCCCTCGCGGGTGAGGGGATCCGGGGCCTGTCCCTCGGACTGCCTGCGGTCGCCGCGGATCCCACCGGGCTGGAGGGCCGGGAACAGACGCTCTACGGCGCCTATCTGGCCGCTGTCGCCTTCTCCTCGGCCGGCTCCGGGATGCACCACAAGATCTGTCA
>NZ_DATMVN010000171.1:0-9467 GCF_035563135.1 Streptomyces sp.
GACCTGCTGCCCGCCCTCGCCGCGCGGGTCCTCGGCACCCCGCTCACCGTGGTGACCGGTGAGGGCCGCGACCAGCTGTTCCTCCCGCACGGTGTCGATCCGGCCGCCGTCGACCCGTCCGCCGACCCGGTGCTGTACTCCGCCGACGGCTTCTTCCACGCCGCCCTGCCGCCAGGCGCCCCGGCTCCGGTCAGCACCGCGCTGCCGGCTCCGGCGAGTGCAGGGACATCCGGCACGGGCACCGGGGACGCCCCGACCGGGCAACCGGCGAAGCCGCCCGTGCACCGCAGCCACACCACCGTGCCCTGGCTGCCGCCCGCCGACGGCAGCGGCCCGCTCTACCGCCTCGCCCGCGACGGCGTCCTCACCGCGCCCGATGGCGCCACCTACACCCAGGGCACGCCCACCGGCCGCGGCAACGGTTTCTTCGGCGCGCTCTCCACGGCCCTGCGCCACGCCGCCGACCGGCCCGGCCTCGACCGCCGGGAGGCAGCACGGCTGCGCACGCGCGCGGGATCGTCGCCCGCCCAGTTGCTGCGCCTGAACGGCCTTCCCGGCGACCCGGCCGAGCACGACTCCCTCTTCGGCCCGCCGCCCATGAAGGTGCGTCCAGGAACGCCCGCACCAAGCCGTGAAGCCCTCGACGGCCACCTGCGGCGCCACCTCACACACGCGCCCTGGAGCCCCGGAGCCGACCGCGCGGTGGCCGAGTGGGCCGCCGCCGTGACGGGTGCCACCGTCACCCTGATCGAGGAGAACGGCACCGCCCACACCTACCTCGGCCCGGCCGGCGACAGCGGCCCGCACCTCCGGCTCCGCCGCCGCGGCGGCGACTTCGTCCCGCTGGTGGAGCGCACCCCCGCCCCGCAGTCCTCGCAGCCCGTGCCGCCTGCCCCGCCCCTGTCGCAGCAGGACCCGGCCGCCGTCCCCCTGCCCCCGTCCCCGGCGGGCGGTGACCTGCCAGGACTCCCGGGCGAGGAAGAGGCGTGGGAGCTGAGCATGCTGTCCGGCGCCGAAGCCGGCAAGGCGCCGGAGACGGCAGGTACCGCGGACGGACCGCTCCAGCTGCCGCCGTCCGCGCGTGCACGGCGCTCCGAGGCCGAAGCGCTGGCGCGGTTCCGTTTCACCGACGACTCCGCCAGTGGGGACGACGCCCCGGACGCCGGGCACGAGGCGTGGCTCGGCCTCCTCTTCGGGCCCGCGGCCAGGCACGATCACTCGCACGAGACGCTCGTCGACACGGTTTCGTCGCTGCGGGACCTCGCGCGGGGGAACGCGGACCAGCCGTCCGTGGCCACCGGCATGTCCGACGAGCTGCACGACCTGGCCAGGCAGGTGCTGCACCTGGACCCGGACTCCGCCGTGCACGGGCAGCACCTGCTGCTCCTCGGCTCCCTGGCCCTGAGCGCCTCGCCGGACGAACTGGCCGACGCCGACGCCCTCACGTCGTACCTCACGCGCCACGACGCCGCCCTGGACCGGGGCACCGTGCTGCTGTCGGAGGACGGTACCGGACGGAACTGGACCGGCACCGGCGGCCAGGCGCTCCCCCTGAACTCGTACGCGGCGGAGAGCGAGGACGGCGGCCTGACCACCTGGACCGCGCCGTGGTCGGAGCCGTACGTGGTCCTCGCCCAGGAGAGCGCGGACTCCGTCCGGCTGGTCACATCCCGGGGCAGGCTCACCCTCGACGACCCCGGTGAGTTCGCCCGGCTCCTCGCGCGGGACCCGGCGCGGCCCCCGGGTGCCGATGTCGTCCTGGCCTTCCCCCACGGTGACATCGCGTCCCTGGCGCGGCACGTCGCCGACCTGACCGGCTCCAGGGTCTGGTACTCGGAGCACGGCCCCCAGCCGTCCACGGACTGGCGTTCCGGCACCGACCACATCACGCTGGGGCCCGTCCCCGGCGGGATCGGCGCGGCGTGGACCTCCGTCGGACCGGGCACGGACAGCGACAGCGAAGGGGACTTCGAGGACATCGTCGCCCTGTACGGGGAGGAGTCCGAGTCCGCTGACGGGATCGAGGCGCGTCGGCCCGAGCCACTGACCACGAGGAACTACGGGGTCGTGGACCACCGCGGTGACGGCGTGCTCTTCCGCAAGCCCGGGGGCCTCCAGGGCACCTGGCAGACCCCGCAGGCGCTGGCGGACGTGGAGGGCGCACCCCGACTGGCCATGTCCGTACAGGGCTACCACGAGACACTCGCCACCCAGCGGCCCGTCCTGCGGATCTCCTCGGACCGTACGCTCGCGGTCGAGAACGGCGCGTACGGGCAGCAGGTCTTCGCGACGGCGGAAGCCGTCGCCCGCGCGTCGGTCGGTCTGGCGCGTGCGGGCCTCGCGGTGCGTCTGCGGACCGACGAGGACCTGAGCATCCTGCTGCCCACCCCCGACGGGAGCACGAAGCGGCTGTTCCGCGTGACGCCCGACTTCCTCACCCGGTCCGGGCAGTCATCGGAGGAGATCTGCCGGGACTTCGCCGACATGCTGGCCGACAACGCCCGCACGTCGCACGTGGTCTTCCGCGATCCCCGCACCGGCCAGGCGGTCACCGCGCCGGTCAACGCCTCCGACGGGGCCGAGGTCACCGGCACGCACCACCTCGCCGACGCCCTGGGCCATGTCGCGGACGGCGACGTGGCGCCCGACAGGGTGGATCCCGCCTGGGCGTCCTCGTACGTCCGCCGGGACGACCGGCCCACCGGCGGCGACGGCGGCCCGCTGCCCGGCCACGCCTACGGCAGCGCACTCAGCCTCGACCAGCCGGTCGACCCGCGCCGCGACGCACTGTCGGACGCCGCGAGACGGATCGGGGTCAACGAACACGCGTGGGCCGGCGTCGGCGAGGGCTACGTCGTCCAGTCCGTCGCGGCGGCCGGGGCCGAGGGCCAGCCGAGCCTGGAACGCAACTACGCCAAGCCGCGGTCCGGTATCAGCCGCTCGCACTTCGGCTACCACTTCGCCACCGTGGTCCTGGCCAGTGAGGACGGCAGTCACCAGATCTCCCTGGAGAACCACGCGCGGTCCTCGCAGCGGAACGCCCGGCACCGCGGGGAGGCGAAGGCGAGCCTGAGGGTGCACAACCTCAAGGCTCTGCGGGAGGCCGCGGCGCGACTGCGCGGGGAGATCGAGCAACGACAGGAGGCCGGCGCCGACGAGCACCTCACCGAGCTGCGCGCCCACCTCGACCTGACGCTGGCCCTGGTACGGGCGAAGCAGGCCCAGGCGGACATGCGCGCGGCGCCCGCCGGCTCACCGGAGCGCGCCGCCGCCGAGCGGACACTGGAGGGTGCCACGCGCGCCGCAGCGCAGCGCATCGGCCAGCTCGAACAGGTCATCCCCGGCAAGAACCAGTGGTACATGCGGATGTACTCCCAGCGGCCGGGGGAGTCGGCCCACGACACCAACGCGGAACTGCTGACCGACAGGCCCGCCGCCGAGGCGAACCCGCTCACCGCCGTCGTGCTCCGCGGCCAGCAGGCACTGCCGGTGACCATCTCGTTCGAGAAGGGCGCCCAGCAGACACCCGACGGTGCGAAGCACCCCTTGCGGTACCTGGCCGGGATCGTGGCCAGGACGGCGATGTGGAACGCCGTCAACGGGCTGCCGCTTCCGGACGTCAAGGTCACCGGTCTGCGCAGCGGGCTCCTGACGGGCCGGGAACTCGCGAAGGCCCGTGCCGAGGCGGTGGTGGCCTCGTTCCGGCAGGAGCTGGCCGAGGCGCTCGCGGCGCTGCAGGACGGAACACCGCGACCGCACCTCACCGCCGACGCGATCACGGTCGATCCGGACTCGGAGCGCGGACGCGGGTCCGGCACCGCCGACACCGGTGCCGTGCACATCACGGTCGACGACCACCGCGGCGGACTGCGGGAGATCGCCACCCGTGGTCCCCGCGGCTCCCGGTCCGGAGGCCTGCTGGGCGGCTCGCCCGACGACGGCCTCGACCCCGTGGCCGAGCAGTGGCCGATCGGCCGCCCCGTCACCGTCATGCGGCCCCGCTTCGGCGGGGTCGACCCGGCCTCCGTCGTGCCCGCCGCCGGCGTACCGGCCACCGAGGCATCCGCGACGGACCTGCCCGGGAAGGGCAAGGCCCCGGCTGCGGAGGCCATCACGGACCTCCGGCCGGACCGGTGGTTCACGTACACGCGCCCCGCCGAGTCCCGTTCGGAGCCCTTCCGCTACGAGGTCGCCGACACCGGGCACATCAGGCTCCCGGACGGGACGGAGATCCCGCCCGCCGGGTGGACGCGGTTCGGCCATGACTTCGTCCACGAGGCGACGGGCACGATCCTGCGGGGCGACAGCGGCTGGATCGGCCGCGTGTCCAACATGGACACCCTCTCCGTCGTCATGGCCGACCTGGACCACGACTCGGCGCCCCACCGGATCGCGGCGGACGATTCGGCCCTGTACCTGGTGCCGGAGGACGGCGGCGACACGGCCCTGCGCATCCCCCTCCGGGGGACCACCGATTCCACCGAGCCGCCCCGCGCCCGCCTCGACGACCGGCCGCGCATCGTCGTGCGCTCGGCCTTCGACGTGCGGCGCTTCACCCACGGCGGCGAGACCGTCACCGACCTCACGGTGCGGCTCGCCCTGCGGCCGGGCGCCGGGCAGGCCGACACCGACGCCGTCATGGCGCGAGTGCTCGAAGGCGTGGAGGAGTTCTACAACCGACCGGGGCACAGGCTGCCCAACGGCGACCGGCTGCACGTCACCGTGGAACCCCCGGGGCCGGACGAGGACCCCCACCTGACGGTGGAACTCGTCGGCCGGGACCAGCAGATGAACCAGCGGGCGTGGTGGGCCGACGCCGGCCCGGTGGAGTTCGCGCACGAGCTGGGGCACCAGCTGTTCCTGCGGGACGAGACGCGGGACGCGGGCAACTCCGACCGGCTCCACGCGCCGGGCAGCCTGCTCGGGCCGTTCCGGGAACAGGCCCCCGACGGCCTCGCACAGAGCGGTCTGCGCCCGCGCCACCTCCAGCTGTGGGCGGCGGTGGCCGGAGACATCGAGGCGCACACCTCTCCGGAGGGGACCACCTGGGCGGACGCACGGAAGAACACGCCGGCGGAGATCCGGGAGCCGGCCTGGGTCGACCCGGTGTCGCTCCCGGCGGCATCCCCGCAGACAGGCCCGGACGGCGCGGTGCCGCCCCCGCTGCCCCCGGGGCGCGCCCTGCCCACGCTGGCGGAGGCGTCCGACGAATCGGAATCCGACTCGGACTCCGACGACGACCGGCCGTTCTGGGCCGAACCGGCCTGGCTGGACACGGTGTTCGGCCCCGAGCGCGGCGCCGTTCCGCGCGCCCGCCTCCGGGAGACCTCCGAAGCGCTGTACGACCTCGTCCGCGAGGAGGCGGAGGCACACCCGACGGCGCGGACGCTGCGCGACGGCCTGAAACGCGCCACCCGGCATGTCCTGCACATGGGGCGCGGGAGCCGTCCGGGCCCCGCGGACTTCCTGCTGCTCGGTTCGCTGGCGCTCGACGCCTCCTCGGACGACCTGGCGAGCGTCGGCGACCTCGCCCTCTTCTTCGTGGACCAGCAGATCCTGACCGGGCGGGGAGCCCTGGACGAGGGCACGCTGCTGCGCGACGACGAGGGCAACGCCGTCGGGCGCGACTTCACCGGACCGGGACAGCCGACCCCCGAACTGACGTCCTACGCCGTGCGCGGCCGGGGCCGGGTCATCCCACGGTCAGCTCCGTGGCAGAACCCGTACCTGGTCGCGGCCGACGCGGACGGCCGCGCCGTCGGGATCGCCGCGCCGGGGCGGACCTTCCGGGTGGACAGCGCCGACGAGCTGGCGATGCTCATCTCGTACGACTCCCAGCGGCCCCGCGGCGCGGACATCGTGCTGGCGCTCCCCCCGGAGTACGCCGCGACCGTCGCCTCCCTCGTCGCCGGTACGACGGGCCGCCGCGTCTGGTACCCGGAGGCGCCGGTCGGTGTGGCCACGCATCCGACGGCCGGGACCCGCCACCTCATGCTCGAACTGAGCGAAGGCGACACCGGTGCCGGCTGGGCCTCGGCCGACCCGGCCGCCGACGGCGGACTGCCCGGCGCCCGCGATCTGAGCAGCGGGAACGACACCGACAGCGCGCCCGACCCGGACGACGACGAGCGGTCCAGCAGCGACGGGGACGCGGAGTTCGACCGCATGGTCGACCAGGCCGTCCTCGAACGGCAGATCGAGGCGCGCCGTCCCCGGCCACTGACGACCCGCGACTACGGAGTCATCGACAAGCGGGGCACCGGGATCCTGTTCACCCAGCCTCTCCCACGGTCCGTGGGAGAGGTCCGGGGCGGCACCGGCCCCGATGCGCTGGTCCTCCCGCGCCAGGACCAGAGGACCGTCCCCATGGCCGACCGGCCGCCCCTGCACATCTCCGAGGACCGGACGCTGGCGACGCTCGCAACCGAGGACGGCACGACCGGCCGCAGCCGGCAGGTGTACGCCACCCGCACGGCGATCGAGCGTTCGTCGGCGCGGCTGGCCGGGGCAGGGGTCCGGCTGAAGGCCGACGAGTCGACCGGTGTCCTGCTGCCGAAGGAGGACGGTTCGTACGGCGAGCCGCTGTTCCTGGTGGAGCCGGAGTTCCTGACGGCTTCCGGCGGTCCGGAGCACGCCTTCACGCGGGACTTCGCCCGGATGGTGGCCGGCGCGGAAAGCGCGCCCCTGTCCCACATCGCCTTTCGGAGCCCCACCGGCGACATCGTCTCGACGGCCCCGGTGAACGCACTGCACGGCCGGGAGGTCACCGGAACCCACCACCTGGCCCACGCGCTGACGGAGGTCGCCGAGGGCATACGCTCCGCCACCGACGTCACCCCACGCTGGGCCGCCCGCCAGGCGGGCCGGGACAAGCGCTTCACCGGCGGCGTGGTGGGCGCCCCCACACCGGGCGAGCGTTACGGGCACGCACTGAGCTACGAGCCGCAGGACAACCCGCTGCGTGCCCCGCTGGCCTCGGCCGCGCGGCGCATCGGCGTCAACGAGTACGCCTGGGCGGGGGTCGGCGAGGGCTACCTGATCCAGTCCGTCAGCACCACGAACGACGGCGGCGCGCAGCTGTTCACGCACAACCACGCCGAACCCGGCGACCAGGTGGGCCCGCACGCCCCCTACCACTTCGCGCAGGTGGTGCTGGCCAGCGAGGACGGCACCCATCAGATCACGCTGGAGAACGAGACCCACTCCGGGAGCGGGCTCCCGGCCGGGCTTCTCGACGACGTCATCGACGAGAACCTCGACCGCCACAGCGAGGACGAACTGGCGCGGCTGGCCCGCGACGCCGAGCAGCGGGTCGCCGAGGCGAGGCAGCGCGGTGCGGACCACGCGGAGACCGACCGCCTTGAGGGCTTCGCGCGCGTGGCGAGGGCCCTGGCCGACCTCCGCCAGGCGGAGCGGATCCCCTGGTACTTCGACGAGGACCTGCCCGAGCACGCGTTGGCGTTGCGCGAGGTGGCTCAGGCGCGCTCGCGTGCCAGGGACCTGATCCGGGACGCCGCGCCGGTGATGGACGGCAAGGACCTGTGGTTCTTCCGGGCGTACAGCAAGCGACCGGGCGAGTCGGCGCACGAGGTCAACGCGGCCCTGCTGTCCGGCTCCTCGCCCGCGGTCGCCAACCCGCTGACGACCGTGGTGCTGCACGGCCACGCGCCGCGTTGGCACCAGCAGGCCATCCGCTTCGAGGAGGGGGAGCACGGCCTCCCCGCCGACGCGGACGGCACGATCGAGGCTCTGGCCCTCTCGCTCGCCCGCGCGGGGCTCTGGAACCGGGCCCACGGCCTGCCGGTGCCGGCGATCACCCTCACCGGGCACGGCAACCGCTCACAGTCCAGCGGCCAGGAGCGGGCGGATGCCGTGGCCAGGGCGCTCGCGGCCAGGCTGACCCAGGTCCTGGACACCTTCCAGGCCGGCCTGAGCGGGCCGCGCGTCGGCGTACGGGACTTCGGTCTCACCAAGGTGGCCAAGCGGGTGCGCAGCGCCACCGACCCGGCCCAGGGGCGCGTGGTGACGATCGAGATCGACGATCACCGTCTGGTCCCGCCGGGGGCATCGGCACCCGTCACGCCCCCGGGGGAACCGGCCCGGCCCGAGGAGCCCGCCCCCGCGCGGCCCTCCGGACCCCCGGCCGCCGATCCCCTGCCCGCCCCCGAGCGGGCCGGTTCCCGGCCGCCCGGCCGCCTGGCACAGCCGAGCCCGGAACACAGGAACAGCGAGGCACCACCGTGGGTCCTGGCGCGCATCCGGTACGCCGAGGAGTCCGAAGTCTTCGACAGGCGGCTGGGCGAGTACCTGGCCGAACACGAGGCGGTCACCGCCGAGTTCCGGAAGATGGCCACCGCCGCGTGGACGAAGGCGCGTCAGCGGTATCCGCGCGCGCTGGCGACGTTCGGCGACACCAGCAAGTTCAAGGCGGGCGCCGTCGGCACATCCCGCGAGGCTCTCCAGGGGGTGCTGAGGAGCGGGAACCTGCGGGAACTCGTCGCGTTCCTGTACGAGGGGATCTCCAACGACCTCGTGCCGGAGATGCTCGGCGGCGCAGAGGAGCAGCATCCGGAGATCGCCGCGGAGCGGCCGAGCCGGCGGCAGCGGGAGGCCTACGCCGCGTACATGCGGCGCGCCACGGAGATCCAGGCGTCGGACATGTCCCCTGCCGAGAAGGCGGCCGCGATCAGGGAACTGCCGCACCCCGTGGCGGATCCGGCACGTCCGGACGAGGCACGCCCGCCGCTGAGCGAGGCGGAGCGGCGGATCGCGGTCGACGAGGCCGGGCTGACCTGGATGCCCGCGACAACGGTGTACGACCTGGCGATGAGCGCCGACTTCCAGGGACGCTCCGAGGACTCCGGCGGCCTGGTGGCGACCGGCACCGCCGGGTCCACGTACCGCTTCGTCCTGCACGCCGCCCGCATGCGGGACCAGTGGGGCGTCGACCTGGACCTCGGGCTGATCCGTGCCGGGATGCTGGCCATCTCGCTGACGGTGGGCCATCACACCGCCCACGAGGTGATGCGCGGGGCCCAGCTGGCACTGAACGACGTGCCCGGCCACGACCCGGCCCTCGACTACACGGACAACTGGGGCCGGTACTGGAACATCTACCCGCTCGACGAGGCGGAGCTACGGGAGAACGTCGCGCGGGACGGACTCTTCCCCGACGAGCACGCCCAGGCGCTGCTGGACGAACTGGAACCGGAGCGCGTCACGGGCACCGTGACGCGGGAGGCCGGTGGCAGCGGCCGCGCCGTACTCCCGCACCGCCCTGTCCACACGCGGCCCGTCGCCACCGAGCCGAACCGCCCGGCCCCGCAGATGCCGAACGCGCCCGGCGCTCCCGCCACCGGCCAGGGCACCGCCGCCACACCCCAGGACGTCTCGCCCGACGACGCGGAGCGGCACCGCGAAGCGGTCCTCGACGCGCTGCACGGCCTGGGCGCCCTCAACGCCGTCGA
>NZ_DATMVN010000172.1:0-4633 GCF_035563135.1 Streptomyces sp.
CTGGCGCTGCCCCCCGCAGGACATCACCGGCCGCCGCCGCACCGGGCATCGGCTCCGGGGCCGGCCATCGCGCCATCCATCCGGTGCCGGCCGCGCAGCCGAGCGCGGCGGGTCACCGGGACATCCGCGATCGGCACCCGGCCGCCCAGCCGCCCGCTCTTCGCGAGGACGCGCCAGAAGCCCCGCTGACGTCCGCCGGATACAACCCACGAGGACTTGGTCCACTCTCACGAATATCCTCATGCCTTGCTCCACTCCGGCCGGATCAAGGCACTTCGAAGGGTCTGGTGCGGTGGCCCCAGCCGAGGCGGCCTCTCCCGCGTGCCGCACGGCCCCGCTGCGGCGGGGGGTGACAGAACAACCTCTGAGCTGGAGCTTCCGACAAAATGCAGACGGTTCGGAACCCGTATGGACGCCCGGTAAACTCGGGACACGTGACTGCTGTGTCTGCGAAGCCTCGCATCCCCAATGTCCTGGCCGGCCGCTATGCCTCCACGGAGCTGGCCGTCCTCTGGTCCCCCGAGCAGAAGGTGAAGCTGGAACGCCGGCTGTGGCTGGCGGTGCTGCGCGCTCAGAAGGACCTCGGGATCGAGGTGCCCGACGCTGCGCTGGCCGATTACGAGCGTGTGGTCGATCAGGTCGACCTCGCCTCCATCGCCGAGCGCGAGAAAGTCACCCGGCACGACGTGAAGGCTCGGATCGAGGAGTTCAACGCTCTCGCCGGGCATGAGCAGGTGCACAAGGGCATGACCTCCCGGGACCTCACCGAGAATGTCGAGCAGCTCCAGATCCGGCTCTCCCTGGAGCTGATGCGCGACCGTACGGTGGCGGTACTGGCGCGGCTGGGCAAGCTGGCGGCGGAGTACGGCGAACTGGTCATCGCGGGCCGCTCGCACAACGTCGCCGCGCAGGCGACGACCCTCGGCAAGCGCTTCGCCACCGCCGCGGACGAGTTGCTGGTGGCGTACGGGCGGCTGGACGACCTGCTCGGCCGCTACCCGCTGCGCGGTATCAAGGGCCCCGTCGGCACGGCGCAGGACATGCTGGACCTGCTCGGCGGTGACGCGGGCAAGCTCGCCGACCTGGAGCAGCGCATCGCCGGGCATCTCGGCTTCGCACACGCCTTCACCTCCGTCGGTCAGGTCTACCCCCGCTCCCTCGACTACGACGTCGTGACCGCGCTGGTGCAGCTGGCCGCCGCGCCTTCGTCGGTCGCCAAGACCATCCGGCTCATGGCCGGACACGAGCTGGTGACCGAGGGCTTCAAGCCCGGCCAGGTCGGCTCGTCGGCGATGCCGCACAAGATGAACACCCGCTCCTGCGAGCGCGTCAACGGCCTGATGGTGATCCTGCGCGGCTACGCGTCCATGACGGGCGAGCTGGCGGGCGACCAGTGGAACGAGGGCGATGTGTCCTGCTCCGTGGTCCGCCGAGTCGCGCTGCCGGACGCCTTCTTCGCATTCGACGGGCTGCTGGAGACCTTCCTGACCGTCCTCGACGAGTTCGGCGCCTTCCCCGCGGTGGTGGCGCGTGAGCTGGACCGCTACCTCCCCTTCCTCGCCACGACCAAGGTGCTGATGGGCGCGGTGCGGGCCGGAGTCGGCCGCGAGGTCGCGCACGAGGCCATCAAGGAGAATGCGGTCGCCTCGGCCCTTGCCATGCGGGAGCAGGGCGCGGAGCGCAACGAACTGCTGGACAAGCTGGCCGCCGACGAGCGGATCCCGCTCGGCCGCAGCGAGCTCGACGCCCTGATGGCGGACAAGCTCTCGTTCACCGGCGCGGCGGGCGACCAGGTCGCTTCGCTGGTGTCGAGGATCGAGGAGATCGCCAAGCAGCACCCGGAAGCCGCCGCGTACACCCCCGGCTCCATTCTCTGAGGCGGGCTCCACTGCTGTGACACCCGACGAGCTTCTGGCCGCCCGCGACCGCGTCGTACCCGACGTGGTCGCGGGCGGCCTGCGTGTGTTGTTCTGCGGAATCAACCCGAGCCTCATGACTGCCGCCACGGGGCACCATTTCGCCCATCCGGGCAATCGGTTCTGGCCGGTGCTGCATCTGTCGGGCTTCACGCCCAGACAGCTGAAGCCTGCGGAACAGGATCAGCTTCCGGGCCTCGGCCTGGGGATCACCAATGTGGTGGCCAGGGCCACGGCACGGGCGGACGAGCTGAGCGCGGAGGAATTCCGTGAGGGTGGAAGAGTGCTGTCGGCCAAGGTGGAGGACCTGGGCCCGTCGTGGCTGGCCGTCGTCGGCGTCACCGCATACCGCACGGCCTTCGGCGATCGCCGTGCGCAGATCGGGCCCCAGGAGCGGACCATCGGCGGTGCCCGCGTCTGGGTCCTGCCCAACCCGAGCGGGCTGAACGCGCACTGGACCGTGAGCACCATGGCTGACGAGTACGCCCGCCTGTTGGCGGCGGTCGGCCGGAACGTCCCTGGTTAGACCACACCTCCCGGCTCCGCCAGGGGCAGTTATGGCGAACTGCTGTGCGGCGGCCGCGGAAACACCGCAGAACGGCTGCGGGACTGCCCCGGACCGGGGTGGCACAGGTCCTGACGCCTTCGTCGCTCAGGGCGGATCGACCACGGCGACCAGAACGTCCACCTCACGGCCGGCCCGTCTTCCTGCTGGCAGAGCATCACGGCAGGCCACCGGCCGTACGTATGCCACAGCTGGAGGTACCCACAGCTCGCGACCGGTACGGCCCCGGGCTCGGGTGTCATCTCCCCTGCCGTCATCCTTTCCTGTGCGCTCCACAGGCTGACGGCCTGTGGAGCGCCCCGGCACGGGATGAGCAGGGGGAGCAGCGCGTCGTGTTCGGCCAGGCGTTGCGCCCGGCGTTCCACGCGATCTGTTCCCTCTCCCTCCTCCTGGCCGTCCTCAGCGATGAGGAGCGCCATGTGGTGGCCAGGCCGCTGACTCCCGAGTCCGAGGGGGCATGTTCCGGTCGGTCAGCCCTCCTGACCGAAATGGGGGACGTGGTCGCAGCGGACCCCGTCCCGGCCGCTGTGAGATCGAGGCAGGAGGGGGAACGCGCCGTGCTCACCGGCCGCGAAGCCGCAGTGCTCCGCCTGATGGCACGCGGCCTGTCCCACGTGGAAATCGCCGCCACGCTCATCGTCGGCGCGGAGACGGTGAAGACCCATGTCAGCGTGGTGCCTGCCAAGTCGGGAACCAGGGGCCGCGCACAGGCGGTGATCGCCGCCTGCGGGTCCGGCTTCGTGGCTCCCCGCTGTCCGAGGAGCCCGATGACCTGCACAACCCGCTCCGGGCCCCTCTCTCCGGGTGCTGGTCGCCGCGGTCGGGGGCAGCGAGTACCATCCGGCAGACATGCGCACGACCTGGGAGGACACACGGTGGGCCGGCTGACCGGTGGTGACCCGTCTCTGCTGCGGAGGATCAATTCCGCGGTGGTGCTGCACGCCCTGCGAGGGGCGGATTCGCCCACGCTCACGGATCTGACCCGGATCACGGGGCTGTCGCGTCCCACGGTCGAAGGTGTCGTGGAAGGGCTGTTCTCAGCGGGCCTGGTGGTGGAGACAGTGCCCGACGAAAGCGGAGCCAGGCGCCAGGGCCGCCCCGCGAGGCGGTTCAGGTTCCGCGCCGAGGCCGGATTCCTGCTGGGTGTCGAGATCGGCGCGCATCGCGTCTCGGCCCTGCTGTCCGGCCTGGACGGCCGGATCATCGGCGCAGGCTCACGCGACGTCTCCGAGACGGCGTGCGCGGACGACAGGATCGACCAGGTCAGAACTGTGATCGCCGATGTGCTGCGGCGCACCGGGGTGGCGCGGAGCAGCTTGCGTGCGGTCGGGGTCGGCAGCCCTGGCATCGTCGGGGCCGACGGCACAGTGCGCCTGGGCACGGCGCTGCCGGACTGGACCGGCCTCGCGCTCGGTGAGAGGCTGCGCCGTTCCTTCCGGTGTCCCGTCCTGGTGGAGAACGACGCCAACGCCGCAGCGGTGGCGGAACACTGGAAGGGTGCGGCGACCGAGTCCGATGACATCGTCTTCGTCCTGGCGGGCTTGAGCCCGGGCGCGGGTTCGCTGATCGGCGGACGGCTGCACCGCGGGTTCGGCGGAGCGGCCGGAGAGATCGGCGCGCTGCATCTGCTGGGCCGTGGTGTCACTCCGGAACACCTTCTCTCCACGACGGACACCCCGCTCGACCCTCTGGACGAGCACGCCGTCGCTGCTGTTTTCGCCGAGGCCAGGGAGGGCGACGCCGGCGCCCAGGCCGCCGTCGCGCGGTTCATACAACGGCTGGTGCACGATGTCGCCGCGCTGGCGCTGGCGCTCGATCCGGAGCTTGTGGTGATCGGCGGGTGGGCCGCCGGTCTGGACGGCGTTCTGGACCCGCTCCGCGACGAGCTCGCCCGCTACTGCTTGCGTCCGCCCCGGGTGGCCCTCTCGGTCCTCGGGGAGGCGGCCGTCGCCACCGGCGCGCTGCGGCTGGCGCTCGACCACGTCGAGGAACAGCTCTTCGCGGTGGAGGGAACGGTGACGGCCCGCCGCTGAGAGCGACGGGCCGTACAGGAGGGTGATCCGGCCGCGGCGGTCAGGCCCCAGCGCAAGAGGGCCAGGGCCTCCGGGCGGAGGAAAGTCAGGAGGCCGGCCGACGGGCTTCCCGCTGTCGT
>NZ_DATMVN010000173.1:0-7364 GCF_035563135.1 Streptomyces sp.
GTCGTCTGCGACATGCTGACCGGCTCCCTGATCACCCCCGAGGACGTGGACGCCGAACGCGGCGTCATCCTCGAGGAGATCGCGATGACGGAGGACGACCCGGGTGACTGCGTGCACGACCTCTTCGCGCACACCATGCTCGGCGACACCCCGCTGGGCCGCCCGGTCCTCGGCACCGTCGACACGGTCAACGGGCTGAACCGCGGCCAGATCGCCCGCTTCTACAAGAAGCACTACGACCCCACGCACCTGGTCGTCGCCGCCGCCGGCAACGTCGATCACGCCACGGTCGTACGACAGGTGCGCAAGGCGTTCGAGCGCGCCGGCGCGCTGGGCCGCACCGACGCCGTGCCCATGACGCCGCGCGAAGGCTCCCGCACCCTGCGCGCCACCGGCCGCGTCGAACTGCTGAACCGCAAGACCGAGCAGGCCCACGTGGTCCTCGGCATGCCCGGCCTGGCCAGGACCGACGAGCGCCGCTGGGCGCTCGGCGTCTTGAACACCGCGCTCGGCGGCGGCATGAGCTCCCGCCTCTTCCAGGAGGTCCGGGAGAAGCGCGGCCTCGCCTACAGCGTGTACTCCTACACCTCGGGCTTCGCCGACTGCGGGCTCTTCGGTGTGTACGCGGGCTGCCGGCCGAGCCAGGTGCACGACGTCCTCAAGATCTGCCGCGACGAGCTCGACCGCGTGGCGGCGGACGGCCTCGGTGACGAGGAGATCGGCCGCGCCGTCGGCCAGCTCGCCGGTTCCACCGTCCTCGGCCTTGAGGACACGGGCGCGCTCATGAACCGCATCGGCAAGAGCGAGCTCTGCTGGGGCGAACAGATGTCCGTGGATGACATGCTGGCCAGGATCGCGGCGGTCACCCCCGACGAAGTCCGGGCCGTCGCGGCCGAGGTCCTCGGACAGCGGCCCTCGCTCTCGGTCATCGGGCCGCTGAAGGACAAGCAGGCGAACCGCCTCCAGGAAGCGATCTCCTGACCACCCCCGTAAGGAAAGAGCACATGAGCAAGTTGCGCGTGGCCGTTCTCGGCGCCAAGGGCCGCATCGGATCCGAGGCGGTACGAGCCGTGGAGGCCGCCGACGACATGGAGCTGGTGGCCGCGCTCGGCCGCGGCGACACGCTGGAGACCCTCACGGAGAGCGGCGCCCAGGCGGTCGTCGAGCTCACCACACCCGCGTCGGTGATGGACAACCTCGACTTCTGCGTCCGGCACGGGATCCACGCCGTCGTCGGCACCACGGGCTGGACCGACGAGCGGCTCGCGCAGCTGAACACCTGGCTCTCCGCTTCTCCGGGGACCGGTGTGCTCATCGCGCCGAACTTCTCCATCGGCGCGGTCCTCACGATGAAGTTCGCGGAACAGGCCGCCCGCTACTTCGAGTCCGTCGAGGTCATCGAGCTCCACCACCCGAACAAGGTGGACGCGCCCTCCGGCACGGCCACCCGCACCGCGCAGCTCATCGCCGCGGCCCGCGAGAAGGCCGGAGCGGCGCCGCTGCCCGACGCCACCGCCACCGCACTGGACGGAGCGCGCGGCGCGGACGTCGGCGGGATCCCGGTCCACTCGGTCCGGCTCCGCGGCCTCCTCGCCCACCAGGAGGTCCTGCTCGGTGCCGAGGGCGAGACCCTCACCCTGCGCCACGACTCGTTGCACCACAGCAGCTTCATGCCGGGCATCCTGCTCGGCACCCGCCGTGTGGTGACCACTCCCGGCCTCACCTTCGGCCTGGAACACTTCCTCGACCTGAACTGACTGGGCCCCACCCCATGCGCGCAAAGCTCACCTACGTCGTCACCGCTGCCGTCCTGGTCTTCTACTTCGTCCTGGCCGGCAGCAGGGGCGTCCTGCTCATCCGGCACGGGACCCTGCTCACGGTGGCCTTCGGCGTGGCGGTCCTGATCCTGCCGGTGATCGGTGTCTGGTTCCTCTGGAAGAACACCCAGTTCGTACGGCGGGCCAACGCCCTGGCCGCCGAACTGGACGCGGAGGGCGGACTCCCCGTGGACGAACTGGTGCGGACCCCGTCCGGGCGCATCGACCGCGACTCCGCCGACGCCGTGTTCGCGCGGCGCCGGGAGGAGACGGAGGACAGCCCGGACGACTGGCGCTGCTGGTTCCGGCTGGCGGTCGCCTACCAGGACGCGAGGGACACCCCACGCGCCCGCAAGGCGATGCAGCGTGCCATCGCCCTGCACACGGACAAGCCGGTACGCGCCTGAGTGGCGTCGTACCGGCTTGTGAGGTGCCTCTGCGCCGCGCGGAGGCTTTCGGCCCGTCAGTCCGTGCGGTATTCGTCGCTCCAGGCCTCGATCGAGTCCGTGGCACGCTCGAACGCCTCGGTGCGGGCCAGGAAGTCCGCGTTGCGGTCGGTGACCAGCGGCGCGATCGGCTCGCCGCCCTTGCGCACCACGATCAGTGCCTGTCCCTGGACGGTGCGTGGGAAACCGAGCCACTTCACGGGCTGCTGCACCGTGCGGACCGCCGCGGTGTCCTCCCACCGCACGGTGGTCGTCCGGAAGAAGCCCACCCGGCGTACCCCGTGCCTGCTCACCCAGGCGCCGGCCCGCAGCAGTCGCAGCGCGACCGCGATCACCGCACCGGCGAGAGCGAAGCACACGCCGGCACCGGACAGCGATCCGGCGAACGTGATGATCATGGCGGCGAGCAGCACGAAAGAGGCCAGCAGCAGCAAGGTGGCTGCCGCCGCGACCCGCCACGGACCGGGGCGGTAGGGCCGCCGCCAGCTGTCGTGATCGTCGAACGGAAGTGCGATGTCCTCCGCGTCCGCGTCGAATACGCGGTCGGCCGTCAGAAAGGGCAGGGGCACGGCTGATCCTCACTCACAAGCACGCTCGATTGCTGTGCCCGGTGAGGCTACCGAGCGGCCCCCCGGCCGACCACCCCAGGGGGCCCGTCCGGGTCAGCGGTGCCGGGAAGCCTCGGAGGTCTGGCTGTGGGACGGCGTCTGCTCGGTGTCGAGCGCGGGCAGACCGAAGAGCAGCGACCCGGCGAAGCCGGCGATCAGTGTCAGCCCCACGAGGGACCGGCCGGCCAGCTGGGAGAGACTGGCGCGCTGGCGGGGAGGCGGAGTGACATTACTGCGGAACCGGTCGGCCTCGGCGACGAACGAGAACGGGACGGATTCACGCCGGCGGAACATGAGGAAACTCTCCTTGAACTCTGTGACGGGTGCTGCTAATGAGTCAGACGTACGAGAGGCCCGATCGGTGCCCCGAATCGCCGAACCCGTCCAAGATTTCCCGCTGACGGACGTCCTCCCCGGGAGCCCTCCCCGAGGCCCGTAGAGTGGACGCCGCCCGAGCGACGCCATTGGAAGGACCCCCGCCGGTGACCGACACCCCCGAGCCCACGAAGGCCCACTTCCGTAGCGATGTCACCGTTGACCTGGTGAAATCAGCGGCCAGCGACTCCGACGTGCTGTTCGCAGCCCGTGTGTCCACGGCCGGGGAGCAGTCCCTGGAAGAGGTCACCAAGGATCCCGAGCGCTCGAAGGGACTCATCAACTTCCTGATGCGGGACCGGCACGGCAGCCCGTTCGAGCACAACTCGATGACCTTCTTCATCAGTGCCCCGATCTTCGTGTTCCGCGAGTTCATGCGGCACCGTGCGGGCTGGTCCTACAACGAGGAATCGGGCCGCTACAGGGAGCTCGAGCCGGTCTTCTACGTCCCGGGGGAGTCCCGCAAGCTCATCCAGCAGGGCCGTCCCGGCAAGTACGAATTCGTCGAGGGGACCCCCGAGCAGCACGAGCTCACGAGCCGCGCCATGGAGGACTCCTACCGCCAGGCGTACGACGCCTACCAGGAGATGCTCGCCGCCGGGATCGCCCGTGAGGTCGCCCGCGCCGTGCTCCCCGTCGGTCTGTTCTCGACGATGTACGCCACCTGCAACGCACGTTCGCTGATGCACTTCCTCGGCCTGCGCACGCAGCACGAGATGGCCAAGGTGCCGTCCTTCCCGCAGCGCGAGATCGAGATGGTCGGCGAGCAGATGGAACGGCACTGGCAGAATCTGATGCCGCTCACTCATGCCGCCTTCAACAAAAACGGACGGGTCGCCCCGTAGGTGGTGTCCGTATTGCGGCGTTTAGTGAAGTTCATCTAGGCTGATCAAACGGACCCGGCACTGCTTGAACCCCCGAGCAGGCAGTGCCGGGCTCCTCTTCCTCGTCCCCCGAGGGAGCGCGACGCTCCGAGCAACGAGTAGCGTGTTACCCATGGCTCCGATCTCCACTCCGCAGGCCCCCTTCGGGAGGGTCCTCACCGCTATGGTCACGCCCTTCACGGCGGACGGCGCACTCGACCTCGACGGCGCCCAGCGGCTCGCCGCCCATCTGGTGGACGCAGGCAACGACGGCCTGGTCGTCAACGGCACCACGGGCGAGTCCCCGACCACCAGCGACGCGGAGAAAGACCAGCTCGTACGGGCTGTGCTGGAAGCCGTGGGGGACCGGGCCCACGTCATCACCGGCGTCGGCACCAACGACACCCGGCACAGTATCGAGCTGGCCCGCACCGCCGAGCGCAGCGGCGCCCACGGCCTCCTCGCCGTCACCCCGTACTACAACAAGCCGCCGCAGGAGGGCCTCCTCCGGCACTTCGGCGCCATCGCGGACTCCACCGGCCTCCCGGTGATGCTGTACGACATTCCGGGCCGCAGCGGTGTGCCGATCGACACAGAGACGCTCGTACGCCTCGCCGAACACCCCAGGATCGTCGCCAACAAGGACGCCAAGGGAGACCTGGGCCGCTCCAGCTGGGCCATCGCCCAGTCCGGCCTCGCCTGGTACTCCGGAGACGACATGCTCAACCTCCCGCTGCTCTCGGTCGGCGCCGTCGGTCTGGTCTCCGTCGTCGGCCACGTCGTCACCCCGGAGCTGTGCGCCCTCATCGAGGCGCACCTCGGCGGCGACGTGCAGAAGGCCACGGAGATCCACCAGAAGCTGCTCCCGGTCTTCACCGGGATGTTCCGCACCCAGGGCGTCATCACCACCAAGGCGGCGCTCACCCTGCAGGGCCTGCCGGCCGGCCCGCTGCGCCTCCCCCTGGTGGAGCTCTCCGCGCAGGAGACGGCCCAGCTCAAGATCGATCTTGCCGCCGGCGGGGTACAGCTCTGACCACGGACTTCACAACTGAATACGCGAGGACACTCGCGGCGGAAACACCACCTGACAACAGCAAGTGCACGAATGACATGCGCGCCACGTGCCCTCAGCGGTACGTGGCGCGCGTGGTAAGGAGAGTCTTTTGAGTCATCCGCATCCTGAACTCGGTACCCCGCCGAAGCTCCCCAAGGGCGGCCTGCGGGTCACCCCGCTGGGCGGCCTGGGCGAAATCGGCCGCAACATGACGGTCTTCGAGTACGGCGGCCGCCTGCTCATCGTCGACTGCGGTGTGCTCTTCCCCGAGGAGGAACAGCCCGGCATCGACCTGATCCTGCCGGACTTCACCACCATCCGGGACCGCCTGGACGACATCGAGGGCATCGTCCTCACGCACGGCCACGAGGACCACATCGGTGGCGTCCCGTACCTGCTGCGCCTGAAGCCGGACATCCCCCTGATCGGCTCGAAGCTGACCCTCGCACTCATCGAGGCCAAGCTCCAGGAGCACCGCATCCGCCCCTACACCCTCGAGGTGGCCGAGGGACAGCGGGAGCGCATCGGCGTGTTCGACTGCGAGTTCATCGCGGTCAACCACTCCATCCCGGACGCTCTCGCCGTCGCCATCCGGACCCCCGCGGGCCTGGCCGTCGCGACCGGCGACTTCAAGATGGACCAGCTCCCGCTGGACGGCCGGCTCACCGACCTGCACGCCTTCGCCAGGCTGAGCGAGGAGGGCATCGACCTTCTTCTCTCCGACTCGACGAACGCCGAGGTCCCCGGGTTCGTCCCGCCGGAGCGGGACATCTCCAACGTCCTGCGCACGGTGTTCGCCAACGCGCAGAAGCGCATCATCGTGGCCAGCTTCGCCAGCCACGTCCACCGCATCCAGCAGATCCTGGACGCCGCCCACGAGTACGGCCGCCGGGTCGCCTTCGTCGGGCGCTCGATGGTGCGCAACATGGGGATCGCCCGTGACCTGGGCTACCTGAAGGTGCCCGCCGGACTGGTCGTCGACGTCAAGACCCTCGACGACCTGCCCGACGACGAGGTCGTGCTGGTCTGCACGGGCTCCCAGGGCGAGCCGATGGCCGCCCTCTCCCGTATGGCCAACCGGGACCACCAGATCCGTATCGTCCCCGGCGACACGGTGATCCTGGCGTCGTCCCTGATCCCTGGCAACGAGAACGCGGTGTACCGCGTGATCAACGGCCTGACCCGCTGGGGCGCGAACGTCGTCCACAAGGGCAACGCCAAGGTGCACGTCTCGGGGCACGCCTCGGCCGGCGAGCTGCTGTACTTCTACAACATCTGCAAGCCGAAGAACCTGATGCCGGTGCACGGTGAATGGCGCCACCTCAGGGCCAACGCCGAACTCGGTGCGCTGACCGGCGTACCGAAGGACCACATCGTCATCGCCGAGGACGGTGTGGTCGTCGACCTCGTCGACGGCAAGGCGAAGATCGTCGGCAAGGTCCAGGCCGGTTACGTGTACGTCGACGGCCTCTCGGTCGGCGATGTCACCGAAACCTCCCTCAAGGACCGCCGCATCCTCGGCGACGAGGGGATCATCTCGGTCTTCATCGTGGTCGACAGCTCGTCCGGCAAGATCGTGGGCGGCCCCCACATCCAGGCCCGCGGCTCCGGCATCGACGACGGTGCGTTCACCGCAGTGGTGCCCAAGGTCGAGGAGGCCATCAACAAGTCGGCCCAGGACGGGGTGATGGAGCCGCACCAGCTCCAGCAGCTGGTCCGGCGTACGGTCGGCAAGTGGGTGTCGGACACCTACCGTCGGCGTCCGATGATCCTTCCGGTCGTCGTCGAGGTCTGACCCGGCGGCTGCCACCAGGCCGCCAACCAGGAGCGGGGCGCCTCGATTTGCATCGAGGCGCCCCGCTCCAGTACGTTTGCCACTCCGCCTGAACGGGAAGCCCCTCACGCACATCTGTGCCGGGAGCCCTGGAACAGGGACGGGAAATCCGACTCAGAACCTCTGATAAAGTCGGATCCGCCGAAAGGCAAAGGCCGATCCACAGGCCATCGGAATCGAATTCGGACCGGAAACGGAACGGAAAAGAGTCTGGTAAAGTTGGAACCGCCGGAAAGGGAAACGCGAAAGCGGGACGCTGGAAAGCGAATCAGCAGGATCCCGTTTCGGCCGGGAATCGGGCTCGGAAGAGTCTGGTAGAGTCGGAGACGCAAGAACGAAGGGAAGCGCCCGGAGGGGCCCGGTGAAA
>NZ_DATMVN010000174.1:0-2271 GCF_035563135.1 Streptomyces sp.
TGGTCGATGTGCACATCATGAACCTCCGCAAGAAGATCGAGCACGCACCCCGGAGCCCGGCCCGGCTGCTCACCGTCTTCGGAGTCGGCTACAAACTCACGGACCCGCTGAAGGGGGTCCCGCGTGCCCCGGCGAGCTGAGCACGGCGGACAGCGTCTGCGGCTGCCACTGCGCAAGAGCCTCCTCGGCAGGCTGCTGGCGGTGTCGGCGCTCGTCGCGGCCTGCTCGGTCGCCGCGACCGCGTGGCTGGCCGTGCAGACCACGTCCGGAGCGATCGAGCAGGAGCAGGGCCGCAACCTCGCCGCCGACACCCGTGTCCTCGACTCCCTGCTCGCCTACGCTGCCGAGCACCCCACCTGGCAGGGCGTGGGGGCCACTGTGGACGACCTGGCCGACGTGTCCGGCCGGCGGATCACGCTGACCACACAGGACCGGAAGATCCTCGCGGACTCCGCGGGTTCCTCCCCGCCGCCGCCGGCCCTGCCTCCCCAGGCCTCGGCGGTCGTGGACCCGCTGTCGGTGGCCGCGTCCCCGGGACCGGAGTCGGGGACCGGGTCCGTCACGGTCGCGGCACCCGGAACGGACGGGGAACAGCTCCCGGGGAACGACCGGGTCGACCCGCGGGCCGTCGGACCGTTCCGGCTGCCCGAGAACGAGCGTACGTCGCTGAGGCGCACCGCGGAGGAGACGGTACGGTGCCTCAGCCGGTCCGGGATCGCCTCCGACGTCGTCGAAGGGCCGAGCGGGCGGCCCCGTGTCCAGGTCGTGGGCAACGACCCTGACCGTGTGCGCGGCAGCCGGTGCTCGACGGACGCGCTGGACAGCCCCACCGGAACCGAGGCGAAGGCGCTCGGCGAACTCAACGAGCTCGTCAACGCATGCCTGGACCGGCAGGGAAGAGAAGCGGTACGGCTCGATCTCGACCTGTCGTGGAACACGGCCGAGGAGCCCCTCCCCGCCTCGGCGACGCCCGCGCCGATGCCGGAGCCCAGTGCCGGTGTCAGTGTCCCGCAGGAGCCCTCACCGACCATGCTGGCCGCCCCCGCGCCCCTCGACAGCGAGAACGACCGGGACATCGCCTCGTGCGTCGGCATCGCCCGCCAGGAACAACTCAGTTCGTACGTCGCCTCACCCGCGCTGCTGTTCATCAGCGACCCGGGCGGCGGCGCCGTTCCCGGCTTCGAGCTGTCCCCTGCGAACACGGCGAAGATCACCGGTGTCGCGGCGCTCGTCCTCGCGCTCACCGTCGGCGCCTCCATCCTCGCCGGAGTCCGGCTCGTGCGGCCGCTGCACGCGCTGACGGGGGCTGCCCAGCGCATGCGTGACGGGGAGGAGCCCTCCCAGGTGGTGGTCGCCGCGGACAACGAGATCGGCCGTCTGGCCGCCGCCTTCAACGACATGTCGGCCCACCGCGCCCGGCTGGAGGAACAGCGCAAGGTGATGGTCAGCGATGTCGCACACGAACTTCGCACTCCTTTGAGCAACATCCGGGGATGGCTCGAAGGGGCCCAGGACGGCGTCGCCGACGCGGACGCGACGTTCGTCTCCTCGCTCCTGGAGGAGGCGCTGCAGCTCCAGCACATCATCGACGACCTCCAGGACCTCTCGGCGGCCGATGCCGGTGCCCTGCGCCTGCACCCCGAGCCCATACGCACCGAGGAACTGCTCACCCATGTCGTGGCGGCCCATCAGGCCCAGGCCGACGCGGCCGGGGTCGGCCTCGGAGTGACCGTCGCGGAGGGGCACGAGCAGGTTCCCGAGCTGACGGCCGACCCGGTCCGGCTGCGGCAGGCGATCGGCAACCTGGTGACCAACGCCGTACGCCACACCCCGTCCGGCGGGCGGGTGACTCTGCGGGTGTACGCGGCCGGGCCCGGGAGAACGGACGGCACGGTGGTCGTGGAGGTCGCGGACACCGGCAGCGGCATAGCACCGGAGGACCTGCCGTACGTCTTCGACCGGTTCTGGCGCGCGGAGAAGTCACGCAGCCGCCGGACCGGGGGCAGCGGCCTGGGGCTGGCGATCGTCCGCAAGCTCGTCGAGGCGCACGGCGGGACGACCGCCGTCGCCAGCACGGTGGGCCAGGGCTCGGTCTTCACCCTGCGGCTTCCGACGGCCGGCCCTGATCCGATGAACACGGCGGCCTGACAGCTTCCTCACAACTTCACTCCAGTCTGTGGGCATGCCCGGCGCCCGACACGCATCCGTGCGCGGGCACCACCAACGCCGAGCTGGAATCGGAGTTCTTCATGTCCCTTCTCCCGACCCTGC
>NZ_DATMVN010000175.1:0-3164 GCF_035563135.1 Streptomyces sp.
ACAACGACGACGGCTCGGTTGCCTGGTACGGGCACATCGACACCTGGCTGGTCGACGTCGGCGAGCACGTCGCCGCCGGCCAGCAGATCGCCACCGTCGGCAACCGCGGTGACTCCAGCGGCCCTCACCTGCACCTGGAGATCCACGACCCCGGCGCCATCGACCCGGCCTCCTGGCTGCGTGCGCGCGGCGTCAGCATGTGAGCCGCCGCTGAGCTGAAGATGGAAGGGCGGGCACCGGTCGTCTCACTCGCGAACGACGGTGGAGCCGACCTGCGACCCGGCCCGTGCCCGCCACCTCGTCATAGCCTGGGTCCCGCGCGGCCCGCGGTGACCTGTTGTCCGATCGGCCCGTGGTCACCGGTTGGTGATGGTCAGGCCGGCGTCGGTGCCGCCGCGGCGGGTGAGGACCTCGGTGACCCGCTCGTAGGAGGGGTCGCCAGGTCCGGTGGGTAGCACGGTCAAGCCGTCGCCTTGGGGTTGGATGTGGGTAGGGACCGCCTCGGCGGCGCTGACGGCGTAGTGGCCGTCTGGGCCACGGGTGAAGGTGAACCGGGCGATCACCGAGTCGTAGGTGACCGGCAGATCCTGTTCGGCGATGTGGTTGCCCAGCCCGTAGGCCACCCACTTGCCGTTGACCTGTTCGAAGGGCTGCACCACGTGGGCGTGGTGGCCCAGCACCAGATCGACATCGGGTGAGGCCAGCAGCGCCTGAGCGATCGCGACCTGCGCCGCACTCGGGTCGTGTTGGTATTCGGTGCAGCAGTGCACGCTGGCGATGATCACCTCGGCGCCAGCGGCGCGCGCCCGAGCAGCGTCGGCGAGGATCCCGTCGACCTGCGGTCCTGCCGGGTTGAAGTCGTTGACCGCCCACGGCTGCCCGGCGGGCTCGGGGATGCCGTTGAGCCCGTAGGTCCAGGCGATGTGCGCGAATCTCACCCCGCCGATGGTCATGAGGTGCGGCGTCTGGCTGTCCTGTTCGGTGCGGAACGTGCCGGTGTGCCCGATGCTGGTGGCGTCGAGAGCGTCCAGGGTGCGCACCAGCCCTGGGAAGCCGGCGTCCATGGAGTGGTTCGACGCCGTAGAGCAGGTGTCGTAGCCGGCACCGGCGAGGGCGTCGGCGATCTGCGGTTGCACATCGAAGGTGGGATAGCCCTCGAACGGACCCTCCGGTGGGGCCAGCGGGGTCTCCAGGTGGCAGATCGCCAGGTCCGCGGCACCAATGATTGGTGCTACCGGAGTGAACACGCCGCTGAAGTCGTAGCCGGTGCCCTGCGCCCGCCCGGCTGCAGCTGCTCCGTTCACGAGCGCGCCACCCTGGTGGATGAGCACGTCCCCGGTGGCCACCACCGTGACCGACGCCGGCTGTGTCGGGGTCGAGGTGGTCGAGCCGGGCAAGGTGGCACTCGCGGTCGCCGACTCCCTGCCGATCGGTCCGGCCGTGGTGCAACCGGTGACCATCACTACACACACCGCGGCCACCGGTACCAGCCGAGTCGGTGAGGTGCGCCTGATCACCACAGGGTTCAGCCTAGGGTTAACCGCCCCGGGTTCAGGGGCGGCGGCCGCCAGCACTCCCGGGGCGGTCGGGTCAGTTGATGCCGTCTGGGTCGCGGTCCTCGGTCTCGTTGCCGTTGTCCCGCGGGTTGCCGTTGTCGTCACCAGCCGCATCTCCGCCGGCGTCTTGGCCGGGGGTATCTGCTGCGGGGGGCGGGTTGGCCGAGACGGTGCTGCCGGCCAGGACCGGGTCGGCTGCAGGGAAGGGCACCACCGGTGCGTTGGTCAGGATGGGGGACATGGCGTCGTGCCAGATGGTGGCGCCCATGCCGCCGCCTTGCCCACCGACGTCCTGGTTCTTCTTGGGGTTGAGCACCATCACGCTGGCGGAGTACCGCGGGGTGTAGCCGGCGAAGGCGATGGAGAAGTTGTTCTGCGTCGTTCCGGTCTTGCCGGCGATCTGGTGGCCGGGGATGTAGGCGGCTGGGGCGGTCTGGCCGGGATATCCCGGTTCGACGTCCTTGCGCATCATTTGGGCGAGGGTGTGGGCCACCGCCGGTGAGACGGCTCCGGCAGTGCAGCTGTCGTCGGTGTCGATCGGTTTCCCGTCGGGTCCGGTCAGCGGCTGGCCGTTGCGGTCGAGGACGGCGGTGACCGGCGTCGGGTCGCATCGGGTGCCGCCGGCGGCCAGCGTCGCGTAGGCGCTGGCCAGGTCCAGCGGGCTGGTGGCCTCGGCACCGAGGGTGAACGACCCGCGGTTCCCGCCGATGATCTGCTCCGCCGAGGAGGCGGTGAAGTGCATGCCCATCCGCTCGGCGACGCGCACCGGGCCCTCCACGCTGCCCAACTCATCCTGCAACGCCATGAAGTAGGGATTGGAGGACCTGTACAGCGCCTCCTCCATGGTCATCGTCGCCTTGCCGCCACCGGCGAAGGCGTGCACCACGTAGGGCCGACCGTTGCTGGTGTAGACCCGAGAGACGTAGGGGCTGCTCGCGGTCAGGATGTGATCGGCGGGGATCCCGCGTTCCAGCGCGGCGGCGGCGGTGAACACCTTGTAGGTCGATCCGGAGCCCTGGCTGCGAGCGGTGTTGAGCACGACGGACTCACAGTCGGCCGCCGAGCAGCCGTAGCGGCGGTTGACGCTCATCGCCAGCACACGGCCGGTGCCCGGCTCCACGGCAGTGAACATGGCAGCCCGCGGGTCCCCTGTCGGGAGCTGGGCGAGCACTGCCCGGTCTCCGGCGGCCTGCATGTCCGGGCGCAGCGTGGTGCGGATGGTCAGCCCACCGCTGTTCAGCGTCTCCTGAGAGATGTCGAGGGCCTGCACCAGGTACTGCTGCAGGTAGGCGCAGAAGAACCCGCCGATCGAGGCGTCAATACAGCCATTGGGCGATGCCTCGCCCGGTGCGACGGCGACCGGCGCGGCCGAGATCTCGGTCAACTCCGCCTCGCTGATGTGCCCCAGGTCGAACATCCGCTGCAGCACCTGGTTGCGGCGCACCTGGGCGTTGGCCGGATGGGTGATCGGGTCGTCGTTGGTCGGGCTCTGCACCAGCCCCGCCAGCATCGCCGCCTGCGGCAGGCTCAGGTCGGCGGCGTCGACGCTGAAGTACCGCTGGGCGGCGGCCTGGATGCCGTAGGCGCCCTGGCCGAAGTACACGGTGT
>NZ_DATMVN010000176.1:0-22707 GCF_035563135.1 Streptomyces sp.
GACCTCGCGGCCCGCGGCAGTGACCTGCTCGTAGCGCGCGACGCGCTCGGAGGCGGCGTGAGTGAGTGCGGAGGCGAGCGCGGGGTATTCGGCGTCATCGCCGTCGAGATAGCCGATCCGTGCGTTCAGGCCGGGCAGCTCGGAACGGGCGATACTGATCACTTCCTCGGCCAGGCTGCGCGAGGCCGACGAAGGGGTACCGGGAACGGCAAGAACGAGCGCGGCAGCGCCCTCAGGTGCGACCACGGGCTCCGGGCGGCGGTGCCGTCCGGACTGGCGAGGTCGCGGCATTCGTACAGGCAGGCCGGAAGCGGGCCCAGTGGGGGTGCTCATGGCGCCGCATGCTACTGGTTTTGTGGGCCCCTCTGTTCGGGGAGGGGGCGGCAAGGCGTCATCTGTCCGTATATGTCTGTTGAGCCGCAAAGCGGGTGACTGGCCCGCTCCGTCCGGGCGGATGAGCGCTCGAATCGTCTATGTTACTCCCGGTACGAACAGCAGCGAGGGGTGGGGCGGCAGTCGCAGCCCCGCGCCGGCGAGGGCTCTGGCGATCTCCAGGGCACCGTGCAGCGGATCACCCTGCGCCGGTACCACGCGTGCCTGAGGGGCCTGCCGGGCGAGCTCCCTGTGAAGCGGCCCGAGCAAGGGCTCACCCATGCGGAAAAGCCCTCCGGTCAGAGCGATTTCACAGCCGCCGGAACGGGGGCACACCGCGGCCGCCGCCTCGGCGGCATGCGCCGCCGCCTCGCGGAGAATCCCGGCGGCGACCTCGTCGTCGGCCGCGCAGGCCCCGACCTCGGGTGCGAACGATGCGAGCAGTGCGGGACGGTCCGTGCGCGGATAGAGCAGGCCGGGAAGGCCGGTGGCCGGTCCGAAGACAGCTTCGAGCCGTGCGAGCAGCACCGGCGATCCACCCCGCCTGCCGTCATGGGCCCGCATCGCCGCGTCGAGTCCCGCCCGCCCGATCCAGGCGCCGCCGCCGCTGTCGCCCAGCAGATGGCCCCAGCCGTCCGCCCTCCGCCACGTCCTGAGGTCGGTGCCGAGCGCGATCATGCCGGTGCCGCCCGCGACGACTGCTCCGGGCCGCTGTCCCAGCGCACCGGCGTACGCCGTCACCGCGTCGGCGGCCAGTGCCACCCGTCGTACACCCAGCGCGTCCGCGAGCGCCTCGGGGAGCCGGGCGCGCAGCTGTCCGCCGAGGGTCGCCATGCCCGCGGCCCCGATCGCCGCGGCGACGACGACCGCCGCAGGTCCCGCCTGTTCCAGCAGCCGGCGCACGGCGGGCAGCAACTGCTCCAGCAGATGCCCGGCGTCGATGCCGGCGGCGCCCGTCCGTACCGGTTCCGCGCAGACAGCGGTGAGCACCGGGTGCCCCGCCTCCACCGGCCCGATCGCTACCCGCAGCCCTGAACCGCCCGAGTCCACCCCGAGGGCGAACGCGCCCGGGGCGGTGGCGGTCACGGCAGACTCCGGGCGGCCGGGCGGGGGCCGGCCCGGTCATCTGAAGCCAGGACAGCGCCGTCTGCGGGCGAACGCCTGTGCGCCTTCATGGACGGACTCCGAGGATGGAGGACTGACGACGAGCGGCACCCTACCGCCCGGCCCCGGTCGGTGGGGACGGCGTGATCATCCGGGCCTGTAGGACGATAGGGTGACGGCTGTGGCAGCACGACCGTTGAGTGAACTTGTGGAGCCCGGCTGGGCCGAGGCGCTGGCGCCCGTGGCTGGCCGGATCGCGGCGATGGGGGACTTCCTCCGTGCGGAGATCGGGGCCGGCCGCACCTATCTGCCGGCGGGGAAGAACGTTCTTCGCGCCTTCCAGCAGCCCTTCGACGAGGTGCGCGTCCTGATAGTGGGTCAGGACCCCTACCCGACCCCGGGCATGGCCATCGGGCTCAGCTTCGCGGTGGCACCCGACGTCCGGCGTCTGCCGGGCAGTCTGGAGAACATCTTCAGGGAACTGCACAGCGACCTCGGCCTTCCCAGGCCCTCCAACGGCGACCTGACGCCTTGGACGCAACAGGGCGTGCTGCTGCTCAACAGGGCGCTGACCACGGCTCCCGGCAAGCCCGCCGCCCACCGCGGCAAGGGCTGGGAGGAAGTGACCGAGCAGGCCATCCGTGCCCTGGCCGCGCGGGGCAGGCCGATGGTCTCCGTGCTGTGGGGACGCGACGCACGCAACGTGAGGCCGCTCCTCGGCGACCTGCCCGCTGTCGAATCCGCTCATCCTTCCCCCATGTCGGCGGACCGCGGATTCTTCGGCTCGCGGCCCTTCAGCCGTACCAACGAATTCCTGGTGCGCGCAGGGGAACAACCGGTGGACTGGCGTCTGCCGTAAGCGGTGCCCGCACCGGCATGTGTGCCTGTGCGGTGCCGACGTGGCCGACCCGCGGCGCGTACATCATGTGACAGAACGACAACGGCTGCGCGGAACACCGTCGGCCCGGCCCGGGGACGGCGAAGCTTTCGCCATGAAGCGCGTCATCAGTGCCGCTGTCCTCGTCGGTGCCGGAGCGATCGCCCTGCTTTCAGGCTGCACCGGCGAGGAGGCGGCAGACCCCGGCCGGGCCCTCGCCACTGCGGGCCCCACGGCCACGGTCGCGCCCGGTGCCGCCGCGCAGGTGGCGGAGCGGTACCGGGCCGCAGGCGGAGCGCAGACGGTCTACGGAATCCAGAGGAGCGACGGGCCTGACGGTGTGCCCGTGCTGGTCGTGTGGACACGTGACCCCGACAACAGTGCCCGGACGTTCGAGGAGCTGAAGGAGCCGGTCGCCGGCTACCTCGAACGCGGGGAAGGACTCTCGCTGGACGAGGGCTGTCCGATGGACGTCTTCGGCCCGGACGGTTCGCTGCAGCACCGGCTGGACGCCCGGCCGTAGCGCGCACGCCGGACCCGCCGGCTCGAGCCGGGCGTCGCGAGAGGCAGCCGCGGCGAGCGCCCCGCCGCCACCGGCCGAGCGGGTGGCGGCGGTCAGTGGAGCACCGCCGCCCGCACGCACAGCACATCGGGCAGATGTGAGAGCAGCTGCTGCCAGCTCTCACCGTCGTCCGCGCTCGCGTACACCTCGCCGTTGCGATTGCCGAAGTAGACACCGGCGGGATCGGCGTCGTCCGTGCAGAGTGCGTCACGCAGCACCGTGCCGTAGTGGTCACCATCCGGAAGACCTCGCGTGAGGGGCTCCCAGGTCTCACCCGCGTCCTGCGTACGGAACACCCGGCAGCGGCGCCCGGCGGGAACACGGTCCGCGTCGGCGTTGATCGGGAAGACGTAGAACGTGCCGCCGTGATGGGGGTGCGCGGCGGCGGCGAAGCCGAAGTCCGAGGGCAGGCCCGCACCGATGTCCTTCCAGTGCTCCCCGCAGTCGTCGCTGCGGAAGACGCCCCAGTGGTTCTGCAGATAGAGCCGGTCGGGGTCGGCCGCGTCCCGGGTCACCTTGTGCACGCACTGGCCGAACTCGGGGTCCGGGTCCGGCAGGAAGACCGCGGAGACGCCCTTGTTGGACGGTGCCCAGCGCTCGCCGCCGTCCTGGGTGCGGAACACTCCCGCGGTGGAGACTGCGACGGTCACCGCTCCGGCGTCCCTCGGGTCGGTCAGGATGGTGTGCAGCCCCTCGCCACCTCCGCCCGGGACCCACCGGGACCGTGTCGGGTGCTCCCAGAGCGGGCGGACCAGCTCGAAGGACTCGCCACGGTCCTCCGAACGGAACAGCGCCGCGGGCTCGGTCCCCGCGTACACGACGCCGGGGGCCTCCGGGCCGGCGGGGTGCAGCTGCCACACCCGCTCCAGCGACGCCCCGGTGAACTCCGGGAACTTCACGGCAGGTTGCCTGGGCTCCACCCAGGTCGCGCCCAGGTCGTCCGAGTGGAACACGGAGGGCCCCCAGTGCGCGCTGTCGCCGCCGACCAGGAGCCGGGGAGCCTGTCCGCGGGTGTCGATCCCGATCGAGTAGATCGCCTGGGCGTTGAAATGAGCGTCGCCGAACTCCCAGGAGCCGCCGTGTCTGCGGCCGATGAAGAGTCCTTTGCGGGTACCGACAGTGAGCAGGACATCGGTCATGACAGAACCTCCCGAGACGCCGTTGTACCGGATGGGGTCAGTCTGCACCCGACCACTGACAGTGGCGGACAGATGTGATGTCACCCCAGGTCACAGCGGTCATGGCAAGGGTGCAAGCCACGGGACAAGGCAGTCGGGGGCGTACGCCTGCCGCGGCGGGCTTCCGGGCGTCCGCCGCGGAGTCCGTTCACGCGTGCGGGTCAGCAGCCGGGCCGTGCTCCCGTCCGCCTCCCGGATGTCCCGGACGTGCCGGAAACCGATACGCCGCAGCAGAGCGAGGGAAGGCCCGTGTTCCGCGGCGACCGTGGCATGCGCCTCCCGCAGACCGAGTGGAACGGCCCCGTGGCCGGCGAGAGCCCCGGCCAGTCCGGTGCCCAGCCCGTCCCATGCAGCCGGCGCGAGCGCGTGGACGATCCCGTGCCCGCCGGACGCCGGGGCGGGCTTGGTCTCGGCACGGCCCGCCATGCCGCCGTCTTCGCGGACCGCCCAGGCATCGAAGAGCCCTCGCGCGTACACATCGGTGAAGACCCGTCCGAAGAGGGCGCGGTCCCCGGCTCCAGTGGAGGGGCCCTCGCCCATCCACCAGGACGCCCGCACGTCCTGGAACAGCGCGACGGACGCCTCCTCGTCCCCCCGCGTGCACGGCGTCAGCAGGAGGCGGGCCGTCCGAACGTCGGGAGTCGAGAGCCGCCGGGGAGTCACGAGCCGCCGGAAGCCACGAGCCGTCTCCTCACCGGGCGGGCGGGGCCGTACTGCTGCGGACCACCAGACTGGTCGCCAGATCGACCCGGGTGGTCGCAGGCTGCCTGCCCCGGCCCAGGTCGAGCACCAGGCGGGCCGCGGTCTCAGCCATCTCTATCAACGGCTGGCGCACCGTGGTGAGCGGCGGGCCGATCCAGCGGGTGAGCGGCAGGTCGTCGAAACCGACCACACTGAGGTCCTCCGGAATCCGCAGCCCCAGCTCGCGCGCGGCCTCGTAGACGCCGAGTGCCTGCAGGTCGTTCCCGGCGAAGACCGCGGTCGGCGGTTCCGGCAGACGCAGCAGTTCCAGGGCCGCCGTATAGCCGCCCTCATGGTTGAACTCGCTCTCCCGGACGAGCTCGCGGTCCATCGGCACACCCGAGGTCTCCAGGGCGGCGCGGTAACCGTCGATCCGGGCGCGGCTGCACATCATGCGGGTCGGCCCGCCGATGACACCGATCCGCCGGTGGCCCAGACCCGTCAGATGGCGGGTCGCGGCCAGGCCCCCCTGCCAGTTGGCCGCCCCCACCGACGGGATGTCGTCGCCGGGGTCCCCCGCCGGATCGACGACGACGAAGGGGATGGAGCGGCTGGTCAGCTGGGCACGCTGCGCCGCGTCGAGGTCCGAGAGCACCAGGATCACTCCGGCCGGACGCCGGGCCAGAACGCCGTCCACCCAGGTCTGGCCGGGGGTGAGCCGGCCGGCGCTCTCCGAGAGGACCAGACTCAGGCCCTCCTCCCTGGCGACGTTCTCGACGCCGCGGACGACCTCCATCGCCCAGGCGCTGTCCAGCTCGTGGAAGACGAGGTCGATGAGCTGGGACTGCTGGGAGGCGCCGCGCCTGCGACGGTATCCGTGCCGCAGCAACAGTTCCTCGACCCGCGCGCGTGTGCCTGGGGCGACGTCGGCGCGTCCGTTCAGCACTTTCGAAACTGTCGGAGCCGACACTCCGGCCGCTCGGGCGATCTCTGCCAGCGTGGCGGTGCTCTCCGACGACTCGTCGGCGGACGCCTTCTCCTGTGGGGGCTGGACCTTTGCAGGGCTCATGCACGAATCGTAGCTCCCCCGGTACCCGGAAAAGGCGGCCGGGCGGGGTTCATAAATCCTTGCTCCTGCCCTCTTGACTGGCCCGAAACGCGACCGTACGGTTCCGGCAACATTCGAAAAGCAAGCCGAAACATTCGACAGAGGATGCGGTCATGCGGTCGGGGATATTCACTCAGGGCACACGTACGACGAGATGGGCCGCGGCGGGCGCGGCGATGGTCATGGCCGGTGTGCTGGCCGGCTGCGGATCGGGGAGCAGCGGCGGCGACAGCGGAACCATCACCGCCTACGTCTACGGGGACGACGCGGTCAAGGTTCAGCAGGCGGCGGTCGAGACGTTCAACAAGACCTCCAAGGTCAAGGTGAAGCTGGTTCCGGTTCCCGGCGTCGACTACGTGAACAAGCTGCGCAGCGCCATGGGCTCGCCCAACGCTCCTGACGTCTTCTACAACTGGGGCGGCGGCTCCATCAAGCCGTACGTCGACTCCGAGGACCTGGTCGACCTCACGTCGACGGTCAAGAACGACGCCACCCTCAAGGACGGCTTCATTCCCTCGATCATGACGGCCGGCAGCCTCGACGGGAAGATCTACGGCGTGCCCATGCGCGGCATGCAGCCCGTGATGCTCTTCTACAACAAGGCCCTCTTCGCCGAACACGAGATCGAGCCGCCCAAGACGTGGGAAGACCTCCAGGCGGCGATCAGGACCTTCAAGGCCGCCGGCATCACCCCCTTCGCGCTCGGTGGCGCCGAGAAGTGGCCCGAGTTGATGTGGATGGAGTACCTGCTGGACCGGATCGGCGGCCCGGAGGTCTTCAGGAAGATCCAGGACGGTGACACCGACGGCTGGGGCCACCCCGCGGTGCTCAAGACGGCCCGGACCGTCAAGGAACTGATCGACCAGGGTGCCTTCGGCAAGAACTTCAACTCCGTGGACTACGGCAGCGGAGCCGCGCCGACCCTGCTCAGCAAGGGCAAGGCCGCGATGCACCTCATGGGCTCGTGGGAGTACTCGACCCAGTTGGGCAAGGCCCCCGAATTCGCCAAGAAGGACCTCGGCTGGACCACCTTCCCGACGGTGGCGGGCGGGGTCGGCGACCCGGCGAACATCGTCGGCAACCCGACCAACTACTGGTCCGTCAACGCCCGGACCGAGCACAAGGACACCGCCATCGCGTTCCTGAAGACGATGGCCTCGAAGACCTACGCGCAGGCCCTCGTCGACAACGGTGACGTTCCCACCACGTCCAACGCGGCCTCGATGCTGAGCGGTTCCCCCAACCCGCAGTTCGCCACCGACCAGTACGAAATGGTGCAGAAGGCCCCGAGCTTCACTCTCTCGTGGGACCAGGCACTCGAAGCCCAGTACGCCACACCACTGCTCACGGAGATCAGCAAGCTGTTCGCCGGCAAGACGACCCCCGAGCAGTTCGTCGAAGCGATGAAGGCCGCAAAGTAACGATGTCCCACCACACCCCGGTCGCGAAGAGGCACGGAGACAGGAAGGCGGCCGTCGGCAGCGCCGGCCGCCCGCCGCTCGCCTGGGCCGTCCCCGGCATCCTCTTCTTCGCCGTCTTCGCGATCGTCCCCCTGGCGATCGCCGTCTACCTCTCCTTCACCGAGTGGGACGGGCTCAACTCCCCCACCTTCACGGGTCTGGACAACTGGACCCGGCTGTTCAACGACTCCGAGTTCGGCCAGGCCGCCTGGCTCAGCCTCCTGCTCACCACGATCAGCTGGGCCTTCCAGACTCCGGTGGCCCTGCTGCTGGGCGTATGGGCCGCGGGCCGCCAGCGCAGCCGTGCGTTCCTGTCCGCGATCTTCTTCGTCCCGCTGCTGCTCTCCACCACCGCCATCGCGATACTGTTCCGCGCCCTCCTGGACCCCAACTTCGGCGTGATCCAGACGATCGGGCCCTGGCTGGGCATCGACCCCAACGTCATGGGGTCGTCCACCGGCGCGCTGCTCGTCGTGGCCTTCGTCGGCGGCTGGCAGTTCATGCCCTTCCACACGCTGATCTACCAGGGCGGCGCCCGGCAGATCCCGGAGGTCCTCTACCAGGCCGCCTCCATCGACGGAGCGGGCATGGTGCGGCAGTTCTTCCACATCACCCTGCCGCAGCTGCGCCACACGATCACGACCTCGTCGATCCTGATGATCGTCGGCTCGCTGACGTACTTCGACACCGTGCTCATCATGACCAAGGGCGGTCCCGGCACGGACACGACGATCCTGCCCTACCTGATGTACCGGACCGGCTTCCAGACCTACGACCTCGGCTATGCGGCGGCCGTCGCCACGGCTCTCGTCGTCGTGGCCACCAGTATCTCGCTGATCATGGTCCGCCTCAGCGGCTTCGGGTCCATGCGGTCCACCCGGGAAGGTATGTGACGAGATGTCGATCGACACCCGCCCCGCTTCGGCGCAGCAGCTCAGAGCACCTGGCCCGCCGCGTCGCGGCCGCCCGGTCCGCCGGCGCAGGTCCCCGGGCAACCCCGTGGCCGGCATCGGCTCGCTGATCTGGCTGGTCATCGTTCTGGTGCCGCTCTACACGCTGGTCTCCGCCTCGCTGATGCGGCAGGACGAGGCCCTGGACGGGGACCCGCTGGCGATTCCCACGGATCCGACGCTCGAGAACTACAGCTTCGTGCTGGACAGCGGGTTCCTCGCGCTGATCGGCAACACCGCGATCGTCGCGGTGGCCACGGTCGCCATCGTTCTGGTGCTCTCCGTTCCGGTGGCGTACGTGGCGGTGCGCACCCGCAGCCGCCTCTCGTCGCTCGCCTTCCGGACCTTCCTGCTCGGTGTGGCGATCCCCGCGCAGGCGGTGATCGTGCCCCTGTACCTGATGATCGGCAAGATGGGGCTGTACGACACCCTGTGGGCGATCATCCTGCCCACCGCCGCCTTCGCGATGCCCGTCGCGGTCCTCGTGCTCAGCGGCACGATGCGCGACGTCTCCGAGGAGATGTACGAGGCGATGGCCCTCGACGGTGCTTCGCCCGTGCGCATGCTCTGGCAGCTGGCGGTGCCGCTGTCCAGGGCCGGGATCAGCACGGTGGCGATCTTCTCGGCCCTGCAGGCGTGGAACGGCTTCCTGTTCCCGCTGATCCTGACGCAGTCGGAGGAGCAGCGCGTACTGACGCTGGGGCTGTTCAACTTCATGAGCCAGTTCGGAGTGAACATCCCCGCGGTACTGGCAGCCGTCGTCCTTTCCGTCATACCCATCTTCGCCGTGTACCTCGTGGCCCGGCGGGCGCTGATCAACGGACTGATGGGGGTGGGCGGCAAATAGCGCACCGACGCCGCCCCGGACCACCGCACTCATGAGAGGAACTCCTGCCGCCATGGCAATCCACCCCGCCCCGCCGGCCCGACAGTCCGATCCGCCCCCCGCCGTCGACGGCCCGTGGCGCGACCCTTCGCTCAGCCCCGAGGTGAGGGTGGCCGACCTCGCGGCCCGGATGACGCTCGAGGAGAAGGCCGCCCAGCTGTACGGAATCTGGGTGGGCGCCGATGCGGAGGGCGACGGAGTCGCACCGCATCAGAACGACATGGTCGATCCGGTCGACTTCGAGGAGATCACCACCCGTGGGCTCGGCCAGCTCACCCGGCCGTTCGGCACCGCTCCGGTGGACCCGGGCGTCGGCGCCGTCTCGCTCGCCACCGCCCAGGCCAGGATCGCCGAGGCGGGCCGGTTCGGTATCCCGGCGCTCGCCCATGAGGAGTGCCTGGCGGGGTTCACCGCCTGGGGCGCGACCGCCTATCCCGTCCCGCTCGCCTGGGGCGCGGCCTGGGACCCGGAGCTGGTCGCCGAGATGGCACACCGGATCGGCAGCGACATGCGGTCGGTCGGTGTCCACCAGGGCCTCGCCCCGGTCCTCGACGTGGTGCGGGACCTGCGCTGGGGCCGTGTCGAGGAGACCATCGGAGAAGATCCCTACCTGGTCGCCACCATCGGTACGGCGTACGTACGGGGCCTGGAGTCCTCCGGCGTCGTCGCCACGCTCAAGCACTTCGCCGGTTACTCCGCGTCGGCCGGGGCCCGCAATCTCTCCCCGGTCCGGGCAGGCGCCCGGGAGATGGCCGACGTGATCCTGCCGCCGTTCGAAATGGCGGTCCGTGAGGGCGGCGCCCGCTCGGTGATGCACTCGTACGCCGAGATCGACGGGGTCCCGGTCGCCGCCGACCCGGCCCTGCTCACCGGACTCCTCAGGGACACCTGGGAGTTCACCGGCACGGTCGTCGCCGACTACTTCGGCATCGGTTTCCTCGAAACCCTGCACAAGGTGGCCGAGGGCCGCGGTGACGCAGCCCGCCTCGCCCTGACGGCAGGCGTCGACGTGGAGCTGCCCACCGTACGCAGCTACGGCGACGCGCTGGTCGCCGCCGTCCGCGACGGTCTTGTGGCCGAGGACCTGGTGGACCGTGCTCTGCACCGCGTACTGCTGCAGAAGTGCCGGCTGGGTCTGCTCGATCCTGGCGGGCCGGCCCTGCCCGCCGTGCTGAAGGGGGTGGATCCGGAGCAGGCGCGCGGCACGGTGGACCTCGATCCGCCGCGGAACCGGGCCCTGGCCCGGCTGCTGGCAGAACGGTCCTGTGTCCTGCTGGCCAACCCCGCAGGTGTGCTCCCGCTGAGCGGCACCGGCCGGATCGCCGTCGTCGGACCTCGCGCCGACGACCCGCTGGCCATGCTCGGCTGCTACTCCTTCCCCAGTCACGTCGGTGTCCAGCACCCCGAGGTGCCGATGGGCATCGAGGTGCCGACGGTGCTGGAGGCGCTCCGCGAGGAGTTCCCCGGCGCGGACGTCGACCACGCGCGGGGCTGCGACGTGGACGGTCCGGATGCCTCCGGGATCGAAGCGGCGGCGGCACTCGCGGCCGGGGCCGATGTTTGTGTGGCGGTGCTCGGCGACCGGGCCGGGCTGTTCGGCCGCGGTACCTCGGGCGAGGGCTGTGACGCGGCCGACCTGGCGCTGCCCGGTCTCCAGGACGAGCTGCTGGACGCGCTGCTCGCGACGGGCACCCCGGTCGTCCTGGTGCTGCTGACCGGCCGTGCGTACGCGCTCGGCGGACGGGCGGACCGGCTGGCCGGCTGTGTGCAGGCGTTCTTCCCCGGTGAGGAGGGCGGGCCGGCGCTCGCCGGTGTGCTCTCGGGACGGGTCAACCCCTCGGGGCGCCTGCCGGTGTCGGTGCCCGCCGGCCCCGGCGGCCAGCCGTGGACGTATCTGCAGCCACCGCTGGGCCGGGCGAACGGGGTCAGCAATCTGGACCCGACTCCGCTCCATCCCTTCGGCCACGGACTCTCGTACACCTCGTTCGCCTGGGAGGCGGGGGCCGATGCGCCGGCCGAACTCCCCACCGACCAGGAGGCGGACCTCACGGTCACCGTCCGCAACACCGGTGACCGCGACGGGGCCGAGGTGGTCCAGCTCTACGTCCACGATCCGGTCGCCCAGACCACACGCCCCGAGGTGCGGCTGATCGGGTACGCCAGGGTGCCGCTGGCCGCGGGGGAGTCCCGGAGGGTTACCTTCCGTTTCCATCCGGATCTGGTCTCCTTCACCGGGGCCGGAGGGCGCCGGATCGTCGAACCCGGTGACCTGGAGCTGCGCTTCGCCACGTCCAGCGACGCCGCCGATGTCCGGCACACCGTACGGCTGCGCCTCACCGGACCCGAGCGCACCGTCGATCACCGGCGCCGGATGGTGTGCGCCGCGACGGTCGACTCGCTGGTCGCGCAGAAGTGAGGTGAGGGGGCCGCACGGCCCCGCACGCCCGCCCCGCACGCCCGCCCCGCGCGCCCGTGGAGAGGTGTGCGGGGCGATGTCGAAACTTTCGAAAGCCACCGGCGTGCTCGGCCCGCGGCTCCGCGGACGAGCGCCCGCACGGAAAGGGATCTGTCATGTTCAAGGCAACTCGCTCGATCGCGGTGGGCTCCGCGGCCGCCGTCCTCCTGGTCTCCGCGTTCACCCTCACCAGCGCTTCCGCCGCCGCTGACGGCGACGGCCGGCACAGCGGGAAGCAGCACGGCGCGGCCCCGCAGACCCTCGGAACCCTCGGTCAGAAGGCAGGCCTGCGCATCGGGACGGCCGTCGACACCTCCGCGCTGGCCGAGGACGCGCCCTACCGGGCCGAGGTCGCGGGGGAGTTCTCCTCCGTCACCGCGGAGAACGTCATGAAGTGGGAAGCGGTCGAGCCGCAGCGGGGCACGTACGACTGGGCCGCCGCCGACGCACTCGTCGACTTCGCGAAGAAGAACAAGCAGCTGGTTCGAGGCCACACGCTGGTCTGGCACAGCCAGCTGCCCGCCTGGCTGAACGACGGCGACTTCACCGCCGAGGAACTGCGGGAGATCCTGCACCGGCACATCACCGACCAGGTCACGCACTTCAAGGGCAGGATCTGGCAGTGGGACGTCGTCAACGAGGCCTTCGACGACGACGGCACGCTGAGGGACAGCATCTGGCTGCGGAAGCTCGGCCCCGGCTACATCGCGGATGCCTTCCGCTGGGCCCACGAGGCGGACCCCAGGGCCCGGCTTTTCATCAACGACTACAACGTCGAAGGCGTCAACGCGAAGAGCACGGCTCTGTACGAACTGGTCACCGAGCTGCGCAAGCAGCGCGTGCCGGTCCACGGCGTGGGGATCCAGGGCCACCTGGGCGTCCAGTACAGCGCACCGCACGACATCGCCGACAACATGCTGCGCTTCGACCGTCTCGGCCTGGAGACCGCCGTCACCGAGGCCGACGTCCGGATCCCGGTGCCGGCCGACAGCACGGAGCTCGAAGCGCAGGCCGAGGGCTACGGCGTCCTGTTGCGGGGCTGCCTCCTCACCCCGCGCTGCGACAGCTTCACCGTCTGGGGCTTCACCGACGCCTACTCCTGGGTCCCGGACACCTTCCCCGGCCAGGGCGCGGCCAACATCTTCGACGAGAACTACGCCCCCAAGCCCGCCTACAGCACCCTGCGCCAGACCCTGGCACTCTCCGCGGGCCGGCGCTGAACCACCCCACCCCACAGGTACGGAAGAGGCGAAGGAATGACGACGGACCTCCGGACCATCACCGGAGTGCGCATCACTCCGGTGGCCTTCCGTGACCCGGCACTGCTGAACGCGGTCGGTGTGCACGAACCCTTCGCGCTGCGGGCGGTCGTGGAGGTGGACACGGGAGACGGCCTGGTCGGCCTCGGCGAGACGTACGCGGACGACGGACATCTGCGCCGGCTGCGGACAGCCTCGGAGGCGGTCACCGGCATGGACGTGTACGCCCTCGGCGCCATGCGCCGCAAGGTGGCCGAGGCCCTGGCCGGCGACGACGGGCCCGGCGGGTCCGGGCTCACCGGGATGATCACCACCAGCAGCCTCGTGGACCGGGTCTTCTCCCCGTTCGAGGTCGCCTGCCTGGACATCCAGGGAAAGGCGGCGGGCCGCCCCGTCAGCGATCTGCTCGGAGGCGCCGTGCGGGACGCGGTCCCCTTCAGCGCCTACCTCTTCTACAAATGGGCCGCCCACCCCGGGGCGGACCCCGACGGGTGGGGCGAAGCCCTGGACCCGGAAGGCATCGTCGCCCAGGCCCGCCGCATGATCGACGGGTACGGCTTCTCGGCGATCAAACTCAAGGGCGGTGTGCGGCCGCCCGCGGAGGAGATCGAGGCGGTCCTCGCCCTGCGCGACGCCTTTCCCGGCGTACCGCTGCGGCTCGACCCCAACGCGGCCTGGAGCGTGGCCACTTCGATCGAGGTGGCCGGCCGCCTGGAGGGCGCACTCGAATACCTGGAGGACCCGACGCCCGGTCTGGACGGGATGGCCGAGGTCGCGCGTGGGACGCCCCTTCCGCTCGCCACCAACATGTGCGTCGTCGCCTTCGACCAACTGGCGCCCGCGGTCGAGCGGGGGTCGGTGCGGGTCGTGCTGTCGGACCACCACTACTGGGGCGGCCTGCACCGGTCCAGGCTCCTCTCCGGAATCTGCGACACCTTCGGCATGGGGCTGTCGATGCACTCCAACTCGCACCTGGGCATCAGCCTGGCCGCGATGACCCATCTGGCGGCCGCCACGCCGAATCTCACCTACGCCTGCGACACCCACTGGCCGTGGAAGACCGAGGAGGTGGTGGTCCCGGGCGCGCTCTCCTTCGCCGACGGGGCGGTAGGCGTCCCCCGCGGCCCGGGGCTCGGCGTCGAACTGGACCGTGACGCCCTCGCCCGGCTGCACGAGCAGTACATCGCGTGCGGACTGCGCAACCGGGACGACACCGGCTACATGCGGCGGATCGACCCCTCCTACGAGAAGAAGACGCCCCGCTGGTAACGGCCGGACCGCCGGTCCACCGCCGGCCGCCCCGGTCACGTACGCACATCGAGGAGTTCTGATGGCCCCGCTCGACTGGGCCGCCCTGGGCGGCTACTTCCTGGTGATGCTGCTCATCGGCCTCTGGTCGCACCGCCGTGTGGGCGATGTGAGCGACTACTTCACCGGAGGCGGCCGGATGCCCTGGTGGCTCTCCGGCATCTCCCACCACATGTCCGGGTACAGCGCCGCCGTGTTCGTCGCGTACGCCGCCATCGCCTACAGCTACGGCATCACCGTCTACGTCTGGGCCTTCCTGCCGCTCGCGTTCGGCACCGCGGTGGGGGCATGGCTGTTCGCCCCGCGCTGGCAGCGGCTGCGGAAACGCTACGCGGTCGCCTCGCCCCTCGAATACCTCGCCAAGCGCTACGACGTGCCCACCCAGCAGGCGCTCGCCTGGAGCGGGGCGCTGCTCAAGGTGTTCGACGTGGCCGCCAAGTGGGCCTCCGTGGCCGTACTGCTCAACGTGTTCACCGGCATGCCGATGACCGCGGGCATCCTGATCACCGGCATCGTCACGCTGCTCTACTGCACGGTGGGCGGCCTGTGGGCCGACGCGCTCACCGACTTCGGGCAGTTCGTCATCCAGGGAGCCGCCGCACTCGCCATGCTCTGGGTCGTACTGGACCGCCTGGGCGACGGCGTGGCGGGTCTGGGCACCATCTGGGACAGGCTGCCCGAGGGGCACGGGCAGCCGCTCGTCGGCCCGTACACCGCGACGTTCCTCGGCGCGTACGTCGTCGTGAAGCTCTTCGAGTACAACGGCGGCATGTGGAACCTGGCCCAGCGGTACATGGCCACGGACTCCCCGGAAGCCGCACGGCGTTCGGCCGGGCTCTCCGCCCTGCTGTACGTGGTCTGGCCGGCCGTCCTGCTCTTCCCGCCCGTAGCCGCGGCCGTGCTGCTGCCGGACATCGCGGACCCGGAGAAGGTGTACGCCCTGATGGCGGAGTCGTACCTGCCCGCAGGGCTCGTCGGGCTGACGCTGGCCGGGATGTTCTCCCACACCATGGCGATGGCCTCCTCGGACGCCAACGCGGTCTCCGCGGTCGTCACCCGCGACATCATCCCCGCCGTCGTCCGCCGTGCCAGGGACCTGTCCCCGGCGACCGGGTTGCTCGTCGCCCGGGTGTGCACCGTCGTCTTCATCGGCGTCAGCATGATCATCGCGATCCAGGCCGATCACTTCGGGGGTGTGCTCGGCATCATCGTCGGACTGGTCGCGGCCGTGATGGGCCCCATATCGATCCCGATGCTCCTGGGGCTGCTGCCCGCCTTCCGCCGGTTCGGGCCCCGGGCCGCACTGTCCTCCTGGGCGCTGGGGCTGCTGGGATACCTCTTCGTGAAGTTCGTGCTCGACAGCACGGACCAGACGCTCGTGATCGTCACACCGCTGGCCACGTCACTGGTGGTGTACATCGTCGTCGGTCTGATCACGCCGGAGCCCGACGACACCGCCGACGCGATCGTCGCCGCACTCTCGTCCGCCCCGGGGGAAGGCGGGGAACCGGCGCCGGGGGCCGGCCGGCAGGCCGCCGCGACACCCGGCGCCACCGACCTGAAGCCGTAGGGCCCCGCCGGCCGCCTGCCGAGGGCTCGCACCCGTCCAATTTGTCATGCGTGTGAACAAAATGGGAGAGGGACATGGACAAGCACACCAGCCGCAGATCGGTCCTCGGGGCCGGTATCGGGATCACCGCCCTGGCGGCGACGCCGCTCGGCCCGCTGACGGGGCTGACGGGGGAGGCCGCTGCCACCCAGCCCCGCCGAGGACCCGCCCTCCGGCCCGCCGACCCCGGCGCGTACATCTCCTTCAGACCCCGCTCCGGAGCCTTTCCCCTGGTCGCGGGCGGCAGGGCGGCCCCGATCGTGGTCAGCGACAAGGACCATGAGGGCGTCGTCCGGGTGGCGGGTGACCTTCAGGACGACATCGAACGTGTCAGCGGCGTCCGCCCGGCCCTGTCACGCGAGGCGGCACCACGCGGCCGTGAGCTCGTCCTCGTCGGCACCATCGGCCGCAGCCCGCTGATCGACGCCCTGATCGAGGCCGGCAGGCTGAAGGTCTCAGGGATCCAGGGCAAGTGGGAGACCAGCCTCCAGACAGTGGTGGAGAAGCCGCTGCCCGGAGTGGACCGCGCGTTCGTCATCGCGGGCAGCGACCAGCGCGGCACGATCTTCGGGGTGTACGACGTCTCCCGGGGCATCGGGGTCTCGCCCTGGTACTGGTGGGACGACGTCACCCCCGTCCACCGGGACGCGCTGTACGTCCTGCCCGGCCTGCACAGCCAGGGCACCCCCGCCGTGAGATACCGCGGGTTCTTCATCAACGACGAGAACCCGGCGCTCGGCACCTGGGCCCCCGCCTACTTCGGACCCGGCAAGGCACCCGGCTTCGAGGGCGGTTTCAACGCCGCCTTCCACGCCAAGGTCTTCGAAGTGATGCTGCGGCTGAAGGCCAACTACCTCTGGCCGGCGGTCTGGGGCCGTGCCTTCGCCGAGGACGACCCGGAGAACCACGCCACCGCGAAGGCCTACGGAGTCGTCATGGGGACCTCGCACGAGGCGCCCATGATGCGGGGGATCGAGGAGTGGAACAGGCACGCCGTCGCCGCCGTGCGCGACAGTGCCGGAAACATCACCGAGCCCGGCCACGATCCGTACGGCGGCACCGGGGAGTGGTCCTTCCGCCGCAACGCCGAGGCGGTCAAAGCCTATTGGCGGGAGGGCATCCGCCGCATGGCGGACGAGGACTTCGAGGGCGTGGTCACCCTCGGCATGCGCGGCAACGGTGACGTCAGCCTGCCGGACGGGGACGGCATCGAGCTGATGACCGAGATCATCGCCACCCAGCGCGAGATCCTCGCCGAGGAACTCGGCGCACCGGACGCGGTCCCGCAGGTGTGGACCCTCTACAAGGAGGTCCAGCACTACTGGGACCGCGGACTCAGGGTCCCGGACGACATCACCGTCGTCCTCACCGACGACAACTGGGCCAACGTCCGCAAGCTCCCGGACCTGGAACACGATGCCCGCAGCGGCGGTTACGGCCTCTACTACCACTTCGACTACGTCGGGGTGGGGCGCAACTACAAGTGGGTCGACACCACCTCGCTCCCCAACATGTGGGACCAGCTCCACCAGAGCGCGGCCTACGGCAACCGCGGTCTCTGGGTCGCCAATGCGGGCGATCTCAAAGGCAACGAACTGTCCACCCAGTTCTTCCTGGAATACGCCTGGGACCCCGGCCGTTGGCCCCTGGAGGCCCTCCCGGAGTGGGAGGAGCACTACGCCGCGCAGAACTTCGGCGAGCGGCAGGCCGAGGAGATCGCCGGGATCCTGCGGACGTACGCCCGGCTGCAGTCCCGCCGCAAGCCCGAGCTGCTCAACCGGAAGATCACCCTCGATCCGGCCAAGGACCCGGCGACGGACTCCTCGGCCGTCGTCTACGACGACCGGGCCACGCCCTTCAGCATCGTCGACTACCGCGAGCTGGAGCGGGTCACCGAGGACTGGCAGCGCCTGGACGCGTCCGCGGAACGCGTCCGGCGGAGCCTGCCCGCATCCGCCCAGGACGCCTGGTACGAGCTCGTCGGATACGCCGTCCGGGCCACCGCCAACCTGTACGCCCTGCGGGAGGCGGAGTTCACCAACCTGCACTACGCACCCCAGGGCCGGGCCCTGACCAACCAGCTCGCGGCCACCGCCGAGGCGGGGCTGGCCGAGGACTTCGCCCTGGCGCGGCGCTTCAACACCGAGGTGGCCAGCGGCAAGTGGAAGGGTTTCCAGACCCAGCCGCACATCGGTTACGGCGATGTGGACCGCTACGGCCCGAACGCCCCCTGGCAGCAGCCCGAGCTGGACGACGTGGCGATAGCGGACGAGATCTTTCCCGCCGTCCGGCGCATCGAACTCCCGCGCGTGGCCGAGATGGGCGTGGCCGTCGACGGCTCCACCCACTGGTGGCCGGGGGCCGGTGAGACCGGCGAAGCGGTCCTGCCGGTCTTCAGCCCGTACCAGAGCCAGCCCGCCCAGTACGTCGAGGTGTTCAACCGGGGCACCGAACCCTTCGGCTTCCGCATCCGTACGGGTGCCTCCTGGCTGATCGCCGACCGGACGCGGGGCCGGGTGGACGCCCAGACCCGGGTCACCTTCCGGGTCGACTGGTCGCGGGCCCCGCAGGGCGTCACACGGGTTCCCGTCACCGTGTCGGGCCCCGGCGGCAGCGAGGTCGTCGTCCGTGCCGTGATCGACCGGCCCAGGACGGCACGCGCACAGCTGAGGGGGTTCGTCGAGGCCAACGGATACGTCTCCATCGAGGCCGACCACTTCCACCGGGCGGTCGGCCGCGGCGGAATCTCCTGGCGCCGCATCCCGGGCATCGGCCGCACCGGATCGGGCATGGAGCCCTTCCCGGTCACCGCGGCGCGGCAGACCCCCGGCGGCCGCGGGCCCCGGCTGGAGTACCGGGTCAGCCTGTTCACCACCGGCCCGGTCACCGTCTGGGCGTACCTCTCGCCCCGTAACAGCGCCCTGGCGGCCGACGGGCTCACCTACGCGGTCTCCTTCGACGACGACGTACCGCAGTCCGTCGACATCACCGCGGTCACGGGGGCCGACGACGGCACCATGAACACGCAGTGGGCCCGCAACACCTCGGACAACGTCAACCGCACCGGCACCGTGCACCACATCGGCCGGGCGGGGGTCCACGTGCTGAAATTCTGGATGGCCGACCCGACCGTGGTACTCCAGAACCTCGTGGTGGACACCGGCGGCCTCAAGCCCAGCTATCTGGGCCCGCCGGAGAGTCTCCGGATCGGCTGACCGGAGCGGGACGAGGAGGCGGCAGGGATGAGTATCGAGATCCGGGACACCGAGGGGGGCGGTGCGACGCTGGAGGTGGCCCCCGGGCCTGCGGAGGGGCCCCTCCAGGTCGGAATCCTGATCGAGGGGCCCGCGGCGCACGCCTCCTGGTCCTGTTCCCCGGCCGCGGCCAGGGAGCTGGCCGCGGCGCTCGTCGCGGCGGCCGGCGAGGCGGAGAACGCGCGGTCGGCGGATCCCGTGACCGTCAGGGCGTGCGAGCTGCGGCGCGGCGACGTACGGGACGGGGACCGGCTGATGACGGTGGAGGCCGTCAGGACGGTCGGGGCCGACGTACAGGTGACCTGGACATCAGGAGCCGGTCGCAGCTGGAGCCAGATGTACGGGGCGGACGCCGCCGTCCGGCTCCGCCGCCGGCTGCGGCCGGGGGGATGAGGGGGATCGTGCGCGCGGCCCGTATTTCGATGATTGTCGTATTACGTTAAATCTCGTAGTACGATGAATCTCGTACGAAGTGGCGGCCCGGCGTACCCGGGCCGCCACTTCGCCCGCTGCGTCCCGAGGAACCGGAGTCCCCTGTGAGTGCACTGTTCGAGCCCTACGCCCTGCGGTCGCTGAACATTCCCAACCGCATATGGATGGCCCCGATGTGCCAGTACAGCGCGGAAGTCTCCGGACCCGGCACGGGCACGGCCAACGACTGGCACTTCGCCCACTACAGCGCCCGCGCGGCCGGCGGAACCGGCCTCATCCTCGTCGAGGCCGCCGCCGTCAGTCCGGAGGGCCGGATCAGCCCCGCGGACCTCGGCATCTGGAACGACCGCCAGGTGGAGGCGTTCCGCCGGATCACCGGATTTCTCGCCGGCCAGGGGACCGTCCCGGGCATCCAGCTCGCCCACGCCGGGAGGAAGGCTTCCACCGACCGCCCCTGGCGCGGCGGGACCCCCCTCGGCGCCGGCGGCCCCGAGGGCTGGAAGCCCGTCGCCCCGAGCCCCCTTGCGTACGACGAGTCCCACACGGTGCCTGCCGAGCTCGGCATCGAGGACATCCAGCAGGTCGTGCGGCAGTTCGCCGACGCCGCCCGCCGGGCGCTCGACGCGGGCTTCGAGGTCGCCGAGATCCACGGGGCACACGGCTACCTGATCGGCCAGTTCCTCTCCCCGCACAGCAACCACCGCACCGACGCCTACGGCGGCTCCTTCGAGAACCGCACCCGCCTCGCGCTGGAGGTCGTGGACGCCGTGCGCGCCGTGTGGCCCGAGGATCTCCCGCTGTTCTTCCGCATCTCCGCCACCGACTGGCTGTCCGAGAACACGGACGACCCGCGTGAGGGCTGGACCGCCGACGACACCGTCCGCTTCGCACGTGAACTGCTCGCGCACGGCGTCGACCTGCTGGACGTCTCCACCGGCGGCCTGGCGCCGAAGGCGCGGATCCCCGCAGGACCCGGCTACCAGGTGCCCTTCGCCGAGCGGGTGCGCAACGAGACCGGCCTCCCGGTGGCAGCCGTGGGGCTGATCACCGACCCGGTGCAGGCGGAGAAGATCCTCGCCGACGGCAGCGCGGACGCCGTCCTGCTGGGCCGCGAACTGCTGCGCGACCCCTACTTCGCCCGCAAGGCGTCGCGCGAACTCGGCGGGGACGTCCGGACGCCCGAACAGTACGACCGGGCGGTGTGACACCGCCTCTGTCGGTACGCTGAGCCGCGATGTTCACTCCCCAGGGCCCCACACTGCGCGAACTGGCCGTCCAGGCGCTCTCCTCGACGATGCACGGTTACGACCTGCTCGCCCCGAAGTTCGATCTGACGCCCTACCGGACCCCGGACCGGGTGCTCGAAGCCGTCGCCGACGCGGTGCGGCCCCTCGGGCCGTTCGGCCGGGGCCTGGACGTCTGCTGCGGCACAGGGGCGGGCGTGGGCGTGCTGCGCGCGTTGTGCGGGGAGCGGGTCACCGGCGTCGACTTCAGCGCCGGCATGCTCGACGTCGCCCGGACCGCGCACGCCGCGAACGGCGCCGGTCCGGCGGTGGACTGGGTCCGGGCCGACGCCCGGTCGCTGCCGTTCGCGCAGGTCTTCGACCTCGCCCTGAGCTTCGGGGCGTTCGGCCACTTCCTGCCGGAGGAACGCCCCGGGCTGTTCGGGCAGGTGCACGCGGCACTGAGGCCGGGCGGTCTGTTCGTCTTCCCGGTGGGCGCGCCGCCCGATGTGGGCTCCCCGGGCTACTGGTCGCTGCTCGGCTTCGATCTGGCCATGCGGGTGCGCAACGCGCTGTGGCGCCCGCCCTTCGTCATGTACTACCGCACCTTTCCGCTCGCCGGTGTGGTGGACGACCTCACGGACACCGGATTCGCGGTGCGGCTGCTGCCCCTGGAGGAGTTCGGCCGGAGGCCGGACGGCAGCCCTCGTGTCCGGCTCGTGGTGGCGAACCGTGGATAAAACTACGACGATCCTCGTACGATGGAGACCCCTGTGCGAAGTGGAGCCACCGTGACGACGACTGCCGCTCGCGTACTCGCCCACCCCTCACGCGAGGAGATCCGCGTGGAGGGGGTGCTCCACGCGCTCTCCGATCCGATCAGGCTCCGCATCGTGCGTCAACTGGCCGGTGCGGCGGACGAGCAGGCCTGCTCCCGCTTCGATCTCCCGGTGTCCAAGTCCACCGCCACGCACCACTTCAGGGTGCTCCGTGAGAACGGCGTCATCACCCAGTTCTACCGCGGCACGGCCAAGCTGAGCTGTGTGCGGACGGAGGACCTGGAGGCCCTCTTCCCGGGGCTGCTCGACAGCGTCCTCGGCGGAGCGGAACGGCAGGCCGAGCGCCTCGGTCTGCGCTGACGGCCCCCTCGGCCGACAGCGTCCCGGCCGGTACGCCGGGCTTCCCGGGCACCACCGGCGAAGGGCCCTGATCCGCTCCGGCCTTCGCCCCGCCGCCGCCTCCCAGGACGAAGGACCACCGGGCACCACGACAGCACCGCTGCGCCGTCGAATGGACCTGGCGGCCGGGGTCTGCATGGGCGACGGTCCGCTTCGACCGCCGGTCCACCGGTTTCTCCCGCGAGTGGAAGAGAACGCCCCGCCGGGCGGTTCCCGTCCGGCGGGGCACGTTTATCTCATTGACCCGTGGGCGGCGCGGGGACATGCTGTATCCCTGGTTCCGGCGATGCGGGGGATCGCCGGAACCATTCGCGGCAACGCGCGCCGCCCGGCTGCTCAGACGGCCGGACGAACGCTCGTACCCGCCGCTGCGGCCCACTCCACCAGCAGACGCTGGTACTCGGCCTCGTCGTCCGGGGACAGCAGCCCGCCGGAGCGCTGCCACAGGGTGCGGATCTCTTCGTTGACCACTGAGGCGGGACGCACGGCGACGGACGGGTTCGGATACGGGGACATGTCCACCAAGCTAAACCCCCGCCGGGCCCCCGGCCCCCCTCAGGGGCAGGGATATCCCTCACACCTTCTCCTGGAATCCTTCACGAGCGGGGTGTGCCCGTCCCTTCCCCGGCGAGTACCGGCAGCCCGAGCACCCACAGCCCGCCGGGCCGCTCCGCCGCGGGCCGGCGGTCCACGGAACGCACCTCACAGCCCAGGGCGGCCGCGCCTGCGTCCATGTGACGGTCGTCACCGGCCATGGCCACAGCCGCCGGATCGCACCCCGGCAGCGTGCACCCCGTGCGGAACAGCCGCG